>NZ_CP025536.1:1697761-2065522 GCF_002953735.1 Streptococcus pluranimalium | reverse complement strand
TGTGGAAAATAAAAAGAAGCCTTACTAATAAAGGCTTCTTTTGTTTTTTTATTGTGTATAAGTGCTATTTTAAAATATTGAAACTAACAATCTATTTTAGCTTGTTGATAATTCTGTTGAATTCTTCTTCATTTGCGAAGCTAATCGATAGTTGTCCTTTTTTTTGCTGAAATCCTGAAATGCTAACTTCTAAACCAAGTGATTTTTGCAGTTCTTTTTCGAGATGATCTTGAAAAATGACTTTTTCTTTGGAAGAAGGCGAATGACGCTCTTGTTTTAATTTCTGTTCTAATTGATGTACACTTAATTGTTGACTAATAATATCATTTAGCCAGATGTCTTGCTCTTTTGTTGAGAGGTTTAGAATCAGTCGTGCATGGCCTGGCATAACCACCCCTTTTCGAATAGCATTTTGCCAAGTTTTAGAAAGTTGGAGTAAGCGCAATTGATTAGAAATATAGGGACGAGATTTTCCGACACTAATAGCTAATTCTTGGTGGGTGAGCTCTAATTTATCAAGTATATTTTGGTAAGCCTTAGCTTCTTCAATGGGATTCAAGTCAGCTCTTTGAAGATTTTCGATAAGAGCTTGCTTCATACTTTCTTGATAACTTTTATCGGTAATAACAGCTTTAATAGATTTTTTGCCAAGATATTGATGAGCTCTTAGACGCCTTTCTCCAGCAATTAGTTCGTATCCAATAATATCAGAAGGTCTAACGATAATAGGTTGGATCAGTCCATTATTTGCTATTGATTCAGCAAGTTCTTTAATCTCCTCTTCATTGAAATGGTGCCGAGGTTGGTTAGGATTTGTTGTAATATCACTGATTTGTATGTCTTTTAAAATATCTTCCATAGTATTATTATCCTAAGGTTATAAACTATTGAAAAAGCCCATTAGGGCTTTTCTTAGTTGTTTTCTAAATCTTGTGTTGACTTGCTTAATTTAATGTCAGTGGTTTGTTTATCTTTACCACGATAATAGGTGATTTTAATCGTATCGCCAATTTCGTGACCATAAAGAATACTTTGTAAATCACTGGTTGATGTTATTTCTTCACCATCAATTTCAGTGATGACGTCATATTGTTTCAGTTTACCTGAGGCAGGCATTTTATCTTGAACAGTGGCAACAACAATACCTCCAGTGAGCTTATTTGGAATATTAAGCTCTGAGATAGCACTTGTTGAGAGATCGCTAAGATTCGCCATAGAGATGCCTAGTGCTGGGCGAGTTACTTGTCCATTTTTTTCTAACTGATTGATAATTTTGATGACATCATTAGATGGGATAGCAAATCCCATGCCTTCTACGGCTTCGCGAGCAGTTGAGGTAGATGAGATTTTACTTGAATTGATACCAATAACTTGTCCTTCAATATTAATCAAAGCACCACCAGAGTTGCCAGGGTTGATGGCAGCATCTGTTTGGATAGCATTGGTTGAAATGGTTTCACCCTCCTCATTTTTAAGCGTTACTGTGCGGCTTAGACTTGACACAATTCCTTGTGTAACAGAGTTAGCATATTCACTTCCTAGAGGGCTACCCATTGCAATCGCTACTTCTCCAACGTTTAATTTATCAGAGTCTGCGAACTCCGCAACTGTAGATACTTTTTCATCAGAAATTTTGACAACAGCTAAATCGGAGTAAGTATCAGATCCAACAAGTTCTCCGACGACTTTTGTTCCATCAGCAAGCATAATTTCAATATTTTCAGCTCCATCAATAACGTGATTGTTAGTGACGATGTAAGCTGATCCACCTTCTTTTCGATAAATAACGCCAGAGCCTTCGCTGTAGACACTCAAATCATCTTCAGAACGCTTATCATTGTCTCCACCAAACATTTGACTATAAAGATCATTTAAAGAAGAATCGGTATTCTTTTGGTAGTTAATAACTGATACAACAGCATCTTGGACTTTTTTGGCTGCTTTAGTCGTGTTGGTAGTATTATTGTAAACCACATTGCTTGTTTTGGCTTTGGCTTGCGAATTATTCAAAGGAGTTGACAGGTTATTGGAAAAATAGAGCATGAGATAAGCTCCTGCCATGCCTGAGAGTATTGCTAATAGGATTATTAGAATTATCCTTTGAAATCCATGGTTATTTGATTTTTGTTTCAAATGAAATCGCCCCTATCTATTTTTAGATTACTAATTTGTTGTCTAAAATGATAATTTAAGTGTCTTAATTATATCTTAAAGATTTGAAAAAGAAAAGTATCCACAGGTTGTGGATAAGTTTTTAAAAGTTGTGGAAATCCTTTAAATAAAAAGCAAAGTCATAGTTTTATTGGGAAATTAGTATGTGGATAAGATGTTAAAAGTGTGTGTATATGTTATAATCAGATCATGAAAATCAAGATTATTTGTGTCGGAAAATTAAAAGAAAAATACTTAAAAGATGGCATTGCGGAGTATGTTAAGCGTATGGGACGTTTCACTAAATGTGAAATCATTGAATTACCTGATGAAAAAACGCCCGATCAAGCAAGTCCAGCGGAAAATAACAACATTTTAGCAAAAGAAGGCGATAAAATTTTAGCTAAAATTGGTGATAGAGACTATGTTATAGCTTTAGCAATTGAAGGAAAACAATCGTCATCGGAAGATTTTGCTAATCAGATGTCTAAACTTACTTTAGCTGGTAGTTCCACCATTACTTTTATCATTGGCGGTAGTCTAGGGCTAGATGCGCGTGTTAAAAAAAGAGCTAGTCACTTAATGAGCTTTGGTTTATTAACATTACCTCATCAACTAATGCGTCTAGTACTTGTTGAGCAGATTTATCGTGCTTTTATGATTCAGCAAGGCAGTCCCTATCATAAATAAGGGCTAGAAATAAAAAAGCAATCAGAATTTTCTTCTGATTGCTTATTTTTTGATCCCAGCAGGATTCGAACCTGCGACCGTTCGCTTAGAAGGCGAATGCTCTATCCAGCTGAGCTATGGGACCTTTATCAACCACATTAGTTTATCAAAAAATAATCTAATCTGCAATAGTAAAAAAAGTAAAAAAAGTAAAAAAAATTGAAAAAAGGGCTAGACAAAGAAATTTTATTTGCTATAATAATAAGAGTGTTAAAGATAACACCTATGGTCCGTTGGTCAAGGGGTTAAGACACCGCCTTTTCACGGCGGTAACACGGGTTCGAATCCCGTACGGACTATCTTAAGCTGAGTGTACTCAGCTTTTTATTTTTATTTTATAAAATAAAGAACAGGAGCTAGAACAAATTCTAGCTCCTGTTCTTTATTGTGATACTTTTTTATGTTTAGAAGAGATTAGCTTAGTTATTACGTTATAACAAATAAATAATCCTAGTCCTAATAGTGATAGTAGGTTGCCTTCTTTTAGACCTTGAGGCGTAAAGCTAAGCCTAATAGTTCCCCTACTTTTAGGAACGTCAACAGCCATTAATCCTTTTTGAATTCGCCGGATTTTTGCTCTTTTACCATTAACTGTTGCTTGCCATCCTTTATCAAAGGGTAAGGTGTAAACTACTGAAGAGTCACGCTTAGCATGATAAGTTGTTAAAACATTATTGGCTTCTGTCTTTGTATGCGTTTTTTGCTGCTTAAGGCTTTTTATAGCTTTTTGATAAGATAGTGTATCAAGACCATAAAAATTGGGAGAATCAAAACTAACAGTACTATTAGCAGGAAAAGTTAGGGTAATAGTAGCTGTTTGGGCATTTTCAAAATAACCAATGTTAAAGAAAGTATAAGCATTATCAGTTGTGAAGGTCTGTGAGTTATCCTTATGAGAAACAGTTACCTCTTTTTGATTACTATCTGAAATGTTAAGATTTGGAAGGCTAACATAGACTTGCTGGTGGGAAGGAATTGTGACTTGATAGCTTATCTTTGTTATATTAGATTGATCAGGTTTGAGATTAATAGTATTTGATAAAGTTGTCAATGACGTCAAGGGTTGCTTATTTAAGCGCTGAAAATAAGTTTCTGATAGACCGGATAATTGATTTAAAAAACTTGCTTGATTGTCAAGTGTATTTACAGTAAAGTTGACATTCCTGTAAATATCATTGGTAAGAATACCTAATGGTAAAGCGAAGGTATTTTTGTAAAGCGAAGTATCATTTGATGTTTTTTCTTTGGTAAAACCAAATTTTTGAGGATCCGATTGACTAAGATTATATTTCACAGCAAACAGGCTATCTGCAATGATAGTATTATTCTGGTAACGCAGATTGAGATTTGTACCATTTGATTGAAATCCTAGTCGATCAAGTAAACTACTAGATGATCGATTACGTATGGATGAAAATTGAGAGATGCCATTATAGTTAAACTTCATGCTATCATTTCCCGTTTGGGGGAGAAGACGCTCTGTTCGGTAGAAATCATTTTCTTTAGATTTTGAGTAATCGACAAGGGCAGAAATATCAGTCATATGCTTTTCGTAGCCTTCTCTCGTAGGAAATACCCACTCATCTCCTAAACTACTAACGACTAAGAAGGTATTCATAAAGATTTCAAAGAGTGTAAAGGTTAGTGTAAAGCTAAGTAAAAATCCTTTTGGCAATAGAGGATTGTTATTGTTAAGAAGTATTACCAGATAAGCGATTAGAAAAATGAAGGTTAGGATAAATTGAGAGGTTTCTAGAAAAGGATACTCTTTTTGAAAACTGGTTGTTGCTGATAATCCTAAAAATAAAATGATGACTATAAATAGGATATGCTTTGCGTGTAAAGATTTCCAATAACTAAGTGTTTCTGCAGCCATGAAGACAATTAGTAAGGATAGGAGCCAAGAGTAGCGGTGTAAAAACATATTTGGGGCATGCATGCCTTGCCATAGAAGATCCAGTGGTTCAAGATAAAATGAAAGAACAATAATTCCTAGAAGTAGACAATAAGCTAGGCGTACTTGCCATTTTATAGTAGGAAGGATTAAGAATAGAAGGCTTAAAATGAGAGGAAATAAGCCAACATAAATCATTGGGATAGAGCCAAATTTGGTTGTGTCATAAGCTCCAACAATATTTTTAGCAAATAGATCTAGATACCAGGCATCTTTTGATATCCATTGACTAAACGTTGAAAATTCTTCTCCATGAGTTGAAAGATCTAAATAGGTTGGTAGCAACATAATAGCACTGGATAAGGCTGAGAATACTGAGATAAGAGAAAAATCTAACGCTTGTTTCAGCAATGTTTTAAAAGAGAAGGACCTACTTTGTTGAACAAGAAAATAGAGGATTAGAAAGATAGACATCATAAATCCAAAATAATAATTTTGAATAAATAAGGTTGTCAGAGATAGGTAATAAATCCAAAATTGACGTTTTTTAAGGAGTAGGTGTAAGCCGAGTATGATAAGTGGGGCGATGATAAAGACATCCAACCAAGTATTAATTTCTAATTGGCTAATGGCGAAACTCATGAGCGCATAAGAAGTGGAAAGAGATAAGAGTAAAACTTTATTGACAATATTGTAAATTTTTCGTAAAGCTGTGAACATACTTAGCCCAGAAAAACCAAATTTTAGTAAGGTGAAGAGATAAACAGCATCAGGAATTGTTTCTAGAGAGAAAAAATAGTAGAAGGGTGATAAAAACGATCCTAAATAATAACTCATCAATGCATAGAAATTTAACCCTAAACCGCTAGTAAAGGTGTAAAAAATACTGTCAGACCCATGTAAGATATTTCTGAGATTTTGTGCAAAAATAACGTACTGATGAAAACCGTCACTAGCTAGAATGGTTCGATCACTTCCCCACCAAATCTCATTGGAGAGTAGTACAATAACCATGATGAAGATAGGAAATAAGAATGCTAGAAAATAGGGAAATGCTCTTTTAACTGTAAATGTAGAAGTCATAGATTAACCTTGTAAACTTTTTGTAAAGGATAGTAGAAAACTCAGTTGAAGAACAACTGAGTTTTGTGATTTAGTCTTTCCAAAGTTCTTGAACTTTTGCCTGAACTTCTTTATTGTCAAGGAATTCATCGTAGGTTTCATCGATACGGTCGATGACGCCATTTTTAGAAAGAACGATGATATGGTTAGCAAGTGTTTGAATAAATTCATGGTCATGGCTGGCAAAGATAATGGATTCTTTGAAAGCTTTAAGACCGTCGTTAAGACTTGAGATAGATTCCAAGTCCAAGTGATTGGTTGGATCGTCAAGTACTAAGACATTTGATTTTAGAAGCATGAGTTTTGACAACATCACGCGCACTTTTTCGCCCCCTGACAAGACGTTGACAGACTTGTTAACCTCATCACCAGAGAAGAGCATACGACCAAGGAAACCACGAAGGAAGGTATTGTCATCCTCCTCTTTTGCTGCAAATTGACGTAACCATTCAAGGATGGTCTCACCATTTTCAAAATCCTTGGTATTGTCTTTTGGTAGGTAAGATTGGCTGGTTGTCACGCCCCACTTAACAGTACCTTCATAAGGGATTTCGCCCATGATAGCACGGATAAGAGCAGTAGTTTGAATATCATTTTGACCGATAAGAGCCGTTTTATCACCTGGACGAAGGATAAAGCTGATATTGTCGAGAATTTTTTCACCATCGATGGTGACTGATAAGTTTTCAACGGTCAAGAGGTCATTTCCCATTTCACGTTCGGCTTTGAAACTGATGAATGGGTATTTACGACTTGATGGGACAATTTCTTCAAGTTCAATCTTATCAAGCATTTTCTTACGAGATGTCGCTTGCTTAGATTTTGAAGCATTGGCAGAGAAACGGGCAACGAATTCCTGCAACTGTTTAATTTTTTCTTCAGCTTTAGCATTGCGGTCTGCTTGAAGACGTGCAGCCAACTCAGATGATTCCTTCCAGAAATCATAGTTACCAACGAAGAGCTTAATTTTACCAAAATCAAGGTCAGCCATGTGTGTACATACTTTATTTAAGAAGTGACGGTCATGGGATACGACGATAACGGTATTTTCAAAATCAATCAAGAAATCTTCCAACCATGAGATAGATTGGATATCAAGACCATTGGTAGGCTCGTCTAGAAGAAGCACATCTGGTTTACCAAAAAGGGCTTTAGCAAGGAGAACTTTAACCTTATCACCATTTGCTAACTCACTCATATTTTGGTAGTGAAGATCTTCTGGGATATTAAGGTTTTGAAGGAGTTGAGAGGCTTCTGATTCAGCTTCCCAGCCACCAAGCTCTGCAAATTGGCCTTCTAACTCAGCGGCACGTACACCATCTTCATCAGAAAAGTCTTCTTTCATGTAGATAGCGTCTTTTTCTTTCATGATGTCGTAGAGTTCTTGGTTACCCATGATAACAACATCAATGGCGCGTTCTTCTTCATAGTCAAAGTGGTTCTGACGAAGGACAGATAGGCGCTCGTCTGGGCCAAGTGAAATATGGCCTGTAGATGGTTCAATATCACCAGCTAGAATTTTCAAAAATGTTGATTTCCCAGCACCATTGGCACCAATAAGTCCGTAAGTATTTCCTTCTGTAAATTTGATGTTAACATCATCAAAAAGTTTGCGATCACTAAAACGTAAAGATACGTCTGAAACTGTAAGCAATGTGATTACCTCATTTTATCTATAATATGCTACTCCATTTTACTTAAAAAATGCTTATTTATCAATCAATTACATTGGCATGAGAATATCGTCGTCAAAGCGTCCATGGCTTTTTTGAAGGCTAAATCCTCGTCCTAGAGCTTGCGAAGCAGGGGTAACAGTAATGAAGGCAGTTTCATCAATCTTTAGAATAGCTTCTTGTAATTTTGTGAATTCATAACCAGCGATCGTTGTCATTAACATGATTTGATTTGTGCCAGAATAGCCTCCTTTAACTGGAATTTCTGTTACACCACGATCTGCAGTAGTCGTAATATAGTGTTTGATTGGCTGATAATTTTGTGAAACGATAAAGACGGTTACCAGTGTTGTAACACCTGTTTGAATCGTATTAATAACATAACTGATAGTGATTAAACCAATAATGGAATACATGACAGTATCACTATCAAAGGCAACAAAACCAATGACTGTGACAATACCATCAATTAAAATAACACTTTTTCCAAGACTAATACGAGTATATTTTCCAAGTAATTGAACGATAACGCCTGTTCCTCCAGTTGATGAATCGCTCCAAAAAACGATACCTAAACCAGCTCCTACGATAAGACCACCAAATAATGTCGCAAGTATGGGTGTTTCAGTGATTGTCGGTAAAAATTGCGTTAGTTTAATGAAGATAGGAAGGATCCATGAACCATAAATGGTTTTTACAAAGATAGATTTTCCCAAGCAAAAATAGCAAATTAGTAGCAGTGGAATGTTTGATACCATCATAAATGTGGCAGTGTCCCAACCAAAAATTTCGTGTAAGCTGATAGCAAGTCCACTCATTCCACCAGTAACAATATTATTGGGAAAGAAAAAAGCATTAAAACCAACTGCAGTGACTAAGGAACCGATATTTAGCAATATAAAGTTTTTTATTTTTTTTGACACCTTGTTCTCCTGTCGTTTTTAATCATTATTTTGAGTCTATTTATATTATCTATTAGCTTGCATATCAAGTCAATATAGCTTTTTAAAAACTTGACATTTGGAAATGTTTTTTTTAGAATAAACCTATTCAGATAAGTAGTTAGGTTTAATCTTTTTTAGAGAGCTGGTGGTTGCTGTAAACCAGTAGGACAACTTAATCAAGTGGGCTGATGTTTCACATGAAACCAAATGGTATCATGCTTCTTAATTCTTAATAAGGTAAGAGATGACACAACTGTGTTAATTGAGGTGGTACCGCGTCAGATTAGTAAACGCCCTCACGTAGATCGATCTACGTGAGTTTTTTGATGTTAAAAGTAGGGTGATGAATGGAAAATGTCTATCAAAAATTAGATAAGTACAGAGTGCTAGAAACAGAGAGATTAGTGCTTCGTCCAGTGACAATGGCAGATGCTGAGGAAATGTATGCTTACGCTTCCGATGAAGAAAATGTGCGTTGGACTTTTGCTGCCAATCAATCGCTGGAAGAAACCAAAAACATTATCGCTAGCATCTATCTAGCTCATCCCTTGGGACGCTGGGGTATTGAGCTAAAAGAGACTGGCCAGTTTATTGGCACCATTGACATGCATGATCTAAAAGAAGACGTAGGTCGTGCTGAATTTGGCTACACCTTAGATAAACATTTTTGGAATCAAGGTTATATGACAGAAGCTGCAAGAGTTTTTGCAACCCTCTTTTTCGAAAAACTCGATATGAATTGCTTGATTGCTCGTCATGATAAAGAAAATCCAGCATCTGGTCGGGTCATGCAAAAGATTGGTATGAGATTCAGTCATGAAGAGCCTTACGCTAAGCTTGATAAGAAAGTTCCCAATCGTTTTATCACTATGATGCATTACACCCTCACTAAAGAAGATTATTTTAAAGAAATTGACAGTGTTGTCAACTAACTGTAAAGGAGAAAAAATGACTAGACCAATTATTTTAACAGGAGATCGCCCAACTGGGAAATTACACTTAGGACACTATGTTGGATCCCTCAAAAATCGCGTCCTTTTGCAAAATCAAGATAAATATGACATGTTCGTTTTCTTGGCTGATCAACAGGCTCTGACAGACCATGCTAAGGAATCAGAAATGATCAAAGAATCTATAGGGAATGTAGCCTTGGACTACTTGTCAGCGGGTCTTGATCCAGAAAAATCAACCATTTTCATCCAAAGTCAGATTCCAGAATTAGCTGAATTGACCATGTACTACATGAACTTGGTATCGTTGGCACGTTTGGAACGCAATCCAACTGTTAAAACAGAGATTGCTCAAAAAGGCTTTGGAGAGTCTATTCCATCTGGCTTCTTGGTTTACCCTGTTTCACAAGCAGCTGATATCACAGCTTTTAAAGCTAATCTTGTACCTGTCGGAAATGATCAAAAACCGATGATTGAGCAGACACGTGAAATTGTTCGTAGCTTTAACTACACTTACAAGTGTGATGTTTTGGTCGAACCAGAAGGGATGTATCCAGAAAACGAAGCTGCTGGTCGTCTGCCAGGTCTTGACGGTAATGCTAAGATGTCTAAGTCACTTGGCAATGGGATTTATCTTTCTGACGATATGGACACTGTCCGTAAAAAAGTCATGAGTATGTATACAGATCCAAATCACATTCGCGTGGAAGATCCAGGACAAATTGAAGGCAATATGGTCTTCCATTATTTAGATATTTTTGGTCGTGAGGAAGATCAGACGGATATTGCTGCTATGAAAGAACACTATCAATCAGGTGGCCTTGGAGATGTTAAAACCAAGCGTTATCTTTTGGACATTTTGGAGCGTGAATTATCACCAATCCGTGAGCGTCGTTTAGAATTTGCCAAGGATATGGGGCAAGTCTTTGCCATGCTTGAAAAAGGTAGTGAAAAAGCACGCGCTGTAGCAGGACAGACGCTCTCAGAAGTGAAAGAAGCGATGGGAATCAATTATTTTTAAGCATTGATAAAGAGTTGATAGGAAAAAAGGGCTTAAAAACAGAAAAGGCTTAGAATGACGTTGGCAAGAAACGTTGATTCTAAGCCTTTTAACATGGTTTGATGTTCAAACAGAAAGCCTAATACTCATTAAGAATAAAAATCTGACGTTGTCTAGATTACCTTGATGAATTTCAGTTCTATCTGCATCTCTTTTCCTAGTCAGATTGTGATTTTCTTCGAGTATAACATTTGAGTTTCTGATTAGTTTTTTTATGGTTTCGAGAAATGATTTAGGATAGTCACCGATTGTTTATGAATCACCAATAAGTTAAACCATGTCTGCTGTTAGGATAGTGACCAAATAGTTAGAATTAAAGAACTGATTAGTATTACCTAAAGATAGAGAGCTTTAATTTCTCTGGTATTTGTGCTACAAGAATTAATCGAACTCTCTCAAAAATTCAGATAGTTTTTCTAATCCTTTTTGCAAAGTCTCTGTGTGAGTACAGTAACCGAGCCTAGCATAACCAGGCATATCAAAACGATTTCCAGGAACGAGAAGAACGCCTTTTTCTTTGAGTAAACGAATGCAAAAACTTTCTGTTTCTTCTGGAATATCTAACTTAATAAAAGAGGTTGACACGTGTCTTGGAAAGATTAATGATACTCTTGGCTCATTAGCTACCCAATCTTTTACTATTTTTAAATTACGCGATACAATGTCGTGATTTCGTTTTAAAACGAATTCCTTATGTTTTAAAACATGTGTGGTGATCAAATCATCAAAAACACCTGCACAAATCATTGTGTAATCACGGTATTTGCGAAAAATATCAGCTAATTGATCATTTGAAACAATCCATCCAACACGAACACCAGGGACAGAATACGTTTTTGATAAGCTATTAGTTGAGATTCCTTTGTCATAGAGGTCAACAATAGCTGGAACATCTATATTGTCTTCCAGTGGTTTATAAACTTCATCAGAAACAATATAGGCACCAACTTGATCAGCAATTGAGACTAATTCTTCCAAAAATACCCTGTCCATAACAGCACCAGTAGGATTATTGGCATTATTGATACAAATCATTTTGGTATTTGGTTTTATCAATTGGCGTAGGTCATCTAATGACGGCAACCAATTGTCTTCTTCACGAATTTTCCAAAGTGAAACATCAGCACCAAAAGAACGTGGAATGTCATAAAGTTGCTGATAAGTAGGGTAAAGCGAAATGACATGATCTCCAGGTTCTATCAAACTATAAAGAGCTAAAAAGTTAGCTCCAGTAGCTCCATTGGTTTGCAGTATTTGGCTGGGTTTAACGGTTTGATATAGTTTAGCAACTTCTTTTTTGAATTCTGGAGATCCCTCAATCCAACCATAATTCATTTTTTTCTGAAGTAATTCGTTAAGTAAGTTTTCTTTGTCTGCGGGATTGAGCTCTAAAATCTCTTCAAGAGTCATCGAAGCGATTGAACTACCAGCAATATCATAGATGGCATCATTTTCCCAGACATTTAGCCATTCTTCAACACCAAACGCATTGATTTTCATAATTGTATCCTTTCTGACATTATCATATCATTTTTTATTTCAGAATGGTAAAAAGAGACAAGTGCTACCCGCCTCTTTATACCAGACTTTTGTGTCTATTAAAATGAAATCTGTCCTGTTACTAATCTAAAGATAGCAAGGAGGGCACCGGCAACAAGGAAGACTAATAAAATTAACTCAGCTTGTGAAAACACTTTTTTGATGCCTTTTTGTTTACGTGCTTGGATATAGAAGAAGATTCCTACTAAGTAAGCAATCAAACAAAGTAAGAAGTAGTCGATACCAGAAGCCCAAATGACCCAAATAAAGAATACAGAACCAATCAGTCCTAGAAGCATTTGTTTAGTGTCATTTAAGGATTTGGATAATTTTGTCTGATAGAGAACGACATATAGCCAAGAGATAAACATGGCAGCTGTACAGAGAGCATAGGCAAATTGGTAAGCAGATTCGGTGAAGAGTAGAGTGAACATGAAAACTTGTGTTAAGGCTGTCATGAAAAAGAGTGAGTAAGTAGGAACACCTTGATTGTTTAATTTACCAAATTTAGCAGGCAATAGGTCTCTTTGGGCCATGATTAGGGTTGTTTCAGCGGGAAGCATTGTCCAAGATAACCAAGCACCGAAAATAGAGATAATTAATGCGATGTTGACAACAATTGGGAACCAGCTTCCAACATTTTCTGCTAGGACATATCCCATAGCTGGATTTGGAAGTCCAGCAATTTGTTCACGTGCTAGGATACCATAGGGTAAAATGGAAGCAGCAATATAAACCACCAGAAGTCCAATAAGTCCAAGGACGGTTGATTTTCCAACGATTGCTTTACTACTAGCTCGATCAGACATCATAGCAGCACCTTCAATACCAACAAAAACCCACATAATAACCATCATTGAGCTTTGAATTTGCTTAATAACAGATGATAGTTCGAAACTGCCAGAAGTTGTTCCCCAGAAATTATCCATAAATGTATTAATATCAAAGAAAAGGATAGCTAAAATAATATAAAAGGCAAGGGGAAGAAGTTTACAAAGAGTAATAATAGTGTTTAAAGAAGCGGCAGACTCTACACCACGATTAACTAAGAAATAAAGTCCCCATAGGATGACAGAAGCAACTAGAATAGATAATAGATTGCTACCGTCACCGAAGGCTGGTAAGAATCGTCCGATTGTCTTCATCATCATGGTTGCAAAGGCAACGTTACCTAACCAAGCAGATAGCCAATATCCCCAACCACTGATAAAGCCATTAAAGGGTCCAAAACCGTCTTCAGCGTAGCTAACAATACCTGAGAGTTCAGGTTTTTTATTAATAATATTAACGATAGATAGGCATAGAGTTAGAACCCCAAGACCAGCAATAAGCCAGGCCATTAAAGCCCCACCAGGTGATGCAGCATCAGCCATATCTGTAGGGATAGCAAAAATACCAGCGCCAATGGAGGAACTAATAATAAGTGCTGTTAAGGCAATAATCCCTAATTTTTTTGGTTCTTTAGACATAAGAGATACCTGTTCTTTCTTTTGCATTCAATTAATGTTTTACGATAATCGTACCACTGTCAGAAGCAATGAGCTCACCTAGGTTTTCTAAAGAAGTAATGACAGCTTTAGAGTTTGGCTTATTATTGACAAAAGCCATGGTAGCTTCCACTTTAGGGAGCATTGAACCTGGTGCAAATTGTTCCTCTTTGATATAGTCTTCTAGCTCTGCAACAGATACGCGTTCTAGTTTGGTTTGATTTGGTTTATTGAAGTTTACAAAGACATAGTCAACTCCTGTTAACACTATGAAAAGATCAGCATCTACTAGCTCAGCGAGTGTTTGAGAAGCAAAATCTTTATCAATAACGGCTTCAACACCAGTTAGATGACCGCTATCCTCTTGAATGACAGGAATACCGCCACCACCGGCAGCAATGACAACTGAGCCACTGTTTAAAAGAGTACGGATTGTTTCGATTTCTTTAATGTTGATAGGTTTCGGTGAAGCGACAACTTTACGCCAACCACGGCCAGCGTCTTCTTTAAAAGTAGCACCTGTACGTTTTTCTTCAGCCTTAGCTTCTTCTTCTGTATAGAAAGGTCCTATTGGTTTAGAAAGATTGTTAAAAGCAGGGTCATTTTTATCAACAATAACTTGTGTAATAACAGATGCTACTTCTTTTTCAATACCTTCATCTAGTAAAGCATTTTGTAAGGCATTTTGAAGCCAGAAACCAATAGATCCTTCTGTCATAGCTACGAGACTGTCTAATGGAAAGGCAGGGTTTTTATCGGAATCAGCAGCGATATTTTGAAGTAAGAGATTACCAACTTGTGGTCCATTACCATGAGTGATGATCAACTCATCGCCATTTTTAATGAGTTTAACGAGGTGTTTGGCAGTATCTTCTAAAGCCTTTTGTTGTGCTTGAGCACTAGGGTCACTAGAAAGAATAGCATTTCCTCCCAAGGCAACCACTATTTTACGATTTGTCATGTTTTTCTCCTTAAAGTAACCTTTTTGCCTATGATGAAAGGGCTGGGCTTTAGCCAGTCCAGCCCTTCTAATAACGGTAGATGAATTAGTCGCTTAACTATTTAAACTTTTGGGATAAAGAGATTTCCAAGAGTTGCTGCCATAACGGCTTTAATGGTGTGCATACGATTTTCAGCTTGATCAAAGTGACGACCATATTTGCTACGGAAGACTTCATCTGTCACTTCCATCTCTTTAACACCGAATTTTTCTTCGATATCTTTACCATAAACGGTATTAGTATCATGGAAAGCAGGGAGACAATGTAAGAAAATTAAATCTTCATTGTCAGCTTTTTTGATAAGATCCATATTGACTTGATATGGTGTCAATAATTTAACACGTTCTTCAAACTTATCTTCTTCTCCCATCGATACCCAAACATCGGTATAGAGGACGTCAGCTCCCTTAACAGCTTCGTCGGCATCTTCAGTGATGACTAATTTTGCGCCACTTTCTTTAGCGTAGCCTTTCGCAAGTGCGACAACTTCGTCTGAAGGGAATAACTCTTTTGGTGAGAAGATGCGCACGTTAACACCAAGGATAGCACCAGTTACCAAAAGTGAGTTTGCCATGTTGTTACGACCATCTCCACAGTAAACTAGGGTAATTCCTTCAAGTTTACCGAAGTTTTCTTTTACAGTTAAATAGTCTGCCAACATTTGAGTTGGATGCCATTCATCTGTAAGACCATTCCAAACTGGAACGCCAGAGAATTCAGCAAGTTCTTCAACCATCTTTTGACTAAATCCTCGGAATTCAATACCATCAAACATACGTCCCAATACTTTAGCAGTATCTTCTGTTGATTCTTTTTTCCCTAATTGAATATCATTAGCACCTAGATATTCTGGATGAGCACCAAGATCGATTGCAGCAGTTGTAAAAGCAGCGCGTGTACGTGTAGATGTTTTTTCAAATAAGAGGGCAATATTTTTGCCTTCTAGGTAACGATGTGGGATACCTCGTTTTTTAAGGTCTTTCAAATGAGCTGAAAAATCAATGAGGTATTCGAGTTCTTCACGGGTAAAATCTTTTTCTGCTAAAAAACTACGTCCTTGAAATACTTGAGTCATAAGGGTTATTCTCCTATCTTTTTGTTCATTTACTATTAATCATCTTTAGCATAATAGAACCTTTATATCTGGCTATAAATGCCTATTGATTCTATAGTTGCTAGGCATTAAATTTCTTCACGTTCGAAAGGCATTGACATACAACGTGGTCCACCACGACCGCGGACCAATTCACTTCCGTGAATCTTGATTAATCGAAGACCTTTAGATTCAAGGATTGCATTAGTGATAGTGTTGCGATTGTAAACAACGACTACCCCTGGTGCAATTGTCAATGTGTTTGATCCATCATTCCACTGCTCACGACCGGCTGCAACTAAATTTTCTCCTCCACAGCGAATGAGTTCAACCTTTTCAATCCCGAGATTATTAGCCAATAGTTCAGCTAAATCACCTGTTTCTTCGACGATTTTGAGAGAGTCATTTTCATAAGTGACAGAGTAAACTCTCAAATCTCCTTCAATTTCTGGATGAATAGTGAACTTATCGTAGTCAACCATTGTAAACACTGTGTCAAGGTGCATGAATTTACGATTGTTGGCAAATTCGAAAGCCAGTACTTTCTTGAAACCAAGCTCTTTTTTAAAGATGTTAACCAATAATTTTTCAATAGAAGCAGCATCGGTACGTTGAGAAATACCGACAGCTAGAACATCTTTCGATAGAACAAGCTCATCTCCTCCTTCAATACGTGTTGTCTCATCACGGTCATAGACTAGAGGTACTTTTCCACCGCCATAGATTGGATGATGCGTAAAGATATATTTACCATAAAGTGTTTCACGATTACGTGTCTCAGCAAACATATGGTTTAGTGAAACGCCTTTGCCGATAGTTGCAAAAGGGTCGCGTGTGAAGTATAGATTTGGCATAGGATCAATCGCGAATGGATAGTCAGATTCAACCAAATCCGTCAATCCTTTTTCTTCATCTGGAATGTCAGGAAGTTCTGATTTTTGGATACCTGCCATTGTTTTTTCCACGAGTTCCTGATTGTCCTCGATTGATAAGAGTAGCTTGCGAATGGCTTTCTTGGTAGCACGACCACGGATATTAGCTTCTGAAAGATATTCATCAATAAAAGCTTCTTTTATTTCCGGCGTGGTTAGGGATTCAGCAGTCAAAGTTTCTAAGTATAGGACCTCAACACCTTCATCACGAAGTGCTTGAGCAAAGGCATCGTGTTCTTTTTGAGCGTCTTCTAAAAATGGAATATCATCAAAAAGAAGACGTTCAAGATAGTCCGGCATAAGGTTTTCAATTTCTTTACCTGGACGATGCAACATGACTTTTTTGAGTTTTCCAATCTCTGAGAAAACATGAATTGGACTTGTGTGAGACATACTATTCTCCTTTCATGATAGTGAGATGATAAATACTATCTCGTTTTGTTTACGCTTTCATTTTACTATTTTTTTTAAAAAAAGAACGGATTATTTCACAGCTAAACTGTTAAAAAGTTAACAGTTTTTAGATAAAAAATGTATCATTATATAAATGTAAGCGATTTCTATACATTTTTAAACGTATTTAATTCAAAAATGATAATTTATCAATTTAAAAATCCTTAAAAAAAAATGAAAATAGATATCTCTATTTTCATAGGCGACTATTTTAGAAAAAAGATTATTTAGCTCAGATTTATTTTAGTATGTTTTTGATCTAAAATCATTTGTTGTGTTTTAGCTGATAAGAAATAGTTAGTTTTTTCCTCAATAAAATCTAAAGCTTTTTTAAATTCTGCTTCTTTTGTGATATCAATCAATTCAATGACTAAAAAAGCATTGACGGTTTGATCCGTAATCATGGTCCTGGCTCCATCCCGCCAATTAAAGCAGCGACAAACTGCACCAGCATTATCAATATAAGCCAATTCACCTGGTAGAGTAGGCTTGTTTTCATCATCTCCGATAAGGTAAAATTCATCCCCACCATTAGTAATGGTTAATCTCAAATCCCCTTCAAATGTATCAAGATCTTCTGCACCAATAGGTAAAGCAAATTGGAGACTGGCAGCATTGTAGATATCAACCAGAGGGCTTATTGATGTGACAGGATTGCCTGAATCAACACGTTTTAAAAGTGCTTCAATGCTGGAACGGGCTCCTTTCTTAGTTTTAAATTGTTGGTAAGCTTTTCGATAAGTCTGGATGACATCATTCTGGCTAAATTGCTCTTCTTGGAGATGTTTTTTTGCTAGGTTATTACTAAGGGATAGTAGCTGTTCTAGTTCGTCTACTAGGTCTTCATTCATTTGGTAGTTATGGATTAATATAACTCCAATTTTAGAATGGGGAAACAACTTCCAGTAACTATCATCAACAATAAATGTTTTCATGTGAAGTCTCCTTTTAAGGTAATATGCAACCACATTATGTCATAATAAAATTAAAAAAGCAATAATATTTAAGCTATTCAAAAAACTTAACTGGTTTAAAAAAAATAGTTTTGCCTTATGTTTTTTGATATAATGAGGGATATAAGCTACTACAGGCAAATAGGCTGAAAGGAATGTTTCACAAACCAGAGTGATTTCAAAAGAACAGTATATCTATTTAAGAGGATTAGAGGATTTCAAACATTTTACTATTGAGCAGTTTGATCACATTGTTGCTCATATTAAGTATCGTAAGGCCTTAAAAAATCATACCTTGTTTTTTGAGGGAGATAAACGTGATACCTTATTTTTGATAGAAACAGGGCATGCCAAGTTAGAGCAAGCAGATGTTTCGGGAGATTTTATTTATACTGATTATGTGAGACAAGGAACCATTTTTCCGTATGGAGGGCTCTTTCTAGAGGAACATTACCATTTTTCAGCTGTTGTTATTACAGATGTCACTTATTTTTTGATCCCTATGTCACTGTATGAAGAATATTCACAGAACAACATGAATCAGATGAGACACTTGTGTCAAAAATACTCACGCTTACTACAAATTCATGAAATAAGATTACGAAATATGGTTACTTCAAGTGCTAGGACACGTGTTGTTCAATCCTTGGCGACTCTTCTATTAGAAGTCCCAATTGAGGAAGGTTATCTACCATTTCCTATTACAACAACTGAGATTGCTAGCATGAGTGCGACGACTCGTGAGACAGTAAGCCATGTACTTAAGGAGTTACGGAATCAAGGCATTGTTGATTTGAAGGGAAAGAAATTATTATATAGCAATAAGCATTATTTTAAAAAATTTTTGGAATAAGGAACTGATATGAATAAAAAAGAGGCACGACATCAATTGATTCGTTCGTTAATTACAGAGACAAAGGTTCATACTCAGCACGAGTTAAGAGAGCTTCTTGAAAAAAATGGTATTTCTGTAACTCAGGCTACGCTATCACGTGATATGAAAGAACTCAATCTCATTAAAATTAATGATATTAATCATGAATCAACAGAAACTTATTATGAAATTCATAGTATTTCTCAAGAACGTTGGGAAAAACGTTTACGCTTCTATATGGAAGATGCGCTTGTGATGTTGTTTCCTGTACAACATCAAGTTGTCTTAAAAACACTGCCGGGTTTGGCACAATCTTTTGGTTCTATTTTGGACTCTATTTTATTACCGGAAATTCTGGCAACCGTTTGTGGCGATGATACTTGTCTGATTATTTGTGAAGATAATGAGAAGGCACAACAATGTTTTGAAAAACTAAGTCAATACACACCTCCATTTTTCTTTTCAAAACGATAGGTCCTTTCTTTATAAAAGGATGCTTAGATAATCATAGGTATTCGTTTTAGGATAAGATGAGAGTAAGCTGTATTGACAATGATATGTCAGATTATTACGCTTATTACTAGTGAAGAAGCAAGTTCTATTGGGAACTTGTTTCTTTTTGTAAAGGAATAACTTTTATAAAAAGCAGATTTTAAATGAGATATTGCAATGAAAAGTTCGTAAAAATACAGAAAATTTTTATTTTTAATTTTAAGAGGTTCTTGCTAAAATATCGGTTGACAAAATATTTTAGCATGATATGATAGTAAAAATAAAATTTAATTAACAGCATAAAAGGAGAATATTTCATGTCAAATTGGGAATCTAAATTTTTGAAAAAAGGCTTTACTTTTGATGATGTCCTACTCATTCCAGCAGAGAGCCATGTTCTACCAAATGAGGTGAACATGCAGACAAAATTAGCTGATAATTTGACTCTGAATATTCCTATTATTACAGCAGCCATGGATACTGTCACAGACAGCAAGATGGCGATTGCGATTGCACGTGCGGGTGGACTTGGTGTTGTTCATAAAAACATGTCAGTTCAAGCTCAAGCAGAAGAAGTGCGTAAAGTTAAACGTTCGGAAAATGGCGTTATTATTGATCCATTTTTCTTAACGCCAAATCAAAAAGTTCATGAAGCGGAAGACCTCATGCAACGCTATCGTATTAGTGGTGTTCCTATTGTAGACTCTATGGATAACCGTAAATTGGTTGGAATTATCACTAACCGCGACATGCGTTTTATCTCAGACTATAATTCCTTTATTTCAGAACATATGACAAGTGAGAATCTTATTACTGCAGAAGTTGGTACTGATTTGGCTACAGCTGAGCGTATTCTCCATAAACATCGTATCGAAAAGTTACCACTTGTTGATGAGCAAGGTCGTCTTTCAGGATTGATTACTATCAAGGATATTGAAAAAGTTATTGAGTTCCCTAATGCTGCTAAGGATGAATTTGGTCGTCTTTTGGTTGCAGGGGCTGTAGGAGTTACGTCAGATACTTTTGAACGTGCTGAAGCTCTATTTGAAGCAGGTGCAGATGCTATTGTTATTGATACAGCGCATGGTCATTCAGCAGGTGTTCTTCGTAAAATTGCTGAAATCCGAGCACACTTCCCAACCAAAACATTGATTGCTGGTAACATTGCGACAGCAGAAGGAGCACGTGCCCTTTATGATGCTGGTGTCGATGTGGTTAAAGTTGGTATCGGACCAGGATCAATCTGTACAACGCGTGTTGTTGCGGGTGTTGGTGTTCCTCAAATCACAGCTATTTATGATGCTGCTAGTGTTGCGCGTGAGTATGGTAAAACGATTATTGCTGATGGTGGAATCAAGTATTCAGGGGATATTGTCAAAGCTCTTGCAGCTGGCGGTAATGCTGTCATGCTTGGATCAATGTTTGCTGGTACAGATGAAGCGCCAGGTGAAACAGAAATTTTCCAAGGTCGTAAATACAAATCATACCGTGGTATGGGGTCGATTGCAGCCATGAAGAAAGGCTCAAGTGACCGTTACTTCCAAGGTGCTGTTAATGAAGCTAATAAACTTGTTCCAGAAGGTATCGAAGGACGTGTTGCTTATAAAGGTTCTGCAGCCGACATTGTCTTCCAAATGCTTGGAGGAATCCGTTCAGGAATGGGTTATGTTGGAGCTGCTAACCTTCAAGAACTTCGCGAAAATGCTCAATTCGTTGAAATGTCAGGTGCAGGCCTAAAAGAAAGCCATCCACATGATGTTCAAATCACAAATGAAGCTCCTAACTACTCTGTCCACTAGGGAATAGATATTCAAAGAGAGGGCGACAAAAAATCAGTAATGTAAAGCGGTTGATTTCTTTGTTTCACGTTTGCAGAGTGGTGTGGAACTGTAAAAACTGATAAAATTAGAGCAATGGAACCCACTTAACCACTGAATATTGATCAGCTATTTAATAAGAATTGAGAGACTAGGATTTTTTACTCTAGTCTCTTTTTGGTGACTTACAAAAATAAGAAATGTTTTGACATTAGAAATAAATAAAACCATTGACAAGGCGAGTAAACTTTATTAAAGTATTTTAGTTATGATTTTTATCATAATGCTCAGTCATGGTTTGCCTATGATGTTAAGAGCATATATTTAATGACATTTTTTAATGAAAGGTATCTATTGTGGAAGGTATTATTTTTGCATTGATTCCTATGTTTACATGGGGATTGATTGGATTTACATCAAACAAGATTGGTGGCACTGCCAATCAACAAACACTTGGTTTAACAATCGGAGCACTTTTATTTGCACTTGTTTCTTGGATTGTTGTTAGACCTGAAATGACGTGGGCGCTCTGGATTTTTGGTATTATTGGAGGATTACTTTGGTCCGTTGGGCAAAATGGTCAATTTCATGCCATGAAGTATATGGGTGTTTCTGTAGCACAACCTCTTTCAAGTGGTTCTCAGTTGCTATTAGGTAGCTTAGTTGGAGCTCTTGTTTTTCATGAATGGACAAAAGCAATTCAATTTGTTCTTGGTTTATCAGCGCTTGTGATTTTGCTTGTTGGTTTCTACTTTTCAAGTCGTCAGGATAAATCAGAGTCTATTGAAGGTTTGGCAGAGAGAGATTTTCCAAAAGGTTTTAGAGCTTTGACTTATTCAACCCTCGGCTATGTTTCTTATGCTGTTTTATTTAACAATATCATGAAATTCGATGCCCTTTCTGTTTTACTGCCAATGGCAGTTGGGATGTTTTTAGGGGCGCTCTTCTTTATGAGAGGGAATGTTGCTTTTGAGCCTGTTGTTCTAAAAAATTCTGTTGTTGGTTTGCTATGGGGAACTGGTAACATCTTTATGTTACTTGCCGCCGCTCAAGCTGGCTTGGCAATTGCTTTTAGTTTTTCACAATTGGGGACGGTTATTTCTATTGCAGCAAGTATTCTCTTTCTTGGGGAAAAAAAGACCAAAAAAGAACTCCAATGGATTTTTATTGGCACAGTTTTATTTGTTATTGGAGCAGTCCTATTAGGTATTGTAAAATCATATTAAAAAATCAGGTTCTGTTTAGGAACCTGATTTTATTGTACCTTGATTAATGGTAAAGACAGTCATATTCTCTGGAACTTGTTTAAGATGATCCAGACTTGTTGTGGTAATAAATGTTTGCACATTTTCTTTTAAGACGGCTTCGAGTAATTTTGCTTGACGGTGATTGTCAAGCTCACTCATAACATCGTCAAGTAAAAGAATGGGATAGTCTCCTGTTGATTGTTTAATCAGTTCAATTTCAGCCATTTTTAAAGAGAGAATCAAGCTACGATGTTGACCTTGACTACCGAAGCTAGCATTCATATCATTGATAAAAAAGGACATGTCATCTCGATGCGGACCGATACCAGTATTTTTTTTGAAGATATCACGTCGATGTTGATTTGTCAGTTGTTGTAAAAAATCTTGGCGTAAAGTTGACAAATCTGTAAACTTCACAGAAGAATCGTAAGTGATTTTTAGTACCTCTGTATCTTCTGAAATAGTGGCATGATGCTTAGCCGCCTCTATTTCCAAATCTTTAATGAACTGATGTCTATGTATCATAACGCGACTACCAAAGTCAGCCAGTTGTTCATCTAAGACTGATAAAAAGGTGGTGTCAACTTTCTCAGTATTTTTTAAATAGGCATTCCGTTGTTTTAAGACATGATTGTATTGGCTTAAATCTGATAAATAGATAGTTTTAATCTGCCCCAAGTCAATATCTAAAAACTTTCGCCTTAAACTAGGTGAGCCTTTAATCAGCTGTAAATCTTCAGGAGCAAATAAAACGACTGTTAAATTCCCGATGTAATCTGACAAGCGATTTTGTTTTAAATGATTGACCTTTGTAATGCGCCCTTTATCTGATAGGTGAATTTCTAAGGGCACTTTACCATTTTGTTTATGAACAATGCCAGAAAGATGGAGATTATCTTGATTAAAAGCAATCAATTCTTTATCGGAGCGCGTACGATGACTACGTGTCAGGGATAAAAAGTAGATAGCTTCTAAAAAGTTCGTCTTTCCTTGGGCATTACGACCGATAAAGACGTTAAGGTTTTGTGAAAAATGAGCAGAGATATCTTGGTAATTACGATAATGGTTGAGAGTAATGCTTTCAATCCACATGATTTACATCCCAGGGAAGCGCACAGGTTTTTTAGTTTGTCTGGCAGTTTTTGATGTTGTATTAGCTTTTTTGACCTGTTTCTTATTGTTTTTATTCATTTTTTTCACCAATTCAGCTACTCGATTTTTTTCTTCTAAATCAAGCTGGTGCTGTTTAAATTCTTCTTCATTTGGCTGAATAAGTGTAATCGTGATACCCTGGCTAAGCAGTTCAACTTTGTCCCCACGACGTAATTTTTTCCCACGACGTTTTTCATCTTGACCATTAAATAGGACAGTATTGTCAGCCAAATAGCCCTTTATAGCACCTCCACTTTGGATGATACCAGTTTCTTTTAAAAGAGCTTGTAGAGTAATATAGTCGTCAAATAGTTTGTAATCCATTAGTCTCTCCATATCTTATTTGAAGCCATTATACCATAAAAAATGGTATAATTTATGGAACTACTCTTTCTCAAAGGAGCTTAAATGGAAATTGTCAAAGGTGTCAATTTGCACCTCATTAAGAATGAATCTTTGAAAACTGTTCAGGTCAAATGCCGTTTTAGTGGTTACTTGGATAGGAAAAATGTAGCAAGAAGAGTTTTAGTTGCTCAAATGCTAGAGACTGCCAGTAAAGCTTACCCAACCAATCGCCATTTGCGAAAAAAATTAGCTAGCCTTTACGGTGCAAGCTTGTCAACTAACGTTATGACAAAAGGGTATACACATTGCGTTGACATTGATGCCTCGGTGATTAGTGATGCCTATAGTTTTGAATCGCATTCGTTATTAGAAGAATTACTAGATGTCTTTAAAGAGATTTTGTTCAATCCTTTAATCACGACAGAGCAATACCAGCCTTCTAGTTTTGAATTAGAAAAACAAAATGTTATGGCAGCGATTGACACTGAAAATGAAGATTTGTTTTATGTAGCTGACCAAGAACTTAAAAGACAATTTTTTGGTGATGATTGTCAGGCTTTGTCAACCTTGACAACTAAAGAACTCTTGGAAAAAGAAAATTCATTCACAACTTATCAAGAATTTCAACGCATGTTGCAACATGATCAAATTGATATTTTTATCGTTGGTGACTTTGATGATTATGAAGTCATCAAGATTTTCCACCAGTTTCCATTCAAAGAACGTCATTTAGATTTAACGTTACTTTACAAGCAAGATTATACTAATGTCATTTCAGAATATTTGGAGCAGAAAGAAAGTAAGCAAAGTATTTTAAAGATTGGTTATCATCTACCTTTTAGCTATGGTGATAAAGAAATGGCATCGGTTGCCGTTTACAATGCTTTGTTGGGTGAACTACCTACTTCCAAGTTATTTGTTAATGTTAGAGAGAAGAAGGGATTGGCTTATGCTATCGGAAGTCACTACGATTCGTTTTCACAATTATTCACTATCTATGCGGGGATTCAAAAAGCGAATAAAACCTTAGCTTTACGACTGATTTTAAAACAGACTAAAGAATTGCGTTTAGGAAAAATGACAAAAGATGAAATTGAGCAAGCAAAAATTGTGTTAAAAAATCAGCTATTAGCTGCTCAGGATTACCCTAAACAATCCATTGAGCTAGCCTATCATCGCCACTATTTTAATAGAGATAACTCACTTGACAATTTATTGACAGAGATTGACAATGTTAGTAAAGAGTCTATCATTGCCGTTGCTAAAAGAATGAAGTTACAAGCCATATATACTCTAGAAGGGAGCGCTTAAGATTGCAGAGAAATAATCGCGAATATCCAGAGTTGAAACTGTTCGTTCAGCGTGTAAAGCTTGACTGTGGTTTACAGTTGGTCTTGATACCTCGTCCAAACTTTAATGAAAAGCAAGTGATGATTGCAACCAATTTTGGGTCTACTGCTAGCTCCATTAAACTTGCTGATGGTCAAGTAGATTATCCTTTTGGGGTGGCTCATTTTTTAGAACATAAGATTTTTGAAATGAGTGATGGGAAAGATGCTTTAGAAGATTTTACAGCTCTGGGAGCAGAGGCCAATGCCTTTACGACTTACCAGCAAACAGTTTACTATTTTTCAACAGTTAATGAGATTAAGGAAGGTATCAAACAACTGATTACTTTAGTTAGAGAAAGGCATATGACACATGAGAGTGTTGATGAGGAACGGCCAATTATTCAAAATGAAATTTTGATGTATGAAGATGATAGTGACTATCAGATGAATAAGGCTCTTTTAGCTAATCTATATCCCAATACAGCCTTGAGTGAAGACATTGCAGGCAATGAGCAGACTGTAGAACAAATTTGCTTAAGTGATTTAACCTCTGCTCATGATTATTTTTATCAACTGAATCAATTAACAATGGTTATTGTAGGTAAAATTGAAGTTGACGATGTTGTCAATGATATTGACGGTTTTGTAAACAAAGATGTCAATGAGAGGTCAGTAGCTGTTATGCCACTCCAAATACATCCTATTGTTACATCAAGTCGTTTGTCAATGGATGTTACGCAACCTAAGCTAGGTTTGGGCTTTAGGGTCGTAAATGAGTTAGAAGGAATAACTTATCATTGCTATAAGCTAGGTTTGAGGTTATTTTTATCTATGTTATTGGGGTGGACTTCTGAGACTTATCAGGATTGGTATGATAATGGGCTAATTGATTATTCTTTTGATTTCCACCTTGAAGTCACCTCACAATTTAAATTTGTGACAATTACTTTTGATACGGATCAGCCGATTGCGATGACTAGGAAAGTGAAGAAATTATTCCAAACATTTGCAACAAATGCTGACTTTTCAGAAGAACATCTGATCCTTTTAAAAAAAGAAATGTATGGTGATTTTATAAAATCTTTAGATTCGATTGATCAGTTAGCCAATCAAATGACACTTGCTTTGGCGGATGGTACAGATTACTTGGAAACAGGAGAACTTATCCGTAAGATATCATTGGAAGATATTCATAAGATAGCAAACCATTTTGTATCTCATATGGAAGCAACTACTGTTACTATTTTTCCAAAATAAGTCATGGGAAAATGATGGATTTTTTGATATACTAGAGATTAACGAAATGGATTAGAAATGAGGGGTTGACACATGATAAAAAAATCAGTTGGAACGCAGTTAAGAGATGGTCGCGAATCTAAACATTATAGTCTCGATGACCTTGAAGCCTTAACTGGTATAAAATCCTCTTATCTTCTATCCATGGAAATGGATCAGTTTTCACTTTTACCAAGTAAATCTTATGAAATTTCCTATATCAAAAAATATGCTGAAGCGGTTGATTTAGATCATGAGGAACTGTTACGTGATTATCACATTGCAGTCGCTGAAAGGCAAGAGAGATTGGCAACTCAAATAGTTTCTAATGATGACAAAACTGAGAAGGACACAGAGTCTTACAGCCGATCAGATAGTGGACAAAAATGGACTAGTCATCGCCAGTTTAAAACATCACCAGCAAGAAAAAACTTTCTCTTTCCTATGGTGGCCCTGTTAGCTTTGGTTGTTCTGGTTAGTTTATTATGTTTTGTTTTTTGGAAGCGTGATGCCTTGGATAATAAGCAAGAGGAAAGTCAAAGTTTTCAGCAAACGTCAACAAACCGCGAATCTTCAACGAGTTCATCTAGTGAACTACCAATACTTGAAGTCACACCAGCGGGTGATGGGCTTAATCTGACAGCAAGCTTATCTAAAGCTAGAAAACCTGTAGATATTGTGTTTAGTTTATCAGAAGGAGCTCCAGACAACTGGTTTTCAGTATCTAATTCAAACTACGAATCAGGTGCAACGCTCAACCAAGAAACACCGACAACTCGTGTAGCTTTGTCGGAAGATACGAGTGAGACTCTTATTACACTTGGCAATACTTCTGGTATTATGGTGACTGTGAATGGACAGGAACTTGATTTATCATCATTACTAGCTGATACAACTGGTTATATTACATTAACGATTGAGTAAGGTACAATGACAAAAAAAGAAAATATCCCTAATTTATTAACTGTAATTCGCATCTTCATGATTCCCCTATTTTTGCTACTAACGTCTTTTTCTAGTAGTCTATTTGGTCATATCGTAGCAGCGATTATCTTTGCTGTAGCGAGTTTTACAGACTACCTAGACGGTTATTTAGCACGTAAATGGCACGTAGTGACTAACTTTGGTAAATTTGCCGATCCTTTGGCTGATAAAATGCTTGTGATGAGTGCCTTTATCATGCTTGTTGGTTTGGGAATGGCGCCAGCTTGGGTATCAGCAGTTATTATCTGTCGTGAGTTGGCTGTAACGGGACTTCGTTTACTTTTGGTTGAAACTGGTGGTGAAGTTTTGGCAGCAGCTATGCCTGGTAAGATTAAAACAGTGACTCAAATGTTAGCTGTTATTTTATTACTATGTCACTTAAACTTTCTAGGAACAGTCATGCTTTATATCGCTTTATTCTTTACGATTTACTCAGGATATGATTATTTTAAAGGTGCTGGTTTCTTGTTTAAAGACACTTTTAAATGATGAGTGAGCGTATGATTGAGGTTTCAAATTTATTTTTTAAATACCAGGAAGATCAAGAAGATTATACTCTAAAAGATGTTTCGTTTCACGTGAAACCTGGAGAATGGTTATCTATTGTAGGACATAATGGTTCAGGAAAATCAACAACAGCTCGGTTACTCGATGGTTTGTTACTAGCAGAATCAGGTGATATTCACATTGCTGGTAAAAAGTTAACTGAAGAAAATATTTGGGAAATTCGACAGGATATTGGTATGGTTTTTCAAAATCCTGACAATCAATTTGTTGGTGCCACTGTTGAAGATGATGTTGCATTTGGTCTTGAAAACAAGGGTATTAGTCATTCTGAAATGACCAATAGAGTCACGGAAGCTTTGGCATTAGTTGGGATGACGGCATTTAAAACACGTGAACCTGCTAGACTTTCTGGGGGACAAAAGCAACGCGTAGCTATTGCAGGTGCTCTTGCAACTCGACCTAAAATTTTAATCTTTGATGAGTCAACGAGCATGTTGGATCCAGATGGCCGTCAGGAACTATTGGGGACGATTCAAACAATCCGCCAGCAATTTGACATGACCATTATTTCAATCACACATGATTTAGATGAAGTTGCTCTTAGTGATCGTGTTATTGTCATGAAGTCGGGTGAAATTGAGTCAATTTCAACACCTAGGGAACTCCTTTCACGAGGTAATGATCTGGTGGCACTTGGTCTAGATTTACCATTTACGGTTCGTTTGCAAGAATCTTTGCAGGATATTGGATGGCAATCAAAAGAATACAGAACAGAAACAGAATTGGAAGATGACTTATGGGAATTTCTCTCAAAAATGTAAGTTATACCTATCAAGCTGGGACACCCTTTGAAGGGCGTGCCCTTTTTGATATTGATTTGAAGATTGAAAAAGGGTCATATACGGCCTTTATCGGACATACTGGTTCAGGTAAGTCGACCATTATGCAGCTGCTGAACGGTCTGAATATCCCGACAGAAGGAACTGTTTATGTTGATGATTTTGAGATTGCTTCGTCTGCCAAGCCTAAAGATATTAAGTCAGTAAGGCAAAAGGTTGGATTGGTTTTCCAATTTCCTGAAAGTCAGTTATTTGATGAAACTGTTTTAAAGGATGTGGCTTTTGGACCACAAAATTTTGGTGTTTCTGTAGAAGAAGCTGAAGACCGTGCTCGTCAGAGTTTGAAACAAGTAGGAATTTCTGAAGATTTATTTGATCAAAATCCATTTGATTTATCGGGTGGTCAAATGCGACGGGTTGCCATTGCTGGTATATTGGCTATGCAACCAGAAATCCTTATTTTAGATGAGCCAACGGCAGGTTTAGATCCTAGAGGTCGCAAAGAGTTGATGACCTTGTTCAAGCAGTTACATGACTCTGGTATGACGATTGTACTAGTTACACACTTGATGGATGATGTTGCTGATTATGCTGATTATGCCTATCTACTTGAAAAAGGACAGATTGTCGCTCAGGGAAGTCCGGTCGATCTTTTCCAAGATGTTGCCTTTTTAGAAGAAAAGCAGGTTGGGGTACCTAAAATCACCAAATTTGCTTATCGATTGCAAAAAAGAGGGCTCTCATTACCATCATTACCGATTACGATAGAGCAGTTTAAGGAGGAGATTAGGCGTGGATAAGTTAATATTAGGTCGTTATATCCCTGGTGATTCTCTTGTCCATCGTTTGGATCCTCGTAGTAAATTGATTGCAATGATGCTGTTTATTATTGTTGTCTTTTGGGCAAATAATGTGGTGACTAATGCTATTATGTTGGCATTTACTTTGGTTGCGGTTATTCTTTCCCAGATTCCAGTCAAGTTCTTTATTAACGGTGTCAAGCCGATGATTGGGATTATCTTATTTACCACTTTGTTTCAAGTCTTCTTTACGACACAAGGTAATCCATTATTTACTTTTTGGGTGTTTAAAATTACGGATTTTGGCTTAGCTCAGGCTTTGTTGATTTTCATGCGTTTTGTTTTAATCATTCTGATGTCAACGATATTGACCTTGACAACAATGCCTTTAAGTTTAGCTGATGCAGTGGAGTCTCTTTTAAAACCATTACGTGTTTTCAAAGTACCAGCACATGAAATAGGTCTAATGCTATCGCTTAGTTTACGTTTTGTTCCAACTTTAATGGATGATACGACGAGAATCATGAATGCACAGAGGGCGCGTGGTGTTGATTTTGGTGAGGGAAACCTTATGCAGAAGGTCAAAACGATTATTCCTATTCTTATCCCCTTATTTGCGTCAAGTTTCAAGAGAGCTGATGCTTTGGCTACTGCTATGGAATCACGTGGTTATCAAGGTGGAGATGGTCGGACAAAATATCGTCAACTCAAGTGGCAGTTATCTGATAGTCTAACGATTTTAGCCTTTCTGCTACTTGGTGTCACATTATTTATGCTAAAAACAACTGTTTAAAAAATCAAAGTTGAGCCTCTCAGACTCAACTTTTTTATATGGATAATTGCCCTATATTAAAGTTAAAGGCTGTAACGGTAATGTTCTTTTTAAATGATATCTTTACACAATAGTAAACAAGTTATTAAAACAGATGCTAGATTCTTTACCAGATTTGTCAAGATTGTTTATAGTTTTGTCAAGTTAATTTGCTCGCTTATTGTCGCAGAATATCTTAATAGTTTTATTTATACGGCGTATGGAGCTTTTTGATAAATAAAAAGAGTGATTTTTGTCGGATATTTATGAATTTAACAAGGTAATGTCATATTTGTCATATAACTTTCATTATTAAGTAATAAAAGAAGAGTATGATAAATAAGGATCACTTTAAGAAAGAGATATTTTACTATGAAACGACATTTAAAAGAAAATAAATTAAAGAAAAAGACCTTGTATTTGTTATTACCGCTTTTAGCTTTTGGTGCTATTCTGGGAGCAACAGGGGTTTTCAGTTCCAACAGTTACTTTTCAAAAGCAGAATCCGAGGAAGTTGAGATAAAACCAACACAGGAGACCAGTAGTCAAGCTTCTTCAAGTGAGGCCACAAAAACGTCAAGTACTTCTAGGTCATCTGCTAGTGAAACTGCACCAAGTTCAAATGAGGCTTCAACTACTAGTGAAGCTCCTGTCAGTGAGGTTGCTGCTGTAGCAGCGCCAGAGACAGCGGCAGTAGCTACAAATTCAGAACAAGCAGTGGCATCTGAGGTGGCTTATAATACGCAAGTAACAGCGACACCCGTACAACAGACACAGCATTATGCGGCGCCAACATCTACAGGTGCTTTAGCTAATGGTAATACTGCTGGTAAGGATGGAGCTTATGCAGCAGCACAAATGGCGGCAGCCACAGGTGTAGATCAAGCAACATGGGAACACATTATAGCTCGTGAATCAAATGGTCAAGTTGGTGCTCGTAATGCTTCTGGCGCCTCAGGGCTTTTCCAAACTATGCCGGGCTGGGGTTCTACAGCTACTATCCAAGATCAGATTAATTCAGCTATTAATGCTTACAATGCTCAAGGCTTATCAGCTTGGGGTTATTAATATAAAAGAAGTTGACAGATTGTCAACTTCTTTTTGTATAGACGATTTGATCGTTAAAAAGATTTCTTATGCTAAAATCTTGAAGCTTACCATTTTCAAATGATAGTGTTGCCAGAAAAGGCATGAGTTGTTTAATAGCTTGAAAGTTATCAAAGGAAAATTGATGATCATAATAATTGAGAATAGTAGAGATGGCTGTTCCGTGCGAAGAAATAATGATAGAAGTTTCTTGTTCCTTTAGTATCTCTTGCAGTTGTTGGATATTTCGATCTTGTACTTCTTGGAGGCTCTCACCTTTTGCTAGTTTATAGTTAAAGTCTTGCCACTGACGCTGAGAAAAGGTATTGAAATCATCAATCCAAACATCATCAATTTTACGTTCTCTAAAGTTCTCTTTAATTTGGATGGGTAAATTTTTTTCCTTGGCTAGTTCATCAATGGTTTGAAGAGTACGTTTGAAGGGGCTAGAGTAAATCCTATCAATGTTAATATCCTTAAAGTAATCTAGTAATAGTTGACAGTCTTGTAAACCTTTAGCTGTCAGTTCTCTTTCATCATCCTGATGATTATTATAATTAGGTTCAGCATGTCGGATGAGATAGATGGTTTGTTTCATCTAGATACCTCCAAAGATTTCTTGAGCATAGCGTTTTCCGGTAGGTGTTGCAGCGAGTCCTCCTTCGGCAGTTTCTTTAAAGGCTGTAGGCATGGCCTTGCCGACTTGATACATGGCGTCAACAACCTCGTCAACTGGAATTTTTGATTCAATACCAGCTAGCGCCATATCAGCTGCTACTAGAGCAAAGCTTGCTCCCATGGCATTGCGCTTGACACAGGGAACTTCGACTAAACCAGCTACTGGATCGCAGACAAGACCGAGTAGATTTTTGATGACGAAGGCGACAGCTTGACTAGCTTGGTAGGCAGTTCCTCCAGCAGCCATTGCCATAGCTGCTGCTCCCATAGCTGCTGCTGAACCAACTTCAGCTTGACAGCCACCTTCTGCTCCAGAAATAGAAGCATTGTTAGCAATGACCAATCCAAATGCTCCTGCTGTAAAGAGAAAATCAAGCTGTTCTTCTGCAGTCAGATTTAATTTTTCAATAGCTGTTGAAATGATAGCGGGAATACAACCAGCGCTTCCAGCAGTTGGAGTGGCACAGACCAATCCCATTTTAGCGTTTTGCTCATTGACAGCCATGGCGTTACGTGCAGCTGTTAGAATGGTGGGTTCAGATAGGGTATTCCCTTTTTGGATGTATTGATTCAACTTAAAAGCATCGCCACCTGTCAGACCACTAACAGATTTTTCCTTATTCAAACCATCTTTAACAGAGGCTAGCATGACTTCTAAATTACGAGACATAATATAGCGGATTTCGTCTTCTTGACGACCGGTCAACTCTATTTCAGTGGCAATCATTAAATCAGCAACGGAACCATTATAATTTTCTTCTGCTTGCTGCACTAATTCTTTAATTGAGTAAAACATGATCTGCCTCCTTATCCAAAGTAATTGACATTGTAGAGATGTGGAATAGTTTCGATTGCATTGACAGCATCTTGACAGTCCCGTGAATCAACTTCAATGATCATAATGGCCTTTTGTCCGGCTTTTTCACGAGTAACGTTCATCTGAGCAATATTGATATCATAATCAGATAAAATATCGGTGACTTTTGCAATCATACCAGGTACATCTTGATGAACAACGATAATGGTAGGGGTGTTCATCTGCAGGGTTACGGCAAAACCATTTAGTTCTGTCACTTGGATATTACCACCACCGATAGAAATACCAGTAAGGCTCATGCTGTTGCCATTGGAATCTTTGACTTCGATTTTGACAGTGTTAGGGTGGGGAGCGTCACCTTCCTTTAAAATTTCCCAGTAGATACGAATTCCCTTTTCATGAGCAATTTCTAGTGAATGCTTAATGTTAGGATTGTCCGTATCCATACCCATAATCCCAGCAACGAGGGCACGATCTGTTCCATGACCGCGGTAGGTTTTAGCAAAAGAGTTGTAAAGGTAAAAAGTGACTTCCTTTGGTTCCATGCCTAAAATAGAGTGAATCAGTCGTCCTATTCTCACAGCACCTGCGGTATGGCTCGATGACGGACCAATCATGACAGGTCCAATAATATCGAAAACAGATTGAAATTTTAGAGGTTTCATAACAAGCTCCTAAGATTAAAGTTGTCTTTATTATAACAAATAAAGCGCTTTAAAAATAGAGTATTGTTAATAAGTTGTTGCCTTTTGGAAATCTATCAAAATAGTGTTATAATGTAGTCTGCCTTCGGGCATTCAAAATCGACCTTCAAATCGACTTTTGATAAACGACGACCTTCAAATCGTACGTTAACAAACGAAAAGATGGGAGACTTATCAGATGAATGATAATTCAAAGACTCGTGTCGTTGTCGGCATGAGTGGAGGAGTTGATTCCTCAGTAACAGCCCTCTTGCTCAAGGAGCAGGGTTATGATGTTGTTGGTGTCTTCATGAAAAACTGGGATGACACCGACGAATTCGGCGTCTGTACGGCGACAGAAGACTACAAAGATGTCGCAGCTGTAGCGGATCAGATTGGGATTCCTTATTACTCGGTTAACTTTGAAAAAGAGTATTGGGACCGTGTTTTTGAGTATTTCTTAGCGGAATATCGTGCGGGACGCACTCCCAATCCAGACGTCATGTGTAATAAAGAAATTAAATTTAAGGCTTTCTTGGACTATGCCATGAGTCTAGGCGCTGATTATGTGGCGACTGGGCATTATGCGCAGGTTGCGCGTGATGAAGATGGGACTGTTCACATGCTTCGTGGCGCTGATAATGGTAAGGATCAAACTTATTTCTTAAGTCAATTATCACAAGAACAATTGCAAAAGACCATGTTTCCACTTGGTCACCTGCAAAAATCAGAGGTACGTGAAATAGCAGAGCGTGCTGGGCTTGCAACAGCTAAGAAAAAAGATTCTACTGGAATCTGCTTTATTGGTGAGAAGAACTTTAAAGAGTTCCTTAGTCAATACCTTCCTGCTCAAAAGGGGCGTATGATGACAGTTGACGGTCGTGATATGGGCGAACATGCTGGACTTATGTACTATACCATTGGTCAACGTGGTGGTCTTGGTATCGGTGGTCAACAAGGTGGCGATAATGAGCCTTGGTTTGTTGTGGGTAAAGACTTGTCAAAAAATATCCTTTATGTTGGGCAAGGTTTCTACCATGAGTCTCTCATGTCAACCTCACTTGACGCTTCAACCATTCACTTTACACGTGAAATGCCTGAAGAATTTACCTTAGAATGCACGGCAAAATTCCGTTACCGTCAACCAGACAGTAAAGTAACTGTCAAGGTGACAGTTGACAAGGCAGAAGTTATCTTTGCTGAGCCACAACGTGCCATCACACCAGGGCAAGCCGTTGTTTTCTACGATGGTGATGAATGTCTTGGTGGTGGGATTATTGACCAAGCTTATAAAGATGGCGTTGCTTGTCAGTATATTTAAGTTGACTGAGGTGTAAAGATGGATTGTTGTGTTTTTTGTGAACTTGAAACAGTTTTAACTGAGAATGATCTTGCAAAGGCTTTTTATGATAATAATCCGGTATCGGAAGGACATGTTTTGATTGTTCCTAAGCGCCATGTAGAAGACTATTTTGCTCTAACAACTGACGAAAAAAATGCGATTGATGATTTGTTATTGAAATGCAAAGTCGATTTAGATGATCGATACACGCCTGCAGGATATAATATTGGTGTTAATTGCGGGAAAGATGCTGGTCAGACGATCTTTCACTGTCATGTTCACCTAATACCACGTTATATTGGTGATGTCGCCGATCCTACTGGTGGTGTTAGAGGAGTCATTCCAGAAAAGCAAAATTATAAATCTTGAATCCTTAGCTTTTATTTGATAAACTATCTTTAGTAATATCATGAAAGTCAAAGCTCATGGTCTTGCAGGTCTTTTTGGTCTGCAATGATTGAGGGTTTTGGCTATTTTTGTGTTTTTACTCTCTTAAAAAATCAAAAGGATACGTCGTTGACTAGTCTCTTTTTGACTTTTCTTGAGTAAAAATAATATTGGAGGAAAAGGGATGGATTTTCGTACTAAGGTTAATCACCATAGTTTTGGAGTTCGGGTATCAGCTTTGATGCTGAAAGAGGATAAGCTTTATTTAGCTAAATCACCAAAAGACGAGTATTATTTGCTAGGTGGTGCTATTCTTGTCAATGAGTTGACAGAAACTGCTATTAAACGTGAAATTTATGAAGAGGTTGGGATTCAGATTGAAGTTGGTCAATTAGCTTTTGTTGTTGAAAATCATTTTTCTTTAGAAAATACGGAATACCATCAAATAGAATTTCATTATGTTGTTACTCCGTTATCATCTCCCAATTCAAAGATTGAGGAGGGAGGGCAAATAAGACGATGTGAGTGGGTCTCTCTAAATGAACTTGATAATATAAATTTAAATCCCGCCTTCCTCAAAAAGGCTTTAATAAACTGGGATGGCCAGTTAAAACATATTGTAAATAAAGATGGAGAAGATTAAAGTGGAACATACTTTTAGTGAAACATTTGACGTCATTGTTGTTGGTGCTGGACATGCGGGTGTCGAAGCTGCTTTAGCGGCTAGCCGGATGGGGTCTAAAACCTTATTAGCGACCATTAACTTAGATATGCTAGCTTTCATGCCGTGTAACCCATCCATTGGCGGCTCTGCTAAGGGGATTGTCGTCCGTGAAATCGACGCCCTTGGTGGTGAAATGGGTAAAAATATTGATAAAACCTATATTCAGATGAAGATGCTCAATACTGGGAAAGGTCCTGCGGTGCGTGCCCTTCGTGCCCAAGCAGATAAGCATCTTTATGCGGAAGAGATGAAAAAGACTGTTGAGCAAGAAGAAAATTTGACCTTACGTCAATCTATGATTGATGACATTTTGGTTGAAGATGGACAAGTTGTCGGTGTCTTGACAGCTACTGGTCAAAAATATGGGGCTCGTGCAGTTGTGATCACAACAGGAACAGCCTTGCGTGGGGAAATTATCTTAGGTGAACTCAAGTATTCATCTGGACCAAATAACAGCTTGGCTTCAGTGACACTGGCTGACAACCTTGTCAAGCATGGTCTTGAAATTGGTCGCTTTAAAACAGGGACACCACCACGTGTCAAAGGGTCAACCATTGACTATTCCGTGACAGAAGTGCAACCTGGTGACACGAAACCGAATCATTTTTCATTTATGTCTAAGGATGAAGACTATATTACTGATCAAGTTGACTGCTGGTTGACATACACTAATGCAGATAGTCATGATTTGATCAAGAAAAATCTTCACCGCGCTCCGATGTTCTCAGGTGTTGTCAAGGGGGTTGGTCCGCGTTATTGTCCATCGATTGAAGACAAGATTGTCCGTTTTGCGGATAAGGAACGCCATCAGCTTTTCCTTGAACCAGAAGGACGTCATACTGATGAAGTTTACGTACAAGGATTGTCAACCTCTTTACCAGAGGATGTACAACGCGAGCTGATTCATTCGGTTAAGGGGTTGGAAAATGCCGAAATGATGCGTACGGGTTATGCCATAGAGTATGACATTGTCTTGCCACACCAACTGCGTGCAACCTTGGAAACTAAGGTGATTTCAGGTCTCTTTACCGCTGGTCAAACCAATGGAACATCTGGTTATGAAGAAGCTGCTGGACAAGGTATTATTGCTGGTATCAATGCAGCTCTTAAAGTCCAAGGTAAGCCAGAATTTATCTTAAAACGTTCTGATGCTTATATCGGTGTTATGATTGACGACCTTGTCACTAAAGGAACCTTAGAGCCATACCGTCTCTTAACGTCTCGTGCAGAATACCGTCTCATTCTTCGCCATGACAATGCGGATATGCGGTTGACACCACTCGGACGTCAAGTTGGTTTGGTTGATGATGAGCGCTGGAATGCCTTTGAAATCAAGAAAAATCAGTTTGACAATGAGTTGACACGACTTGACACGGTTAAGCTAAAACCTGTCAAGGAAACTAATGAGCGCATCCAATCTCTTGGCTTTAAATCATTGACAGATGCTATGACAGCTAAGGCTTTCATGCGCCGTCCGGAGATTGATTATAAGGTGGCGACAGACTTTGTAGGACCTGCAGCTGAGGACTTGGATAGTAAAGTAATTGAACTTTTGGAAACGGAAATCAAGTATGAAGGCTATATTAATAAAGCTCTTGATCAGGTTGACAAGATGAAACGTATGGAAGAAAAACGAATTCCAGCTAACATCGACTGGGATGCGATTGATTCTATTGCTACTGAAGCCCGTCAAAAGTTCAAGAAAATTAATCCAGAAACCATTGGACAAGCTAGCCGTATCTCGGGCGTGAATCCAGCTGATATTTCGATTTTGATGGTTTATCTAGAAGGCAATAATAAGGCCCGTCGTAACCTTGATAAGTAATCAAACTGTAATCTATAAAGGTAAAAAGAGTCCTGATATTCAGGGCTTTTTGTGGTATAATATGACCTTAAGAGGTTATTAAATGAAAAGATTTCGTTTTGAAACCATTCATCTTGTGATGATTGGCATGATTGTATTTGGTCTCTTGGCCATCAGTGTGCGTCTAACACAGTCAGAAACTGGTCTATTGATTGCTATTTTTTTGGCGTGTTTATTTTTGACGGCATTGCTTTATTTTCAGAAAGAAAGTTATCAACTATCGGAAGATGAACAAATTGAACTATTAAATGATCAAACTGAGTCAAGCTTAAAAACCTTGCTAGATAAAATGCCAGTTGGAGTGATTAAGTTTGATCCCGAAGAAAGTGATATTGACTGGTATAATCCGTATTCTCAGCTGATTTTTAGTGACCCTGAGTCTGGGAAATTTGATACTCAGATTGTCCAAAATCTCATTAATGCCCACAAAGAGGGGGCTCCAACGCGTAGTATTACTATTGGAGATGCACGTTATAATTCTTATATGGATTTAGAGGCAGGTGTTTTTTACTTCTTCGATGCGAGTCAAGAAATTGAAAGTAGTCAAAAGGCTCTTAAAAAACGTCCTGTTATTGGGATTATGTCTGTCGACAATTATGATGATTTTACAGATAACATGGCAGATGCTGATGTTTCAAGCATTAATAGTTTTGTAGCTAATTTTATTGCTAATTTTGCAGAAGAGCATGCTATTTTCTATCGTCGCGTTGCTATGGACCGTTTTTACTTCTTTACGGATTATGGTACCCTCGAAAAATTAATTGACGATAAATTCGATATTCTAGATCGTTTCCGTCAAGAGGCTCAAGAATATGACTTATCACTGACCTTGAGTATGGGGATTTCCTATGGAAGGGGGCACCATAATCAGATTGGTGTGATTGCTCAAGAAAATCTGAACATCGCTTTGGTTCGTGGTGGAGATCAAGCCGTTCTTAAAGAAAATGAAGAACATGCTGATTTGCTCTACTTTGGAGGGGGAACAGTTTCTACAGTTAAACGTTCTAGAACGCGAACGCGTGCGATGATGTCGGCTATATCAGATAAGATTAAGTCAGTTGATAAGGTATTTGTTGTAGGACATCGCCGTTTAGATATGGACGCTTTAGGTTCAGCTGTTGGGATGCAATTCTTCGCTAATCAATTAGTATCAGAATCTTATGTTGTCTACGATCCTAGTGATATGGGAATGGATATAGAAAGAGCCATTGAACGTCTGAAAGAAGATGACTCCACTGATCTTGTGACAATTTCAGAAGCTTTACAGATGGTTGATCATAGATCATTGTTAATCATGGTTGACCACTCTAAAACTAGTCTGACACTATCGAAAGAGTTGTTTGATGAGTTTCGTGAAACCATTGTAGTTGACCATCATCGTCGAGATGATGATTTCCCTGATAATGCTGTCTTGACCTTTATTGAGAGTGGTGCCAGCTCAGCGGCTGAATTGGTCACTGAATTGATTACATTCCAAAATGCTAAGGATAACAAACTAAATAAACTTCAGGCTAGTCTCTTGATGGCGGGTATTATGCTTGATACTAAGAATTTTTCAACACGCGTAACCAGTCGTACATTTGATGTAGCTAGCTATCTGAGAAGTTTGGGGAGTGACAGTGCTGAAATTCAATCGATCGCTGCAACTGATTTTGAAGAATATCGCCAAGTCAATGAATTAATTTTGAAGGCTAAATTATATAAAGACCATATCATGGTTGCTAGTGGTCCGGAAGATGTTTCTTATAATAATGTCATTGCAAGTAAGGCAGCTGACAGTCTTCTTAGAATGGCTAATGTTGAAGCTAGTTTTGTTATTTCTAAAAATCAAAAAGGTCAAACAACGATCTCAGCACGTAGTCGAAATCATATAAACGTTCAGCGTATTATGGAGCAATTGGGCGGTGGAGGTCATTTTAACCTCGCTGCTTGTCAATGTGATAATATTGCTGTGATTGACTTAGAAGCGAAATTATTCGATATTATTGATAAAGAAGTAGAGGAGGAGTAGAGGATGAGAGTTATTTTCTTACAAGATGTTAAAGGAAAGGGTAAAAAAGGAGAAGTTAAAGAAGTACCAACTGGGTATGCTCAAAACTTCTTATTGAAGAAAAATTTGGCTAAAGAAGCTACTAGTCAAGCTATTGGTGAGCTTAAAGGTAAACAAAAATCTGAAGAAAAACACCAAGCTGAGATTCTAGCAGAGGCTAAAGCCACAAAAGTTGAACTTGAAAAAGAAGAAACACGTGTGCAGTTTACCGAAAAAGTTGGTCCTGATGGTCGTACTTTCGGTTCTGTTACGGCTAAGAAAATTGCTGAAGAGTTGCAGAAACAATTTGGCATCAAAGTTGATAAACGTCATATTGAGTTAGATCATCCGATTCGTGCGATTGGTTTGATTGAAGTACCTGTTAAATTACATAAAGAAGTAACTGCTGATATTAAGTTGGCTATAAAAGAAGTATAAATCGTCGATAAGGCTTTATTCACATAAGATTGACAAGGAGGTGAGAAGATGGCGGACACACCAGAATTACGTGTACAGCCACAAGATTTGGTAGCCGAGCAGTCTGTTTTGGGATCCATCTTTATCTCACCAGACAAGCTGATAACGGTTCGTGAGTTTATCGAAGCAGATGACTTTTATAAGTATGCCCATAAGGTTATTTTCAGGGCAATGATCACCCTAAGTGATCGTCACGATGCTATCGATGCGACAACAGTTAGAAATATTCTTGATAGTCAAGGAGACCTTCAAAATATCGGAGGGCTCTCTTACATTGTAGAATTAGTTAATAGTGTTCCAACTAGTGCTAACGCAGATTACTACGCTAAAATTGTGGCTGAAAAAGCCATGTTGCGTAATATTATCAAGCGCTTAACAGATACTGTCAATGAAGCTTATGAAGGATCTCTTGATTCAGAAGAAATCATTGCTGGTGCTGAAAAAGCCTTGATTGATATTAATGAACACAGTAATCGAAGTGGATTTAGAACGATTGCTAGTGTACTCGATCAAAACTTTGAAAATCTTGAAATTCGTGCCCAGCAGACATCTGATGTCACAGGACTTCCAACAGGATTTAGAGATTTGGACCGTATTACAACTGGTTTACACCCAGACCAACTGATTATTTTAGCTGCTCGTCCTGCGGTCGGTAAGACTGCTTTTGTTCTTAACATCGCTCAAAATGTTGGAACAAAGCAAAATAAGGCTGTTGCCATTTTCTCTCTTGAGATGGGGGCAGAAAGTTTGGTTGACCGTATGCTAGCTGCAGAAGGGATGATTGATTCCCATTCTCTGCGTACGGGGCAACTGACCGAGCAAGACTGGACAAATGTAATGATTGCTCAGGGCGCACTTGCTGAAGCACCCATTTACATTGATGATACACCAGGGATTAAGATTACCGAGATTCGAGCCCGTTCTCGTAAACTCGCGCAAGAAGTTGATGGTGGTCTAGGGTTGATTGTTATTGACTACTTGCAGTTGATTTCAGGGACTCGTCCTGAAAATCGTCAACAAGAGGTCTCAGAGATTTCACGTCAGTTGAAGATTCTGGCAAAAGAATTACGAGTTCCCGTGATTGCTCTTAGTCAGCTCTCTCGTGGCGTTGAGCAACGTCAGGATAAGCGACCGGTTCTTTCGGATATTCGTGAATCAGGGTCTATCGAGCAGGATGCAGATATCGTTGCCTTTCTTTATCGTGATGATTATTACCGAAAAGAAGGTGAGGAATCAGAAGAAGCCATCGAGGATAATACAGTCGAAGTCATCCTTGAGAAAAACCGTGCTGGCGCGCGTGGAACTGTTAAGTTGATGTTCCAGAAAGAATATAATAAGTTTTCAAGTATAGCTCAATTTGAAGAGTTTTAAACGTGATAGGTAGGTTGACAAACTTGTAAAGTGGTTTGTCTAAGAGATAGGAGAATCCATATGAGTGATGCATTTGCTGATGTAGCCAAAATGAAGAAAATTAAAGATGATGTCAAAAATCATGAAGGACAGTTGGTTGAATTAACTTTAGAGAATGGTCGTAAGCGTGAAAAAACCAAAACAGGCCGCTTGATTGAAGTATATCAATCATTGTTTATCGTTGAATACAACGAACAATCAGATGAACCAGGAGCTATCAACAATTCTTATGTTGAATCTTATACTTACTCTGATATTTTGACAGAGAAAACCTTGATTCGTTATTTTGACGAAGAAGAAACAGCTGAATAGCATTAGAACCTCACTCAGAGGTTTTTTATTTACACGAAAATTGACACCTGAGTAAAGAAAGTTGAGAATAGGTTGACTGTTTCTAATGAAATAATGACTCTCGTTCCCTCTCTTTTTATCATATTCCTGTAAAAGAGATGAGGATTTTAGTAAGATTGATGTAAAGGAGGGATGATATTGGATAAAGAAACGATTTTAGCCATAACCCTAAAAAAATACCGTCAAGACAATGGATTGACACAAGCAGAATTAGCAGAGCAGTTAGATGTTTCTGATAAGACGATTTCAAAATGGGAAAATGGGGAAACCTATCCTAGTAAACGGAATATGATGAGGCTTAGTGACCAACTAGGAGTCAGCATCGAGTCCTTACTGATTGAAAGTTCACAAAAAGAAAGTAGAGGATTACGTGTAGGAAATTATACGATTGATTACATATACTTAATAGTTATGGTTCCTTTCATCATAATGGCTATAAAGACCCAGAATTATGTATTTTTCTCGAGTGTTATCGTGTTATTTATTATTGGAGCAAAGAAACAATAGGATTACTTACCATTTAAAATTATTACTTTACTTTCAAGTATAGAAATGCTACAATACTCTTTGTGTGAAATAATGGCAGTTCAATATGAAGCTCGTCAACAGATACCTTGAAATACAAGTAACCTTGGCTGTTTAGGCGAAGGGCATCTGCACGAATCAGGATTGAACATACTTATTTCCTCAAATATGAAGGTAGCTCCGCTATTTTCAAAAACAAAAGAGGAGGACATTTTAATGTCACGTTATACAGGACCATCATGGAAACAAGCCCGTCGTCTTGGCTTGTCACTTACAGGAACAGGTAAAGAGCTTGCTCGCCGTAACTACGTTCCAGGACAACACGGACCAAACAACCGTTCAAAACTTTCTGAGTACGGTTTGCAATTAGCTGAAAAACAAAAATTGCGTTTCACTTACGGAATGGGTGAAAAACAATTCCGTAACTTGTTCGTACAAGCTACAAAAATCAAAGGCGGAATCCTTGGTTACAACTTCATGCTTCTTCTTGAGCGTCGTCTTGACAACGTTGTTTACCGTTTAGGTCTTGCAACGACTCGCCGTCAAGCTCGTCAATTCGTAAACCACGGTCATATTCTTGTTGACGGAAAACGCGTTGATATCCCATCATACCGTGTTGAAGTTGGTCAAGTGATCTCAGTTCGCGAAAAATCAGCTAAAGTTCCAGCTATCCTTGAAGCAGTTGAAGCTACAGTTGGACGTCCAGCATTCGTATCATTCGATGCTGAAAAACTCGAAGGATCTCTTACTCGTCTCCCAGAACGTGATGAAATCCACCCAGAAATCAACGAAGCACTTATCGTTGAATTCTACAACAAAATGCTTTAATTTTTATATTTATTGCAAAGAAAGCCTGTTACGACGGGCTTTTTGTTTTGTTTGAAATGCAAGTTTTTGAATTTGTTTATCATTTTACTAACTTTCAGAGTGATTTTAGAGCTGTTTCAAAAATAGGACAGCTTTTGCTCATTGACTTTCAACAACTCAAATTTACCAGAAAATAAACATTTAATAGGGATTCAGTATTGTTTTTTCTGAAAAAAATTTCACAAAACCTTGACAGCGTTTCCTTTTTGAGTTAAAATGCTTGTGAAATAAATTTCAAGGAGTTGGATATGAAAAAGAATTGGTTAAAGATTATAGCTTGCTTTGTAGCAATCTTTGTCTTGGTAGCTTGTGGTAAGTCTTCAAATGATTCAAAAGAGACAAAATCCTCATCGTCTTCAAAAGAAGAAGCTGTTTCAGGGGCTTCACAAAAAACCTATACAGATCCTTCAGAAGTAAAAGATAGCTATGATGTTGTCGTTGTTGGTTCTGGAGGTGCCGGTATGGCAGCTGCTCTCTCAGCTCAAGAAGCCGGAGCAGATGTTGCTATTTTTGAAAAAATGCCTGTCATTGGTGGTAATACCAATAAATCATCTGGAGGTATGAACGCTTCCGAAACAAAATTCCAAAAAGAACAAGGGATTGATGACACTAATGATTTGTTCTACGAGGAAACTCTAAAAGGTGGTAAAGGGACTAACAACCCAGAATTACTTCGTTACATGGTAGATAATTCTGCAGAAGCAATTGACTGGCTAGATGGCATGGGAATTACTTTGAGTGATGTTACATTCTCTGGTGGATTCTCTAAAGAGCGTATTCACCGTCCAGCAGATGGTTCAGCTGTAGGTGGTTACTTGGTAGATGGTCTTTACAATAACTTGAAAGAGAAAAAAGTTCCTATCTTTGTGAACGCAGATGTTACAGAAATTACCGACAAAGATGGTGCTGTCACTGGTGTTAAGGTTAAAATGGCTAAGAAAACAAAAACAATTTCAGCGAAAGCCGTTATTGACACTGCTGGTGGTTTCGGTTCTAATATGGAAATGATTACTGAATACAAACCAGAATTGAAAAATTATGTTACAACCAACCATAAAGGTGCATCTGGTGATGGTATTGCCCTTGCTGAGAAGCTCGGTGCAGACACTGTTCAAATGGATCAAATCCAAATTCACCCAACTGTCTATCAAGAGAAAGGTAAAGATCCTTTCTTAGTATCAGAAGCTATCCGTGGTGAGGGCGCTGTTCTTATCAATGCAGAAGGTAAACGTTTCTACAATGAAATGGAAACACGTGATAATGTTTCTGCAGCAATCAATAGGCTTCCAGAACGTTCGGCATACGTTGTCTTTGATCAACAACTTCGCGAACATTCAAAATCAATTGATACTTACGAAGAAAAAGGTATGGTGATTAAAGCCGATTCTATTGAAGATTTGGCTAAGAAAATGGATGTTTCAGCAGAAAACATGACAGCAACAATTGATGCTTGGAATAAATCAGTTGCCGCTAAGAATGATTCAGAATTTGGTCGCACAACAGGTATGGATCGTGACATTTCAAAAGGACCTTTCTATGCGATTAAGATTGCACCAGGTATCCACCACACAATGGGTGGTCTTAAAATCAATACAAACACAGAAGTATTGAAAAAAGATGGATCAGCTATTCCAGGTCTCTTTGCTGCAGGTGAAGTAACTGGTGGCGTACACGGAAGCAACCGTATCGGTGGTAACGCCGTTGCTGATATCGTTGTCTTTGGTCGTCAAGCAGGTACAAAAGCTGCTGAATTTGCTAAATAAGCCCCTATTAAAAAGCTTTGAGTAGGTATTTCCTAGATCAAGGCTTTTTTCGTTCTAGAATAAAAAATAAAACTAGGCTACTCATCAATAGATTTTGTCTCATCATGAATGGTAACCTAGTATTATATGAGTTTTCTTATTTTCGTCCATCGTTTGTTTTGAGGCCGCCTTGGAAGTCAGCTTCCACATTATCGACATAATCACGGTAGTAGTTGAGGAGATCAGTTTTTAACTGCTGATAATCCTCTTCACTGTAGTCCTTTTCTTCAAAGAAAGCATTGAATTTAGGCATTTTTAATTCTTCACGTAGGCGTTTAATAACAGCATCTTTCTTCATAAGTGTCTTCTTTCGTTTTTATTTTATTGTACCACAAAATTGTGAATAAGTTAACATAATTTGCGGTAAAAGTAAGTGCGATTTATTGTTACTTTTGATATGATAATGAGGTTGAAGTTAGTCTAAATAAGATGCTAACTTAGAAAGAGGAAACAATGTCAATTATGACACTTATTTTAGCTACTTTAGTGGCTTTGGAACACTTTTACATCATGTATTTAGAGACTTTTGCGACTCAGTCGGAGACGACAGGCCGCGTCTTTAACATGTCTCTCGAGGAGCGCTCACGTGACTCTGTTAGTAAATTATTCAAGAACCAAGGGATTTACAATGGTTTGATTGCTATTTTTCTTCTATTTGGGATTTTGACGGGGAATCAGACGCTAGTAGTCGTTTTCTTGCTTAATGTAGTTCTTGCCGCAGCTTATGGAGCCTTGACTGCTGATAAGAAAATCATTCTAACACAGGGTGGTTTGGCTATCTTAGCTCTGATAACTCTACTATTTTAACTAATAATAGTTTAGACAACATTCAAATGTTGGCTTTATAGTTGAAAATGAAACAATATAAAATGGCTTAGACTGACGTTGTCACGAAAACGTTAATGCTAAGCCATTTTATGTTTTATGATTTTTGGGTCAGATTATTTGATATGACACTAGTCAATCGAAACAGGTCCTTCTTGGTTATCAATGGTTAAGGTCGCCTTATTATCTTTGACCTGTTTATTGAAAGTGAGATTTTCTTGATTGTCATCCGAAGTTACCTTATCTGGTCCAGCAATCATATCAGATACCTCGAGATCGTCATTTGTTACCTTGATGTTAAAGTTAGTACTTGTACGTGTTTTATCATCTAATTGAAGAGTGATATCGCTATAATGACTAGTGATTTCAACTAGATTTTTGAGAATTAGTTGCTTAGCAGTAATGGCATTGCTGTCGCCGGTTAGAGAGACGTTATCAAGTTCCGTATCTGTCAAAGTGAAAGAGCCATTTTCAATAGCAACTGACGTGTTTTGAAGCCGACTTTTATCGATGTCTAGGATGGTAGCGTCTCCCTCAAGTTCACTATCTTTAATGGTTGAATTGGTCAATGAAAGATAGTCCGAAGCTTTTAGTTTTAACTGACTGATATTACTGTTATCCAAATAAAGAGATGAAGCAGAGAAGTCGGCTTTTGAAATGCTTGTGTCGTCAGTGAAGATAGATTCAGAAGTAAGATTGACCTCTTTAACTGAGAAATTATAGAGATGGGCTGAGCCTGAAACGTAGCCTTTGATACTATCGAATTTAGCATCCTTAGGAACTGACAGTACCACGTCGTGGCTGTCTTTGTCTTGATTATTGAGGTAATAACCTAAGGCTGATAGTGGTCCGGTCACTATATTATCTTTTTCAAGATCCTTTAGAGAGAGTTTATCACCATCTTGTTGGGTGGATAATTCTCCTAAGACCTTGTCATCAGAGTAGTAGCTTAAGTGCCATTTGTCATCTTTAGACGGTTCAATAACGAGATCACGGGTGTTTAAATTGAGATCCAACTGTTTAAATGAGCTTAACTCTTTTTGAATTTTTTGGGCAGCTGTCGCTTCTTTGATATCTTTTAACCCACCGTTTTTATCTCCCCAGAGAATCGCAACTATTCCAAAGCCAATACAAAAGAGGGAAAGAATGAAAAGAAATTTAGTTGATTTTTTCATGATGCCTGTCCTTTCTTAGTGAGACGACTGATAATAGCTAGTAGGATACGGGTCATAGCTTTTGCTAATGCCATAAAGAAAAGCCAAAGTAATATGCCAATCCCTAAGATTAGTAATCCTGTTCCTACTCCTAGCGCTGCAGCGGCTAACGAGTGTGGAACGAGCGTGAAACTTTCCCAAATGAGAACGGCTAGAACAGCGATACCTGCTACTAAGAGGGCGAGAGCTGTGACGACAAAAGCAAATATAATGGCAACAGCAGCAATGATAAGCCCGACAACCAGCAAGATAATAGGAAGTGCCAAAGGTGCAGCAAAAAGTGCTAGGAGAGCAATCCAGAGCGTTTTAGCGCGTGATTTTTGGCTATCGTCTTCCTGATTTTCTTTTTTATCCCAAAGAGCATTTAGAATATCTTGGGCAGCTTCCTTAGGTGTTCCCAATTCTTCCATAACATGGCCTTCGTTTTCAGGACCAGCTTCATCAAAGTATTCGGTGAAGTAGTCCATAGCTTCTTGGTAATCTTCCTCTGGTAAACGGTGCAGATATTTATCCAGCTGCTTTAAGTATTCAGTCCTTGTCATGTCTTAAACTCCCTTCCACAATCCCATCTAGGGTATCCTTATAACTTTGCCATTGCGTTTTTAAATCGTTTAGGTGATTTCTTCCATCTTCTGTTAAGGCGTAATACTTGCGTTTGCGACCTTGGTGTTCCTGACTATAATGAGAGACGTAGCCTGCTTGTCCTAATTTCTTTAAAATAGGATAAAGAGTTGACTCCTTGATCGTTGCTGCTAATTTAATCGTCTGGCTAATTTCGTAGCCGTAGGAATCTTCCTTTTCAAGAATGGCTAAAATCAAAAATTCAATCAGGGTTGATGATACTGGAAAGTACATGTCATCAGCTCCTTTGTTTGTAAAATTTTTATATATAATTATTTTATACATTGATTATAAACCTGTCTTTTTTATATGTCAATATTTTATATATAAAAAAATAATATATTGTTATAAAGCATTTTCACAAAGCTTGTTTCTTTCACTTGTCAATTATGTTAAACTAGAGTTATTGAAAGCGTTTTGTTGGTTTCAATGGATAAAATAGATTAGTTAAGATTAGAAAGAGGTAGGTATGATTAGGATTTCAAAACTCTCCAAGAGCTATGATAAGCATGAGGTGATAAAGAGCATGTCATTTGAAGTACCGTCTGGCAGTATTTGTGGTCTCGTCGGAAAAAATGGTGCGGGTAAGACAACACTTTTTCACTCCATTTTAAATTTTGTGACCTATGATGGTGAGATAGAGTTAGATGGAAAGCCTTTAACTACAAAGACGAATGCACGTATTGGCTATCTTCCTGAGGAACGAAGTCTCATGCCCAAGCTGACTGTGTTTGATCAGGTTCGCTATTTGGCTAGTCTTAAAGGCATGTCTCGTAGAGAAGTCAGTCAAAAACTTCCTCTTTGGATGGAGAAGTTAGAAGTTAAGGGAAAAGTAACAGATAAAATCAAGAGTCTCTCTAAAGGTAACCAACAAAAAATTCAGCTGATTATCACTTTGATTCATGAGCCTGATTTGATTATTTTAGATGAGCCTTTCTCAGGTCTTGACCCTGTTAATACAGCTCTTTTAAAAGAGATTATTTTAGCTGAGAAAGACCGCGGAGCAACGATCATCTTTTCAGACCATGTCATGACTAACGTTGAGGAGTTGTGTGATTCCTTGGTGATGATTAGCGATGGCAATATAGTGCTTAACGGTAGTATTCAAGAGATACGTGAGTCATTTGGTCGTACCCGTCTCTTTGTTTCAAATGATGTGCCAAGAGAACGTCTGGAGAATCTTGAGCATGTTATTTCTATTAGTCAGACGAAACAAGGCAACTGGCGTTTGGTCTTAGATGATGCGGCTGCTGGTCCTATGTTGTTCAAGGCTATTAGTGGAGGACACTATGTATCGACATTTGACCAACAAGCGCCAACTATTGATGAGATCTTTAAAATGAAATCGGGGGTAGAATTATGAAACAACTGTTATTAGTTGCCAAAGAAACCTATCTTAGACAGGTCAAGTCTTGGGCCTTCCTCCTCATGATCCTGTCCCCTTTTATCTTTCTTGCTTTTTCAATGGGTATTGGGTATTTGACGGGGTCTGCAGCGGCTAGTTCGGCTAAAGTAGCTGTCGTTTTGGAAGATAATTCGATGAAGAAAGCTTTCACAGAGATTGATGGAACGACTTTCAAGTATAAGACAGAAAAAACTGCTAAAAAAGCGCTCAAAGCTGAGGATATATCGGGCTATCTCCTTGTTGAATCCGCAGATCAACAGCTAGAAGCGACCTACTATAGCGATGCTAGTTTGGCTGAACAGACTAAAAGGGAGTTTCTCCAAGTATTAGGGAGCTTACAAAGTCAACTTAACATGGTAGAAGCTCAGTTAAGCCCACAACAAGTGGAAACCTTAGCACAGGAGCCTAGTTTTAAAGAGGATATTAAAGAAAAGGGAGACTTGCAAAAAGCAGGTAAATACATTACCTTCTTTGGTCTGACCTTTATTATGTATTTCATTATCTTGACTTATGCAGGTTCAACAGCTCAGGAGATTGCTAGTGAAAAGGGAACAAAAATTATGGAAGTCATTTTTTCAAGTGTTCCAGCAAATCTCTATTTCTATGGTCGTATTCTAGGGATTTTTGGGGTTATTACCACACATTTAGGTATTTATGCTCTGGGGGGATTCTTGGCTTATAAGCTTATGCCTCAATTTGCTTTTAGTAAAGATATGGTAGACAGTATTAAGCCTATGGTTGACACCGTCATTGATAATTTAGATTGGACCATGCTCTTTTTTGCCATCTTTGGGATTTTGCTTTACGTTGTCCTGGCAGCGCTTTGTGGTTCCTTAGTGGTACGTGTGGAAGATGTCAACAAAGCAGTTCAACCGGTTATGTATCTTGTCATTGTTGGTTTTGTTGGTGCTATTACCCTTGGTCAGCAAGGTCAGGATAATCTAATTTTAGAAATTGGTTCCTACGTGCCCTTTATTTCTTCCTTCTTTATGCCGATTCGATTGATCAATGGTTATGCTACTGCGACAGAAACTCTGATTTCTTTGAGTATTTTAGCAGTAACAACAATTATCTGTATCTTATATATCGGTAAATCCTATTCAGGTTTGATTTTGCAGACAGATGATGTCGGTCTTTTCAAGAGTCTTAAGCGTGGCTTGAATCATAAATAAAACGAGAGTGAGCTGGGAAACCGGTTCACTTTTTAATATCATCAGTATAAAGAGTATGTTGATGATATTAAGGATTTAAAGACATGAAAAAAGGTTTAACATCAAGGGTTATGCAACCAGATGTTAAACCTTTTGTCTTGATATGCGTTTTTCATTTTTTAATCAATGTCGCATTCTTTTATGATTTCTGTAAAGCGATGGGTGAACATGGCTGTTAATCCCCAAAGTGTTTCGGGACCTTGCTCGTAAAAGGGGATTTTATCAGAGCGTGATGTGAAACGATAATCTTTACCATTTTTATGTAGACGATCAACAGGAAAATCTTCCCCAGGCTTCATTTTGGCTCGTAATTTGTAGTAAGTCGGAGGTGTCTCCATGAGTGAGCTGAGAGGAATAGTGAAAACTTTTGCGACTTCATCCTTATTAGGGCAAATGGCTGAGAGACAGTTGATGTTAATTTCTCCGACAAAGCAATGGATGGTTCGGTGATGTTGAACAAGATAATCAATCTCTCCGAGGATTGTGATAGCTTTCTTGGGAAGATTTAATTCTTCCTGTGTTTCTCGAATAGCAGCCGCTTCTGGGCATTCACCCTCTTCGATACGTCCGCCAGGAAAGGCTACTTCCCCAGGTTGCGAAATCTTTTCACTGCGGACTTCGTAAAGCACATGCCACTCATCATCAATGCGCATTAAAGGGAGGAGTACAGCATAGGCTCTATCTTGCCCGAGTGGTTTTGGGTGATATGATTTTAGCGTTTTTTCGATTGATGATAGCATTACTTTCCTCCTTACTTCTATTTTAACCTAGTCTTAATGGGAAAGCAAATAATACTAATTAGTAACATAAAAGAAATTGACCTTTCTGCGAAACTTTGTTAAAATACATCTACAAATGTAAACTAAAAAGAAAGGGCATTGCCATGATACATTTTCTCATCACAATACTTGGTTTAGCCATGATAACCTTTATTATCTGGTGGTTCTTTGGAAAACATGAAGTCTCCCAACAAGAGGCAGTGGTTCGTGGTAATCATCAAGAAATTCAAGTGTCAGTTGATGGTGGTTATATCCCACAGACAATTGTTTTGAAAAAGGGGATTCCAGCGACTTTGGTCTTTCATCGTAAGGACCCATCATCCTGTTTGGACCAAGTGGTCTTTTCAGATTTTGGCATCCATGAGGACCTACCGATGAAGAAGGATTTTCCGATTACGATTACCCCAGCTGAGGTAGGAGAATTCGGATTTGCTTGTGGCATGAACATGATTCACGGCAAATTAATTGTCAAATAGAATCGAGGGTTTAGGATGTTTTTTAAAAAGAAAAATGAAGTCAAAGCTACTCAAAAAGGTGGTTTTCAAGAAGTGCGCGTGCTTGTGGATGGTGGTTATAAACCAGAAAATATTGTTTTAAAAAAAGGTGTACTTGCTCATATCATTTTTGACCGTCAAACAGACTCTGCTTGTTTCGACCAAGTGGTTTTCCCTGATTTTGATATCAAGGCTGACCTTCCTGTCAAAGAAGATTTCGTTATTGAAGTGACGCCAAATGAAAAAGGTGAATTTGGCTTTGCCTGCGGTATGGACATGTATCACGGAAAACTCATTGTAAAATAGAAAGGAGTTTTTGATGACGATTAGAAGTCGCTTTTGGATAGCATTTATTTGCTCAATCCCCATGGTTTTTCTCATGATTGCCATGTTTACTCATATCATCGACCATAAGATTATCGAGTGGGGAACTTTCTTCTTTACAACGATTATCATGGTCTTCTCAGGTTTGCCATTTCTGAAAAGTGCCTGGGCTTCTTTTAAAAATCACAATGCCAACATGGATACCTTGGTAGCACTGGGGACTTCGGTAGCCTATCTTTACAGCGTCTACGCTATTTTCAAGGGCTTACCAGTTTATTTTGAGAGTGCCGGATTTATCATCATGTTCGTTCTTTTGGGGCAAGTTTTTGAGGAGCGGATGCGGAAAAATGCTTCTCAGGCAGTGGAGAAATTGCTTGATTTACAGGCCAAGTCAGCTAGTGTCCTCAGAAATGGTGACTTTGTAGAGATTGCTCTGGAAGACATCCTCATCGATGACCTGATTAAAGTTAAACCTGGTGAGAAGATTGCTGTTGACGGAGTTATTACAGATGGTAAAACCAGCATTGATGAGTCCATGGTGACTGGTGAAAGTATGCCCGTCAGCAAGACTGTCGGAGATACCGTGATTGGCTCAACCCTCAACACTAACGGAACCATCACTTTTAAGGCCACTAAGGTTGGTAAAGATACTATGCTGGCTCAGATTGTGGATTTTGTTAAAAAAGCTCAATCTAGTCACGCCCCTATTCAAGATGTGACAGATAAGATTTCAGGGATTTTTGTTCCTGTTGTCCTTATTTTAGCCATTTTAACCTTTATGGTTTGGTATAGTTTCTTAGGTGCTGGTAGTACGAAGGCCATGATATATGCGGTGTCTGTCTTGATTATTGCCTGCCCATGTGCGCTAGGATTGGCGACGCCAACGGCTCTCATGGTTGGTACTGGACGAAGTGCTAAGATGGGTGTCTTAATTAAAAACGGTACTGTCTTACAAGAATTGCAAAATATCGATACCGTGGTTTTGGATAAAACAGGAACCATTACCCTCGGTAAGCCTCGTGTGACGGATGTGGTTGGTGATCAAGAAGAGGTATTGAGCATTGCGACAGCTCTGGAAGCATCGTCAGAACACCCTCTCGCAACAGCCATTATGGCTTATGCTGACGATAAAGGGATTAAAACTGGTGAGTTAGAGGATTTCCAAGCTGTAGAAGGACAAGGCGTCACCGGACGTTATCAAGGTCAATCAGTCTTCTTGGGAAATCGTCGTTTGCAAGAAGGTAGAACCTTCCCAGACTCTCTAGAAGAGCAAATGAAAGAACTGCAAAACCAAGCTAAAACCGTGGTTATCTTGGCCAAAGAATCAGAAGTCATTGGACTTATTGCCATCCAGGATGTGCCTAAAGAAACCTCACAAAAAGCTATTAGAGCCTTGGAAGCTAGGGGTCTTAAGACAGTTATGCTGACAGGTGATAATGAGCGTGTGGCGCACGCTATTGCTGAGGAAGTCGGTATCAACCAAGTTATTTCAGATGTCTTGCCACAAGATAAGGCAGACCAGATTAAAGCGCTTCAAAAAGAAGGTAAAGTAGCCTTTGTCGGTGATGGAATCAACGACGCTCCAGCGCTTAGCCTAGCTGATGTTGGTATCGCTATGGGGGCAGGAACGGATATTGCCATCGAATCGGGTGGCGTTGTCTTGATTCAAAATGACTTGCTAGGTGTTGTGAGAGCTTATGATATGAGTAAGAAAACCTTTAAACGGATTCTCCTCAATCTTTTCTGGGCTTCGATCTATAATCTAATTGGTATTCCAATCGCCGCTGGACTCTTTGTAGCCTTTGGCTTAACCCTTAACCCTGAATTAGCTGGATTGGCAATGGCGATGAGTTCCTTATCAGTGTTGATCAGTTCACTTCTATTGAACAAATCTAAATTACCGAAAATATAAAATGATTTGCTACAGGAAGTTATAATGGTTATAGCTGTCTACCTGATTTCATAAATGATGGGAATAGTTATGAAATGATAAACTAGAGAAATTGATTTTCGGTACGAATGATTTCACCTGCTATGAGCTTTCTAGGCTTATGTGAAACGAGCTACGGCATTAAAACATTACAGATAATAAAAGGCTGGGACTCTTGTTCCAGCTTTTTTAGTTATTAAAAATATAAAGTTTTTTTAGTTTATGATAATCAATGATATATGTTTGATGCCCTATCTTTTCTAAATACCCTTCTTCTTGAAATTCCTTAAAAATTTGTAGAAGATGACGATAACTTACCCCTAAATAATCAACGATTGTTGTATGTTTTTCACAATAAATCTGATGATGCGATAAGTCAATAATGAGTGTTGCCAAACGATATTTGAGTTGATACCCTTGATTCTTGATTAAATGATTCGTTCTTTCTAAAAGCTTCTTTCCGATAAATTGACTTAGTTCTTTCAAAAAATAAGGATCGTTTAAAAGCTTGGAGGTTACCACCTTTTTTGGAATTGCTAGAACTTCTACTGTACCAATAGCAGCAACGTATTTTGTTTTTTCTTCAATTTCTAAAAAGGTCAATTCCCCAATCCAATCATTTTGGTTTAAAAAATGAAGTAGGATTGTTTTTCCGTTTTCAGTGTTGTGATATATCTTTGCTCGACCCTTCAGAATATAAAAGAGATAGTCAAGATTTTGATTTTCTTGAATGATTGTTTCGTTGTTATTAAAGGTTAATACTTTACTTTGGTCCAATATTGAGACGGGTAGCAATTCTTGAATAGGAGATGTCATAATGATTCCTTTTTATATGAGATTTCTCATATTTATTTTACGCTAATAAGGCTAAAATAGAAACTGAAAAGGAGGGACTTATGATAAAAAAGACGATATTATCATTTTTATTTTATATGATTTCGGCACTTGGGATTAGTTTAACAATCAAGGCGGATATTGGTGTTAGTAGCTTCAATTCCTTCAATGTTGCTGTAGCAGAACTATTTGACATAAAAATTGGAACAGTGACGGGAATCATTAATGGTTTATTTTTGATCACCAGTTATTTTCTTGATAAGAGAAAAAGTTTTAGGGATTATATTTTGATGGTATTCTCAGTGCTATTCTTAGGTTACGCTATTAATTTTTTTGTTTATGATATCTTTATTGATTTGTTATTCTCTAACTATATTATGAAAATTGTTGTTTTCATTACGGGTACCTGCATTGCTGGCTTTGGAACGGGAAGAATAATCCATTTTGGAATATTAATTTTTCCAATAGAAAAATTCTGTCAACTGATGTCTTCATTGACAGTAAAGGAATTTTCAAGCTATAGGTATGGCATTGATATTATTTGTGTCACATTATCCGTGCTAATTTCTATTGTGTTTCATCAACCGATAGTGGTCAGAGAGGGAACTATAATTAGCTTAGTTTTATTATCTTATATTATTGGGAGAAGTAAATAAGATTGTTGTGGAGATGTCAGTATTAAGTATGATTAGAATAGTAGTCTCTAGCATATTATTCTGTAAAACGATTTTCTAAACTAAATCTTATCTATTAGTCATTAAAATGATAAAAACCTCAAAATATCCAAAAAAAATGAAAATCTATTTCTATTTTTAGTGTATAATAGAGAAAAAAGTCGAGAGGATCTGAATATGAAGGTATTATTAAAATTAGGAATTAGCTTATCATGTGTCTTGCTATTAAGTGCTTGTCATACTAAACCTGAATCGAATGCTAGTAAGACTTTCAAACGATCTAAGAAAACGACTCAGTCATCCAAAAAAACGGTGACAAAATCGACATCTGATCAATCTGGTGCTACAGAGCCATCAAGGTCACAGTCAGAGGAAAATGATTTAAAAGATTATGAGGCTCTATATGCAGATACACTCTCTAAAATTGCTTCAGATATTAATAATGTCAGCCATTATGCCTTTTATGATATTGACAAGAATGGCAGCAAGGAGTTGTTTACAGGGACAGATGTTGGCAACGGTATTCATCCGATAGCTCTGTATTACCTCAAAAATAACGTTTCTACCTATTTAGCACATTCAGAAGTTGCTTCAGGTGGTGGTTATCGTTCTAGTTTTGAAGTTAATGCAGATGGAACGGTTACTCGTCTCGAATGGACATCTCATCAGGGAAAAGGGAGTTTGCAAAAGATACGCCTAAATCCTGATAATAGTGGTTTTACCACAGTCGAGGAAAAAGCGATTATCATGGGTTCAGAAGAGCAGCAAGCAAGTATGGCTGAAAATCCTATAGACCTATCAGGCTTAAACTGGCAGGTATTGAGCAAAGAAAATGTAGCCACCTCCGAAACAACAATCCCTGATTCTACTTCGACGAGCTATACTTTTGAACACTTAGTTGGTACTTGGAAAAATGCCAAGGGTGATGAAATTACTATTTCAGCTGATAAAATGGTAACGATGAATGGTTCCCAAGGACAGGCAGGTGATCTTTCAAATACTAACAATCATTGGGGAACAGGTGTACAGCCTATTGGTAGCCGTTCAGGAGGGTATGGCATTCGCTACCTACCAGTAGGTGATACTGCCTCAAATAAAGATCAGTCAGATAAGAGTAAAGAACGCCTTTTGGTTGGCCAGTATGACAATAGTGGCAATACGAACGAGTATTTCTATCGCGTAGATTAAAAACAGAGAAAAAAGAAAAAGCCTAGAAACATTGGTTTCATAGGCTTTTTAAATTCAATTATTTAACCTCAGTAAACACAACGTGCTTACGCAATTTTGGTGAGTATTTTTTCAATTGAAGACGGTCTGGAGTGTTACGTTTGTTTTTTGAAGTAAGGTACAAGCGTTCACCAGATTCTTTGTGTTCAAGTGTAATGTTTACGCGCATGGTATCTCCCTTCTATTATTTAGCTTCGTTAGCTTTAGCGATTTTACGTCCTTTGTAGTATCCTTTAAGTGATACACGGTGAGAACGTGAGTAATCTCCAGTAGTTTCGTCAAATTTTACAGTTGGAGCTGTTAATTTGTAGTGCGTACGACGTTTGTTTTTCTTCGCTTTTGAGGTGCGACGTGCAGGTACTGCCATTTTGGTTTCTTCCTTTCGATAAGTAAATATTCAGGGACTTATAGATTTACCTTAATGTTACCATTCTTGGTATTCAATCTGCCCAGTTAATATAGAGATGAATTTTCATCAACTATAGCATGATAACATATCTTTTTTGTAAAGTAAAGTTACTTGACACTTTTTTTGAGATGTTAAGTATAGTTTCCACCTATGACTTAATATAATAAAGTTATATTTGTCACTTATAGCTGGCTTTGTTATCCTAGACTTATATGCGATAGTATTCGCCCTGCTAATTCTAGAAAAGAAAAAGAGGTAAGTCTATGTCTAAAGTACAGCATCATTTTGATCATGTCGGTTCTTATTTGCGTCCAGCCAAGCTCAAAGAAGCTCGCGATCAGTTTGCTAGTGGCGAGATTTCTCGCGAGGAATTGCTTGACATCCAGGATGAATTGGTTAAAGACTTGGTTCACCATGAAGTTGACAATGGTTTGAAAGTTGTTACTGACGGTGAATTCGGTCGTTCTTGGTGGCACTTGGATTTCCTGTGGGAACTGACAGGTTATGAAGCTTACTTACAGGAGGACTCTTACAAGTTTCACGGTGCCAACACACGGACGACTAACGTTCGTGTGGCTGGTAAAATTGCGGAAAATCCTGACCATCCCTTCTACCGTGATTTTGAGTATTTGAAATCAATTACGCCAGAAGGTGTGACGCCTAAAATCACCATTCCAAGTCCATCTATGGTTTTCCGTGATGGTCGTAGCGACTTAGCCTTGGATTTTTATGACAGTCGTGAGGACTACCTAAATGACTTGGCGCAAGCTTACCATGACACTATCCAACGTTTTTATGATTTGGGAGCACGTTATGTGCAGTTGGACGATACGACTTGGGCATTTTTGATTGCCAAATTAAACGAAACCAGTGGCGATGAACATGATAGTTATCGTGCGCAAGCTCAAGAAATCGTGGACACTATAAACAAAGCCCTGACGGGCTTACCAGAGGACTTGACCCTTGCTACGCATATCTGTCGAGGGAACTTCAAGTCTACCTACCTATACGAAGGTGGCTACGATGTGGTTGCCAAGTACCTGGGACAACTCAATTACGATATTTTCTTCTTAGAATACGATGATAACCGCTCAGGTGACTTCACACCCCTTGTGGATATCTGGAATCACCGTGACCATGTCGAACTGGTTCTAGGTGTTATTACATCAAAAGACCCTACCTTGGAAGATGTGGACAAGATTATTGCTCGTCTTCAAGAGGCATCTGTCTATGTACCATACAAAAATCTTGGCATTTCAACCCAATGTGGTTTTGCCTCAACTGAAGAAGGCAATGTATTGACCGAAGAGGACCAGTGGCAAAAACTTAACCTTATCAAAACCATCCGTGACAAAGTATGGGAGTAAAACAGCCCAGTGGGCTGTTTTAGCCCGCGAGCCTAGAAATAAGAAGCGAGAGGTTCGGACCCCAGTGAGCTGTTTTAGCCCGCGAGCCTAGAAATGAGAAGCTCTAGGGTCCATAAAAAGAAAACGAACTTTTTGGCTAAGTAAAAGCTACCTTGTTGTTTGAAAAAGGAAGTAAAAATAGAGCCGCAGAAAAGAGCTCTAATAGTCTATCTCTGTAATCTAACAGGGACGAACAGTAAGAAAACACAAGGATCGAATTATCCTTGTGTTTTTGAATATGCTTCAATTTAATCTTTTAAATGGTAGGAATAGGATGAAATAACGATACCTTCATGCCATCGTAAATAATATTTGAGGCGCAGGCTCATTTGATTATGAAGGAGTTTTTGCCAAGATCTTTTAGGAACAAATTGAGGAATGAGCACAGTTAAGGTTTGATGCTTGTCTTTGGCTACTTGGCTACATTTGCGAACATAATCAACGGTTGGCTTGATGATGTCACGATAGTCAGAATCAATTATCACCAGCTCGGTGCTTGGGTATTTTGCTTGGAACTCACGGATGATTTCAGCATCTTTATCTTGCGTTTCTTTGGTTGAAATATGGAGTGCCGTGACCTGTGTTCCAATCGCATTGGCATAACTGAGCGCTTGGGCAGTAGCTTGTGTCATATTTCCCAGAAGTACTAAAACCTGATTTCCAGTAAAGGTAGCTGCTTCTTGCTCTTCTTCTTGTAGGCGCAATTGCTTAGCGACTTGCACGTAATGTTTATGGATAGCTATAAACAGAAACATTAGGAGGGTAATAATCGGGAAAAAAGGCCAGATATCTCTCATACGAAAGGCCAGTAGAATCGCAATAATACCATAGCAAATGATAGCTCCAAGGATGTTTGCAATGGCTTTTTTAAGGTAATGTTTGCCAGATTGTTTTTTCCAATAGACGATCATTCCTGTTTGCGCAAGGGCAAAAGGAATAAAGACACCAATCGTATAGAGTGGGATGAGAGCTTCTGTGGAACCGTTAAACAAGAAAAGTAAGAGAATGGCACCGACTGCAAGTGTGATAATACCGTTGGAATAACCTAAACGTGCTCCTTTTTCCAAATACAGGTGTGGCATGTATTTGTTTTTGGCCATATTATAGGCTAGGACAGGAAAGGCTGAAAAGCCAGTATTAGCAGCCACTGCCAGAATCATAGCTGTTGCTAATTGGAAAACATAGAAGAAAGCTTGACCTAGAGCATTATGACCAAAGACAACTTGTGCGATTTGGGCTAGTATTGTCACATTTTTTGAAGGGATGATGCCTAACCAATAGTTGAGGAAGGTAATTCCAATGAACATAACTCCCAAAATGCTGGACATGATAACCAGTGTTTCAACGGCATTTTTAGTTTTAGGTTTCTTGAAAAATGGGACGGCATTTGAAATGGCTTCAACACCAGTTAGAGATGCCGAACCACTGGTAAAGGCACGTAATATCAAGAATAGACTAATCCCGCTTGTTGGGCTACCAATTTTTGCTGTTGCATGGAAGGCAAGGTTCCCTGTCATGATATTAATCACACCAAAGACAAGCAGTAGAAGGATTGCCCCAATGAAAAGATAGACGGGGATAAAAAGCGCAGTGGCGGATTCGTGTAGGCCACGCAGGTTCATGAGCATGAGGACGAGAACTAAGACGATGGAAATTTCTAGGTTGACGTCTTTAAGTCCAGGAAAGGCGGAGGTGATGGCATCAGCGCCTGAGGCTACCGATACGGCTACGGTTAGCATGTAGTCGATAAGGAGGCTACCACCAGCTAGGAGGCCTAGTTTTGGTGAGAGATTTTCGGTAGAAACCATATAGGCACCACCACCGTTGGGATAAGCGTGGATAACCTGGCTGTAGGAGATGGTCAGACTGATAAGGAGAATGAGGACACCGATTCCGATAGGAAGGGACCACCAGATAGCACCAGCCGAGAGAGCAGTCAGGACCAAGATAACCTGTTCGGGACCGTAAGCAATGGATGAAAGAGCATCACTGGACAACATGGCGAGGCCTTGTAACTTGTTAAGTAAATGACTGTCACCGTTCCCATCGTCAGATTTGAGGGGTTTCCCCAATAGGACGTTTTTGAACAATTCGAACACCCTAGTTTCCTCCTGGAAAGTTATTGATAAGGCATTATAGTCCTATTTTTTCTGAAAAGCAATAGCTTTTTAAAAATATCTTTTCAATTAGTTTTAAGCTATAGAATAGTGATGTTATGGCTTAGTTTGAGCTTATAAATGGAGTCGATTAATTAAGAATACAGTCGAAAATTTGATAGAATCATGTTAGAATAATAGAGATTAATAGCAGAGAAAGGATAGGTCAGATTGTGTTTTGAATTGAACGCGGTCTAAACCCCTCGGAAAAAAAGATCAATCGCTTTGAAAATCAGGATTTTCAGCGATTACCGATTTTTCAGTCGGATTTGACGACCTTTGTATCTTAGATTATGAAACTTCAAAAACCTAAAGGAACGCAGGATATTCTTCCTGCAGATAGCGCCAAATGGCAATACGTTGAAAATTTTGCGCGTGAGACCTTTAAAAAATACAATTACGGTGAAATTCGCACGCCAATGTTTGAACATTATGAGGTCATTTCACGCTCAGTTGGTGATACAACGGATATTGTTACTAAGGAGATGTACGATTTCCATGATAAGGGTGATCGTCACATTACCCTTCGTCCTGAAGGAACAGCTCCTGTTGTGCGTTCTTACGTAGAAAACAAGCTCTTTGCACCAGAAATTCAAAAGCCTGTCAAGATGTACTATATAGGGTCTATGTTCCGTTACGAGCGTCCACAGGCAGGTCGCCTGCGTGAATTCCACCAAATTGGTGTTGAAGCCTTTGGATCAAGCAACCCCGCGACAGATGTAGAGACCATCGCCATGGCTTATCAGCTCTTTACAGAACTTGGCATTAAGGATGTCGTTCTCCATCTCAATAGTCTTGGCAATACAGAGAGCCGCCAGGCCTATCGTCAAGCTTTGATCGATTACTTGACACCTATGCGTGATAGTTTGTCTAAGGATAGCCAGCGTCGTTTGGAGGAGAATCCTCTTCGTGTCTTGGATTCTAAAGAGAAAGAAGATAAGATTGCGGTGGAAAATGCGCCGTCTATCTTGGATTTCTTGGATGAGGAGAGTCAAGCGCATTTCGATGAGGTTCGTGCTATGCTAGAAGCTCTTAACATTCCTTACGTGATTGATACCAATATGGTTCGTGGACTAGATTACTATAACCACACCATTTTTGAATTCATCACAAGGATTGACAAATCTGAATTGACTATTTGTGCCGGTGGTCGCTACGATGGTTTGGTTGAGTATTTCGGTGGCCCGGAGACACCTGGTTTTGGTTTTGGTCTCGGTTTGGAGCGTTTGCTCATGATTATTGACAAGCAGGGGATTGAGCTTCCCATTTCATCAGAAATGGATCTTTACATCGCCGTTTTAGGGTCTGAAGCTAATAGCAAAGCTTTAGAGCTTGTTCAGACTGTTCGAGCACAAGGCTTTACAGCAGAACGTGATGTTTTAGGACGTAAAATCAAGGCACAATTTAAGTCAGCAGATGTCTTTAAAGCTAAAACAATCATGACTTTAGGTGGTAGCGAAGTTGAAGCTGGGCAAGTCACCCTCAAAAATAATAGCACTCGTCAGGAAGTTACCGTTAGCTTTGAAGAGATTAGTCGTAACTTTGCGGCTGTCCTCGAACAATTACTCTAAAGATATTCCAAGAAAGTCCCTCTGATATGGTGGGACTTTTTCTTATATTTTGGTACAATGATATGGAACGATACGCCTCGCGTATGAAATACTGATACATGGAGAAAAAAATGACTGAACGTAGTATGTATGCTGGTCGTGTTCGTAGTGAACACATTGGATGGGAAATTACCCTCAAAGGGTGGGTGGGTCGCCGTCGTGACCTAGGTGGCTTGATTTTTATCGATTTACGTGACCGTGAGGGGATCATGCAGTTGGTGATTAATCCTGGAGAAGTTTCAAGTGACGTGATGGCAACTGCTGAAAGCCTTCGTAACGAGTGCGTTATCGAGGTTACAGGAACTGTTGAAGCTCGCCAACAAGCCAATGACAATCTGGCGACTGGTGCAGTTGAGTTGAAAGTAAGTGCTTTGACGGTACTAAATACTGCTAAAACAACACCTTTTGAAATCAAAGATGGTGTAGATGTTTCTGATGATAATCGTCTGAAATACCGTTACTTGGATCTTCGTCGTCCAGAAATGTTGGAAAACTTCAAGCTACGTGCTAAAGTAACGCACTCTATTCGTAACTACTTGGATGAGCTTGAATTTATCGACGTTGAAACACCAATGTTGACCAAGTCAACTCCAGAGGGAGCACGAGATTATCTTGTGCCATCTCGTGTCAGCCAAGGTCATTTTTATGCCCTTCCACAAAGTCCGCAAATTACTAAACAGTTGCTCATGAATGCTGGCTTTGACCGCTATTACCAAATTGTTAAATGCTTCCGTGATGAAGACTTACGTGGTGATCGTCAACCTGAGTTTACACAGGTCGATTTAGAAACGTCCTTCCTCAATGAGCAAGAAATTCAAGATATCGTTGAAGGTATGATTGCTAAAGTCATGAAAGATACTAAAGGAATTGACGTTACCCTTCCTTTCCCACGTATGGCTTATGATGATGCCATGAACTGTTATGGTTCTGATAAACCAGATACCCGTTTTGACATGTTGTTGCAAGACTTGACAGAAGTTGTCAAAGATGTTGATTTCAAGGTTTTCTCAGAAGCTCCTGCGGTCAAAGCCATTGTGGTTAAGGAAAATGCGGATAAGTATTCTCGTAAAGATATCGATAAGATGACTGAATTTGCTAAACAATTTGGTGCTAAGGGTCTTGCATGGATCAAAGTGACAGATGGTGCGATTGCTGGTCCAGTTGCTAAATTCTTAACAAGCATTGAAGATAAGTTAACAGATGCTTTACAACTTGAAGAAAATGACTTGGTGCTCTTTGTTGCTGATAAACTTGAAGTAGCCAACGATACACTTGGTGCTTTACGTGGCCGAATCGCCAAAGAACTTGACATGATTGACAACTCTAAATTCAACTTCCTTTGGGTGGTTGACTGGCCAATGTTTGAATGGTCTGAAGAAGAAGGGCGCTACATGTCAGCCCACCACCCATTCACTTTGCCAACGCAAGCGTCAGCTCATGAACTTGAGGGCGAATTGTCCAACGTTCGTGCTGTCGCATATGACATTGTTTTGAATGGTTATGAACTCGGTGGCGGTAGCCTCCGTATCAACCAAAAAGACATGCAAGAACGTATGCTTAAAGCACTCGGATTTACAGAAGAAGATGCCTATGAGCAATTTGGTTTCTTGTTAGAAGCTATGGATTATGGTTTCCCTCCACATGGTGGCTTGGCTATTGGTCTTGACCGCTTTGTCATGCTTTTGGCTGGTAAGGATAATATCCGTGAAGTGATTGCCTTCCCTAAAAATAATAAAGCAACTGACCCGATGACCCAGGCACCGAGCGTAGTTGCTGATAAGCAACTTGAAGAATTAGCCTTACAATTACAGTTAAATGACTAAAAAAACGACTTTTCTTAAAAAAATAAGGTACAAGATAAACGTTGTTGCCAAGCGATTTGGTTTGTGGCGTACTTTACGAAGTATTTCTAAAGAAAAATATGCAGAGAAGATTTCAGCTTCTCTGCTTTATGGTATGTTGTCTAGTATCGCTGTGAATTTCTTTTTCCAGCCTGGGCATGTCTATTCTAGTGGTGCAACGGGTTTGGCGCAGGTCATTTCCGCTTTGACAGAGAGAAGTTTTGGGCATGCAGCTCCAATTTCTTTGACCTTTTATGCGGTCAATCTTCCGCTTTTGATTTTGGCTTGGTACACTATTGGACATAAGTTTACTGTTTTTACTTTCATCTCTGTTTCCATGAGTTCCTTCTTTATTTATCTTATGCCACAAGTGACCTTGACGACAGATCCCTTGATTAATGCTATTTTTGGTGGCTTATTCATGGGATTGGGTGTAGGAGTTGGACTTCGTTCTAGAATTTCCAGTGGTGGTACCGATATTGTTTCTTTGACGATTCGTCAAAAGACAGGGCGCAATGTTGGGAGTATTTCCCTCATCGTCAATGGGGTCATTATGATTTTTGCTGGAATTCTTTTCGGTTGGCAATATGCTCTTTATTCTATGGTTACTATTTTTGTTTCTAGTCGTGTTACAGATGCTGTATATACTAAGCAAAAGAAAATGCAGGCCATGATTGTGACATCAAGACCTGATCGTGTAGTGGCTATGATTCATAAGAAATTGCACCGTGGAGTAACCTCTATTAATGATGCTCAGGGGACCTATAAAAAGGAGGATAAGGCAGTTCTTTTAGCTATTATAACTCGGGAAGAATATACTGACTTTAAACAACTTATGGCAAAAGCTGATCCGCGAGCTTTTGTCTCCATATCAGAAAACGTCCAGATTATCGGAAGATTTAATGATGATTAGAACAGTCTGGGGATAGACTGTTCCAACCTGATTCCAGAATTGAAAGAGCGATGCTGTTAGGAGTTATCTGTTTTAAATCAGACTCGGTAATGGTAAAAACAAAGATACTTTAAAAGTTTTTAAATTAGGCTAAAATGGGACAGCATTCAGTGGTTTGTCTGATAAATATTTAGGTGAGTTTTCTCTATTTGAAGATTCTTAAATAGAATAGTAAAAGGAGCTTTTTGCTCTTTTTATAAGGATAAAATATGATTATCAAAAAGAGGTATCAATATGAAGTTTAGGTGGCATTTGTCAGATAGCATTCATCTGATTTGGATTACGTTGGGTGTAGCGTTATATACATTTGGTTTTGTGAATTTCAACATGGCAAATCATCTTGCTGAAGGTGGGGTCGCAGGGATTACCTTGATTCTCCATGCCCTTTTTGGTGTAGATCCTGCTTTATCATCATTGCTCATTAACCTGCCCTTGTTTGTCTTAGGAGCTCATGTTTTTGGCAAAAAATCACTGCTATTAACCATTTATGGAACGGTGACCATGTCAATATTTATATGGATTTGGCAACGTGTTCCAATTGAGTTGGGATTGCAGGACGACATGATGTTGGTCGCGATTATAGCTGGTATTTTTGCAGGGACAGGTAGTGGGATTGTCTTTCGATATGGTGCTACGACTGGCGGAACAGACATTGTTGGTCGCGTTTTGGAAGAAAAGATGGGGATGAAACTGGGACAAACCTTACTTTTGATTGATGTTTTGGTTTTATCATCCTCCTTAGTTTATATCGATTTCAAACACATGCTTTATACCTTGATAGCTAGTTTTGTATTTAGTCAAGTTTTGACAGTTGTGCAAAATGGTGGTTACATGGTTCGTGGTATGCTGATTATCACCAAGGAATCAGACAAGGCTGCTTCAGCTATTTTACAAGAAATTAATCGAGGGGTAACTTATTTGCAAGGTAAGGGTGCCTATACTGGACGTGGTTTTGATGTTCTTTATGTCGTTTTGAATCCTAATGAAGTTCGTGACGTCAAAGATATTTTGGCAGAACTAGATCCAGATGCCTTTATTTCAGTTCTAAATATCGACGAAGTAGTGTCTTCGGATTTCAAAATTAGACGAAAAAATTATGATAAATAGTAAAAAAGAAGGTTGACAGAGTTGTCAACCTTCTTTTAAATGATATAAGCTTATCTAGCTTCCTTACTTGCATCATAGTCAACACCGATGATGGTAACATCGATATTGCCACGTGTCGCTTTAGAGTAAGGACATACTTTATGAGCTTTTTCACCGAGCTCTTTAGCTTCATCTGCTGATTTACCATCAACAGAGACTTCGATTTCAACGCCGAGTTTGAAATCAGGACCGTCTGCTTTGAGAAGTTGTGTGCGTTGGGTAATCATTGATTTAGCTTTGATACCTTCTAGTCCAAGGACAACTTCCAAAGCACTATTGAAACAAGCTGAATAACCAAGTGCAAACAATTGTTCAGGATTTGTACCATTGCCATCGCCACCCATTTCTTTAGGGCTTGAGATTGTGACTTGAAAACTACTGTTTTCAATATAGCTAATACCGCTACGACCGCCAGTGTTAACAGCAGAAGTTTCATAGATTTTTTGATAATTTGACATATCAGTACCTCCTATTTCTAACCTCATTATAACATTTTCATCATCAAAAGGCAGATGATGTGATTAGAGGTTTGAGTAAATCTACAAAAGCTTATACTAAAGGATAGAGTAGGTTGACATCCTTGTCAATGTCTTTCTTTTGATCTCGCATTTTTTAATGATATATTACTAATTTATCTCCATACGATTAGTTTTATAAAAAACACCCCAATGGTTAGATGTGATGTCTAACATTTGGGGTGCAGTCTACAAGACGTGATTTTTAGCTTATTACATTTCATTAGGTGCTTCAACGCCAAGGAGACGAAGGGCTTCTTTGAGGACAGTTGCGGTTGCGTATGAGAGAGCAAGACGACTGTCACGTTCTGGATTGTCATCCAGAATGCGTGTGTGCGCGTAATATTTGTTAAAGCTTTGGGCCAAGTTGATAGCGAATTTCGCAATGATTGATGGCTCATAGTTATCTGAGGCACGTCTGATAACGCGTGGGAAGTCTTGAATTAACTTGATAATTTCCCAGCTTTCGTTGTCAGAGAGGCTATAGCTGGCTTCTGTTGTTGGTTTGAAGTCTGCTTTACGCAAGATTGACTGGATACGAGCATGAGCGTATTGAACGTAAGGTCCTGTTTCACCCTCAAAAGAAACCATGGTATCAAGGTCAAAGTCATAACCATTCATACGGTCTGTTTTGAGATCGTAGAATTTGATAGCTCCAACACCAACAGCATGTGCAACAGCTTCTTTGTTAGGAAGGTTAGGATTTTTAGCATCTATTTGAGATTGCGCACGACTAACCGCTTCAGCGATAGTTGGCTCAAGAAGGATGACATTACCTTTACGAGTTGATAATTTCTTACCTTCTTTGGTAACAAGTCCAAATGCTACGTGGTGCATATCATCTGACCAGTCGTAATCCATTTCTTTCAAAACAGCTTTGAGTTGTTTGAAGTGGGCAGACTGTTCATTTCCAACAACGTAGATGGATTGTGCAAAATCATAAGTACGTTTACGGTAAAGAGCTGCAGCCAAGTCACGTGTGATATAGAGTGTTGCACCGTCTGATTTTTTGATAAGAGCTGGATGTTCAATACCATATTCTTCAAGATTAACCACTCGGGCACCTTGCGATTCTTGAAGGAGCCCTTTTTCTTCTAGAAGATCAACGACTTCGTCCATCTTATCGTTGTAGAAGGCTTCGCCATTGTAAGAATCAAAGTCAACATCAAGTTCTTTGTAAAGGCGGTTAAATTCTACTAGACTTTCGTCACGGAACCATTGCCAGAGAGCAACGGCTTCTTCATCCCCAGCTTCCAATTTGCGGAACCATTCACGAGCTTCTTCATCAAGCGATGGATTGTCTTCAGCTTCAGCATTGATACGAACATAAAGTTTTAGAAGTTCTGCAATTGGGTTGGCTTCGACGGTAGCTTGGTCTCCCCATTTTTTGTAGGCAACAATGAGCATCCCAAATTGTTTACCCCAGTCGCCGAGGTGGTTAATACGAACAGGTTTGTAGCCCAATTTTTCAACGATATTAGCCAAACTATCAGCGATAACGGTTGAACGTAAGTGACCAATTGAGAATGGTTTAGCGATATTAGGGCTAGACATGTCAAAAGCGATATTACGACCTTTCCCAAGGTTTTGGTCAGCGTAGTGGCTACCATGTTCAATGACATCAGAAAGGACTTGTCCTGAAATTTTTGCTTTGTCCAGGAAGAAGTTGATGTACGGACCAACAGCTTGGACTTTTTCAAAAGCAGAAGCATTGATTTGTTCAGCGATTTCAGCTGCAATCATATTTGGTGCTTTACGCAAGACTTTCGCTAATGAAAAAGCTGGAAAGGCAAGGTCTCCCATGCTAGCATTTTTAGGTTTTTCAAGTAAATTTTCAATAGCTTCTTGATCCAAGTCTGTTAAGACCTTGGAGAGTTCTGAAGCAATTAATTGTTTATCTGTCATGATATCTCCTGTTATTTTTTTCTCACAACTATTTTAACATATTTTTAGCTAAAACTTGGTAGTCTAGGGGAATTTATAGGAAATTTGATAAATGCTGAAAATAGCATTTTTTTTTGATATAATTTTAGTACGAGTTTGATATAGAGGATGTAACATGAGTAAAGTACAGCGACAAGAAGAAATAAAACGTCTTATCGAAAACCATCAAATAGGGACACAAGAAGAAATCAGGGCTTACCTTGAAGAAAAAGCTATCTTTGTGACTCAAGCAACCTTGTCACGCGATTTACGTGAAATTGGTTTGATAAAGTTGCGTAGCGAAGACGGCAAACTTTATTATAGTTTGACAGATCATGTCACAGGTCATTTTGGGAGTCAAATAGCTCCTTTGATAAATAAAATAGCTAAAGTACAATTTATGTTAGTGCTAAGTACCAATTTGTGGGAAGTAGACGTGTTGGCCAATGCGATTGATCAAGAAAATCGAAAAGATATTTTAGGTACCGTTGCGGGAGCAGATACCCTCTTGGTCATTTGTCAGAATGAGGAGACTGCAGAAGCAATTTACCAAGATATCTCAGCACAACTGTAGAAGGATTAACCATGGTAAAAGAAAAAATTTCTCCTGGCATGCAACAGTATCTGGATATTAAAGCTGACTATCCAGATGCTTTTTTACTTTTTCGCATGGGGGATTTCTATGAATTATTCTATGAGGATGCGGTCAAGGCGGCTCAGATTTTAGAGATTAGCTTGACTAGTCGTAATAAAAATGCTGAGAATCCGATTCCGATGGCAGGTGTTCCCTATCATTCTGCTCAAGCCTACATCGATGTTTTGGTAGAAATGGGTTATAAGGTCGCAATTGCTGAGCAGATGGAGGATCCCAAGCAAGCTGTTGGTGTTGTTAAACGTGATGTTGTTCAGGTGATTACTCCGGGGACGGCAGTGGATTCGAGCAAGCCAGATAGTGCCAATAACTTTTTGGTGTCATTAGACTTTGACGGTAATCAGTACGGACTTTCCTATATGGACTTGGCAACTGGTGAGTTTATGGTTACGCTTCTGACTGACTTTCTAACAGTCAAAAGTGAAATCCAGAATCTTAGGGCGAAAGAACTGGTTATTGGTTTTGAACTGACAGATGAGGACAAGGAAGTCTTTGTTAAGCAGATGAATTTGATTTTATCTTATGAAAGTCAAGTTTTTGAAGACAGCGATTTGATTTCAGATGATTTGAATACTCTGGAACAGGCCAGTGCTTCAAAGCTACTTTCTTATGTGCATCGGACTCAAATGAGAGAACTCAAGCATATTCAGACCTTGGTGCATTATGAGGTTAAGGATTACCTACAAATGACCTATGCTACTAAGTCTAGTTTGGATTTACTGGAGAATGCTCGCACTGGGAAAAAACATGGAAGTCTTTTTTGGCTCCTTGATGAGACCAAGACAGCCATGGGAATGCGTCTCTTGCGCCAATGGATTGACCGTCCGCTTATCCGTTTTGAAGACATTGAAGAACGCCAGGATATTATTCAAGCCTTTTTAGATGATTTTATCAATCGTAGTGATTTAACGGAAAGTCTAAAAGGGGTTTATGATATTGAGCGTTTGGCCAGCCGTGTGTCCTTTGGAAAGGCTTCTCCTAAGGATCTTTTACAATTAGGAAATACCTTGGCAAAGGTTCCAGTTATAAAAGCTGTTTTATCAGCTTTTGAAGTCGATATTATTGACAAGGTTGACGGTGAGATTGACAGCATTCCTGATTTAGAATCTTTGATTTGCTTAGCTATTGACCCAGATGCCCCTGCGACCATTTCAGAGGGTGGTATTATTCGAACTGGCTTTGATGAAACCTTGGACCACTATCGTAAGGTCATGAAAGAAGGACGAGCTTGGATTGCGGATATTGAAGCCAAGGAACGTCAAGCTTCTGGTATCTCTACCCTTAAAATCGATTATAATAAAAAGGATGGTTACTATTTCCATGTGACCAATTCTAATCTATCACTTGTACCTGATTATTTCTTTAGAAAAGCAACCTTGAAAAACTCTGAGCGCTTCGGAACAGCTGAATTAGCTAAGATTGAGGGGGATATGCTTGAGGCACGTGAGCAATCTGCCAATTTAGAATATGAGATTTTTATGCGTATCAGAGCGCGTGTGGAAACCTATATCGATCGTTTGCAAACCTTGGCAAAAGTTTTAGCAAAGGTTGATGTCTTGCAAAGTTTAGCGGTCGTGGCTGAAACCAATCATTATGTACGACCTATCTTTAATGACCAACATCTTATTGAAATCGTTGAAGGACGACATGCGGTTGTTGAAAAAGTTATGGGAACTCAAGTTTACATTCCAAACAGCATCCACTTTGACCAAGAGACCTGTATTCAACTGATTACGGGCCCCAATATGAGTGGTAAATCAACCTATATGAGGCAGTTAGCCTTGTCAGTAGTCATGGCTCAGATGGGTGGTTATGTCGCAGCTGAGACCATCAATTTACCTATTTTCGATGCTATTTTTACTCGTATTGGTGCTGCAGATGACCTGATTTCAGGGCAATCAACCTTTATGGTGGAAATGATGGAAGCTAATCAGGCCATTAAACGTGCAACTGTAGACTCTCTAATTCTCTTTGATGAATTGGGGCGTGGGACAGCAACTTATGATGGAATGGCTTTGGCACAGTCTATTATTGAGCATATCCATAACAAGATTAAGGCAAAAACTATGTTTGCTACGCATTATCATGAGTTGACAGACTTGTCAACAACATTGACAAGACTTGTCAACGTCCATGTTGCAACCTTAGAAGAGAAAGGAGAGGTGACCTTCCTCCATAAAATCTCGGAAGGCCCAGCTGACAAGTCTTACGGTGTTCATGTGGCTAAGATTGCTGGTTTACCGTCTTCTGTCCTAACAAGGGCTGATCATATCTTGCAAGATTTAGAGAGCCATTCGGCGACGTTAAAAACAGAGTCTCAATCTGAGTCTATGGCAAATCATCTTGTGGAAGAACCAGTAGGGCAACTCTCTCTTTTTTCAGATGAGGCTTACTCAGAATTAGCGGCTCGACTTGAAGAAGTTGATGTTCTCAATCTGACACCAATGGAAGCTATGAATACCTTATTCGAATTAAAAAAACTACTATGATGGTTTCTAAAAAACCTCAAAAGAGTCTGGGCAAAAAGTCCAACCTTTCAAAATAGAGTTCGTTTTAACATCCTAACGCAGTGGTTGAATGGCTGTTTCGTTCGCGCGTTACGCTCGGAGCTAGACCTAGAACCGTAGATAAAAGCTATGCTTTTTCTATCTGAAACCTCAAAAGATCTAGGAGATCTTCTGAGCTATGCAGGGTGGGAAAACGAATCTTTTTTAGTTAAAGGGGGTCTTTATGCTTCCCTTTTTAATGTCCAAGATGACTGCCTATTTGTGATATAATAGTTAGCAATGTAAAGCGAGGTCAGTATGAGTAGAATTATTGAATTACCAGAAATTTTAGCCAATCAGATTGCTGCTGGTGAGGTCATTGAACGACCTGCTAGTGTTGTCAAAGAGTTGGTGGAAAACGCCATTGATGCAGAAGCCAACCAAATCAGCATTGATATTGAAGAATCTGGACTGCAAAAAATTGTTATTACCGATAATGGCATCGGAATGAGTCGTGATGACCTAGAGTTGAGTTTACGTCGTCATGCCACCAGTAAAATCAAAAATCAGGCTGACTTATTTCGTATTAGAACGCTAGGGTTTCGCGGTGAGGCCTTACCTTCCATAGCCTCTATTTCCTATTTGACCATGGAAACTGCAAGCGAAGATGAGGCTAGCGGAACAGCCTTATTTGCAAAAGGTGGTCATATCGAGTCTATTGAGACAATTTCACGTCCCAGAGGGACTAAGATTTCGGTTGAGAATCTCTTTTACAATACACCTGCTCGTCTAAAATACCTAAAAAGTTTGCAGTCTGAATTGGCGCATATTGTAGATATTATCAACCGATTGAGTTTGGCTCATCCTGATATTGCTTTCACCTTAACTAGTGATGGCCGCCAGGTTACTCAGACCGCTGGGACAGGGGATTTAAGACAAGCTATTGCGGGCATTTACGGTCTTAACACAGCCAAGAAAATGGTTGAGATTTCGACAGCTGATTTAGACTTTGAAGTTTCGGGCTATGTTAGTTTGCCTGAGTTAACACGTGCCAATCGTAATTATATTACGCTTTTAATCAATGGGCGATACATCAAGAATTTCTTGTTAAACCGTGCCATCTTGGATGGCTATGGCTCCAAGTTGATGGTGGGACGTTTTCCGATTGCTGTCGTTGATATTCAGATTGACCCTTACCTTGCTGATGTTAATGTCCATCCTACAAAGCAAGAAGTTCGCATTTCAAAAGAGCGTGAATTGATGGCCTTGATTAGTACAGCCATTAAGGAATCGCTTAAAGAACAGGATTTAATTCCAGATGCTTTGGAGAATTTAGCTAAATCAGCTACTCGTAAAGCCGACAAACCTATTCAAACTAGCTTGTCATTGAAACAATCTAATATCTATTACGATGCTGAGAAACAGGATTTTGTTGAAAGACCAAGTGTTTTAGAAGAGCCTGTTCAATTTGACCGAGTCGAAGTTGACGACGTTGACAACCACGTCAATCAAATTGACAACCCTGACAAAGTTACTGTCAACCAAAGTCCCAATATCAAATTTGCAGAGCGTAACCAAAATTTTCTTGAAAATGAAGAACATGGTAGTCTTGATTTTCAAAATAAAACCAAAATCAATCGCTTAATTGAAAACTTAGAAAATGAAGAAACGTCAACTTTTCCAGAATTAGATTATTTTGGTCAGATGCATGGAACCTACCTCTTTGCCCAAGGTAAGGGCGGTCTTTATATCATCGACCAGCATGCTGCTCAAGAACGGGTTAAGTATGAGTACTATCGTGATAAAATCGGTGATGTTGACAGTTCGTTACAACAACTTTTAGTACCTTACTTGTTTGAATTTTCCGCGGCTGACTTTTTGAATTTACAAGAGAAAATGCCCCTTCTGAATCAGGTTGGTATCTATCTTGAAGCCTATGGGGATAACACCTTTATCTTGCGTGAGCATCCTATCTGGATGAAGGAAGAGGAGATTGAGTCTGGGGTTTATGAGATGTGTGATATGCTATTGTTGACTAATGAGGTTTCAATCAAAAAGTATCGAGCTGAACTTGCTATCATGATGTCTTGTAAACGATCAATCAAGGCTAATCACATTATTGATGATTATTCTGCACGAAATTTAATTTACCAATTGTCTAAGTGTCAAAATCCTTATAATTGTCCACATGGACGTCCTGTTTTGATTAACTTTTCATCGTCGGATATGGAAAAAATGTTTAGAAGGATTCAGGAAAATCATACCAGTTTAAGGGATTTAGGAAAATATTAGGTTTACAATATTGTCAACTTAGTTGTAAAGGGAGATTATGAAAGAATTTTTTACCCTGCCCAAGCAATTGCAGTGGCGGGAAGAATTGCGCTTTATTTCTATCATTTTAGGAAGTGCTATTTTTCCGTTTATGTCCATGTATTATGTTCAGTATTTTGGAGCTTTTATCACGGGTTTACTCGTTATTGTGACGCAGGTTGTTAGTTTTATTGGCATCTTGTACGGTGGACATTTATCGGATTCACTAGGTCGTAAAAAAGTAACGGATCTCGGCAATTTAGGGGTCTTACTGGGTTACGTATTAACAACTTTTGCTAATCTCCCAGGACATGTTGAGCCTGTTTTGACGTTTGTGGGGATTTTTATTGTAGAAGTGGCGTCCAATTTTGCCCATCCTGCTTATGAAGCTATGTTGATTGACTTGACGACCGAGGAAAATCGTCGCTTTGTCTATACAATCAACTACTGGCTGATTAATGTAGCTGTTATGATGGGAGCAGGCATTGCAGGTGTTTTCTATGACCATCATTTCTTCGAATTGCTTCTCGTCATGACAGCTATTGCAGCCTTTTCATACCTGATTATGCTCTGGAAATTTGAAGAAACGCGTCCAGAAGATTTTGTTTTTGCTCATGGTCGAGGAGTATTGGCTACTTTTAAAAATTATAGCGAAGTTATCAAAGATAAGACTTTCATGGTTTACACTATGGGAACCATCCTCTTTGCGGCAGTTTGGGGACAGATTGATAACTACCTGCCGATTCACTATAAAACCTTGTATCAGGAAACTGATCTCTTTGGCATTATTATCAGTGGACCTAAGTTGCTTAGTTTGGCAGTACTTATCAACACCGTCCTGATTGTCCTTTTGATGACGACATTTAACCGTTTGACAGAGAAAATGAAACTGTTGCCTCAGTTGATATTAGGAGCTAGCACTTTTGCGACAGGGATTTTTGCGGCACTTACTTTCAAGACCTTGCTACCAATCATGCTTGCAGCGGTGGTTTATACAATAGGTGAGATGATTTACATTCCAGCAAGTCAGGTCCTCCGTGTCAAGATGATGGACGAGAACAAGATTGGCTCTTACTCAGGTTTTCTAGCCATTTCTCAGCCTTTGGGGATGATTATTGCTGGTGCTATGGTCTCGCTCAGCGATTTTACGGGGGTATTAGGGGTTCAGTTGACCTTTATCATTATTGCCTCGCTAGGACTTTATCTTATGGTGCATTCTGCTAAGTTGCATCATCTTTCTTAAGGAGAATTCATGTACGATTATATTAAAGGAAAATTGACGAAAATCACCGCTAAGTTTATTGTGGTCGAAGCAGGTGGTTTGGGTTATATTATCTATGTAGCCAATCCCTACTCTTTTTCAGAGAGTGTCAATCAAGACGTTCAAATTTACTTACACCATGTGGTTAGAGAAGACGCTCACCTTTTGTTTGGTTTCCACTCTGATGAGGAAAAAGACGTCTTTCTCAAGCTGATTTCGGTGTCAGGTATTGGGCCAATGACGGCTCTTGCTATTGTAGCTGTGGATGATAATGAAGGTCTTGTTAATGCTATTGATAACAGCGACATCAAGTACCTTATGAAATTCCCTAAAATTGGGAAAAAGACAGCCCAGCAAATGATTCTTGATTTAGCTGGCAAATTTGTTGATGCCCCAATGGAAAATGGTAAGGCGCCTAAAACTAAGACTGTTGCGACCAATGAACAGTTGGATGAAGCTATGGAAGCCCTCTTGGCACTTGGTTACAAAGCAAGTGAACTCAAGAAAATCAAAGCCTTCTTTGAGGGAACTAATGAGACAGCAGAACAATACATTAAATCAGCTCTTAAAATGCTGATGAAATAATAAGAAGTAGAGCTGTAAAACGATGGAGGTTTCACATGAAACGTTGTTCTTGGGTTAAAGCATCAAACCCTCTGTATATCGCCTACCATGATCAAGAGTGGGGTAAGCCACTTCATGAGGAGCAGGCTTTGTTTGAGTTGCTCTGCATGGAAACCTATCAGGCAGGTTTATCATGGGAAACTGTTCTCAATAAGCGTCAAGCTTTCCACGACGCCTTTTATGATTATGATATGGAGAAGGTAGCTCAAATGACAGATGACGAACTGGATAAACTATTGGAGAATCCAGCCATCATTCGTCACCGTCTGAAATTGTATGCAACCAGATCAAACGCGCAAGCTTTTTTAAATATTCAAAAAGCTCACGGCTCGTTTGATCATTATATCTGGTCCTTTGTCGATGGTGTTACTGAAAATCATGACGTGCCAGATTATCGTCAAGCGCCAGCTAAAACAGAGTTATCAGAAAAAGTGTCTAAGGCTCTCAAAAAAGCAGGCTTCAAGTTTGTAGGACCTGTCGCTGTTCAATCTTTTCTTCAAGCAGCCGGATTAGTCAATGACCATGAGAATGATTGTGATTGGAAATAATATTTAGCTTTAGAGAGTCATATGTAAGTCAACCCCATTTGATTGCAGCTAATCGGTCAAGAACGAAATCCCTTGATGTCTCTAAAGGCAATTGATCCATTTAAAGATAAGAAAAACCAGTCCAGCAAGCTTGCTGGACTGGTTTTAGGTGATTAGTTTTATTAGGAAATAGGTGATCAAAAATCCTAAGATACCAGCAAGTAAAAAATGTAGTGATTTAAAAATCATTTTGTGCCGTTTAATATCTTTTGAAAGGGCACTTGGTTTTATTTTTCCAGCCATGAAATCCGAAATCTCTTGATAGGTTTCTAGATTGTAATGCAGCTTGATTTTTTCGACTTGACTTGCTTTTAAAATTAGCCAAGGACTGCACACAATCAGCGCAGCGATGAGACCATCCACTTGGAAAAAGTAAAATAATGCAATCGTTGTCGCTATAAACCATAGAATAGCCAGTGTCAATTCACTAGCTAAGGTATTGAAGTAATCTTGTGTTCTCATTTTTAAGGTCCTCTCTATTTGAGATAAGTCATCTTTTAAGAGTTGTTCGACTGTTAAGTCAAATAGGTGAGCTAGTTTTGTGATGCTTTGCAGATCAGGATAAGAGTAACCGCGTTCCCAGTTGGAAACGGTTTGTCTGGTAACATAAACCTTGCTTGCTAGTTCTTCTTGAGTGAGATTCTGGGTAGTTCTTAACTGATAGATATGTTGACCAATTTTCATGATTTGCCCTCCTTTACTATGACTTTATTATAGTTATTTTGCTAGGTTAAAGCTAGCAAATCTTTTTAACATGTCGTAATTCAAAAGGTTAGTGACATGTTCATCTTTACAATATGTTGACAATTCTGTAAATCCATCAAAATTTAGGATTTTTAGAGATTAGGTTAGGATCGTTAAGGACTGGGAGTTTTTTGCTACATTAGGGTATGTGTTTACTTGGAAATGCTAAAAGTTGGTGATATTCTCAAATTTTTGGGAAGTGGTCTAGTAGTTTATCACAATGATTGACAATCCAGTGATTGAACCCAAAAGAATAATTTTTAGCAATTTATGCTAAAATGTAAACAAGTTTTCGAATAGTAAAGTAGGTGGGTAAATGAAAGCAGAGTTAATTGCAGTCGGAACAGAAATCCTAACTGGACAAATCGTTAATACCAACGCCCAGTATTTGTCAGAAAAAATGGCAGAAATCGGTATTGATGTTTATTACCAAACAGCTGTTGGAGACAATGAAGAAAGACTTCTATCAGTCATTGACATGGCTAGTAAACGTAGCGATTTGGTTATTCTTTGTGGTGGCCTGGGACCTACAGAAGACGATTTGACTAAGCAAACCTTGGCTAAATATTTGGGACGTAACTTAGTTTTTGATGAGAAAGCCAATCAGAAATTGGATCAATTCTTTGCGTCGCGTCCGAAATACAGCCGCACGCCCAATAATGAACGTCAGGCTCAGATGGTGGAAGACTCAACACCTATTCAAAACATCACAGGACTTGCTGTTGGCGGTATCTTGACGGTTGATGGTGTGACTTATGTCGTTTTACCTGGTCCACCGAGCGAATTGAAGCCTATGGTACAAGAAGGTTTGCTACCCCTCCTATCCACAAGTGGTGAACAGCTTTATTCCCGCGTTCTTCGCTTCTTTGGTATCGGTGAAAGCCAGTTGGTGACGGTCTTAGCAGATATGATTGAAGAGCAGACAGACCCAACGCTTGCTCCCTATGCCAAGGTTGGTGAAGTGACCTTGAGGCTGTCAACCAAGGCGAAAAATCAACAAGCAGCTGATCTGAAGTTGGATGCACTAGAAGCGCAAATCTTAGCGACACCTGGTTTGGATAACACGCCCCTAAAAGACCATTTGTATGGCTATGGTGAGGGAAATTCTTTAGCGCAGGTGACGGTTGACTTGTTGAAGGCTTCTGGTAAGTCGGTTACAGCAGCAGAAAGTCTGACAGCAGGGCTCTTTCAGTCGACAATTGCTGATTTCCAAGGGGCGTCTGAGATTTTTGAAGGTGGCTTTGTGACTTACAGCTTGGCACAAAAAGCTTCTATCTTGGGTATTGCTGAGGCTGACTTAAAGGTGCATGGTGTGGTGAGTGAGTTCACGGCTAGAGCGATGGCTGAGACTACACGTGAAAAGGTTGGAGCAGATTTAGCGATTTCTCTAACGGGTGTGGCAGGTCCTGATGAGCTTGAGGGTCAGCCAGTTGGTACAGTCTTTATAGGCTTAGCCAGTGAAGCGGGTGTCATGGTCAAAAAAGTTCATATCGGAGGTCGTAGTCGTTCAGACATTCGCTATATTGCTGTCTTGCATGCTTTAAATATGGTTCGACAAGCATTGCTAGCATGATTATATCCGCTTAATTTGGTATAATAGAAAGGCTGATACTTTGGTTGTTTCTGTGGATAAGTGTGGAAATAATTAGGTAACACTATTTTGTAGCCAACAGTGATAGTTGGCAGTTAGTTTATTTAAGAATATAGGAGACTATTTTGGCTAAAAAACAAAAAAAATTAGATGATATTTCTAAAAAATTTGGTGAGGAGCGTCAAAAGGCGCTCGATGATGCCCTTAAAAATATCGAAAAGGATTTCGGTAAGGGAGCCATCATGAAACTTGGCGAACGTGCTGAGCAGAAAGTTCAAGTCATGAGTTCAGGCTCATTGGCACTTGATATTGCCCTTGGTGCAGGTGGTTACCCTAAAGGCCGTATCATTGAAATCTACGGTCCTGAGAGCTCTGGTAAAACAACCGTTGCGCTTCATGCTGTTGCTCAAGCCCAAAAAGAAGGTGGGATTGCTGCCTTTATCGATGCTGAGCACGCATTGGATCCTATGTATGCTCAAGCGCTTGGGGTTAATATTGATGAATTGCTCTTGTCTCAACCAGATTCTGGAGAGCAAGGTCTTGAAATCGCTGGTAAATTGATTGATTCAGGTGCCGTTGACTTGGTTGTTGTCGACTCTGTTGCGGCTCTTGTTCCTCGCGCTGAAATTGACGGTGATATCGGTGATAGCCATGTTGGTTTGCAAGCGCGTATGATGAGCCAAGCCATGCGTAAACTATCAGCTTCTATTAACAAAACCAAAACGATTGCAATTTTTATCAACCAATTGCGTGAAAAAGTTGGGGTCATGTTTGGTAATCCTGAAACAACACCTGGTGGACGTGCCCTTAAATTCTACTCATCTGTTCGTTTGGATGTTCGTGGTAACACGCAAATCAAGGGAACTGGTGATAAGAAAGACCAAAACGTTGGTAAGGAAACTAAAATCAAGGTTGTTAAAAACAAGGTTGCACCACCATTCAAAGAAGCATTTGTGGAAATTATGTATGGTGAAGGGATTTCACGTACTGGAGAATTGGTTAAGATTGCAAGCGATTTAGATATTATTCAAAAAGCTGGTGCTTGGTTCTCTTACAATGGTGAAAAGATTGGTCAGGGGTCTGAAAATGCTAAGAAATTCTTGGCAGAAAATCCAGCCATCTTTGACGAAATCGATCAAAAAGTGCGCGTGCATTTTGGAATGATTGAGGCGCCAGAAGGTGATGAACTACCAGCAGAAGATGCTAAATCAGTAGAGACGGACGAACTCGTCTTAGATCTTGATGGTGGTATTGAAATTGAGGAGTAAAAAAACAGTCCAGTGGACTGTTTTTTTATGAGCCTAGAAATGAGAGAGCTCATCAAACAAGTAAGATTTATTGAGAATTTCTTTCGCCATAAATAGCTGAGAAAGGATCCAAGGCAACTTGGCTTCTTTTTCAGTTAAGAAATGTTTAAGTTTTTTCGCAGTTTTTACAGTAAATTCTTGACAAAGTAAAAAATAGGTCGCAAGACCTATGTATTTGAAAAGACGTGCATGCTATAATGATACCATCATGGGATAGAAAGTGAGAATGTACATGATTAAAATTTATACCATCTCAAGTTGCACGAGCTGTAAAAAGGCAAAAACTTGGCTCAATGCGCACAAGCTCCCTTATAAAGAACAGAATTTAGGAAAAGAAGCACTAACAAAAGAAGAAATATTGGCTATTTTGGCTAAAACTGAAAATGGGATTGAGAGTATTGTCTCATCCAAAAATCGTTACGCAAAAGCTTTGAACTGTGATATTGATGAACTCAGTCTCAGCCAAGTGATTGATTTGATTCAGGAAAATCCACGTATTCTGAAAAGCCCTATTTTAATTGATGATAAACGTCTTCAAGTGGGCTATAAGGAAGATGATATTCGTGCTTTCTTGCCACGCAATATTCGTAACGTCGAGAATGAACAAGCTCGTTTGCGCGCAGCTTTATAAGATATAACAGGAAAAGAATACTTCGTTGATGTCAACGAAGTATTTTTTTGTTAATAACTTTTTTGTTTCAAAAATGTTGATATGTGCTTAACACCGAATGCAAGAGATTTTTCATTTGGACTCATTTTTGCATGATGTAGGGGGTAGGGGGTATCAATACCAAGCCAGAACATGACACCGGGGATTTTATGCAAGAGATAACCAAAATCTTCACCAGTCATGGCTGGTGGGCAGTTGATAAGGTTGACTTCAGGCTGATTTTGGAAGAACATCATTAACTCCTGAGCCAATAACGGGTTATTTTCAACAGGCAGATAGCCACTTGGGTTGAGAATAATATCGACTTCCATACCAAAGCTAGCAGCAACCCCTTCAGCAATCGTTTTGACACGATTTTGGATATGAAGGCTCATGTCTTGTGTTAGGGCACGAATAGTTCCGTGCATGAAGGCAGTTTCGGAAATAACATTGTTTGTTGTCCCTGCTTGCATAGCACCAAAGGTCACAACACCACCCTCGATAGGGTCGACGTTGCGGCTAACAACGGTCTGCACTTGAGTGATAAAGTAAGCAGCCGCAACTAAGGCATCATTTGATTGATGTGGAAAGGCAGCATGACCACCTTTACCTTTGAAGGTGATTTTGACTTCGCAAGTTCCTGCAAAAAGTGTTCCCGTATTGGTTGCAATATCACCGACTTTCATGTCTGGTCTCACATGGAGTCCGTAAAATTCATCCGGTTTCCAGTCGCCAAAGGCACCATCCTCATACATAAGCATCCCACCCGCAAAATTTTCCTCAGCTGGCTGGAATAAGAAGAGAAGGTTTTCTTTAGGTTGGGTTTGTGTCAGCTCCTCAAGAAGGCCTAAGGCTAGTGTCATGTGCATATCGTGGCCACAGGCGTGCATACGACCATCGTGTTGACTGGCAAAATCCAGTCCTGTTTCTTCGATGATTGGCAGACCATCAATATCTGTTCGCCAACCGATGGTTTTCTGAGCGTTATAGCCTTCTACAAAAACAAGGATTCCAGTACGCCAAGTTTTTTGTTTGACGAAGGGTTTGTCCTGGGTCAATTCTTCAATTATTTTGAGGAGATAGGCTTGGGTTTTGAATTCTTCTAAGCCAATTTCAGGGATTTGGTGGAGGTCACGTCTAATTTGGATTAAATCTAAAGCCATAATAATATTTCCTACTTGTGATAAAAGCTGAGCATAGCTCAGCTTTCTTAGTTCTTAGAGGTTACGAAGGGCATCTTCTAATGCCGTTTTTTGTTGCGTTTGAGCATCGATTTCTTTGATGATACGAGCTGGAACCCCAGCAACAACAACGCTTTCTGGAACATCTTCGGTAACAATGGCACCTGCTGCAACAACAGAACCGTTACCAATTTGCACACCTTCAATAACAACAGCATTGGCACCGACTAGAACATTGTCACCAACACGGACAGGCTCAGCGGAAGCAGGTTCGATAACCCCAGCAAGAACGGCTCCAGCACCGATGTGGCTATTTTTACCGACGGTTGCACGACCACCGAGAATGGCACCCATATCAATCATAGTACCAGCACCAATCTCAGCACCAATGTTGATGATAGCCCCCATCATAATAACGGCATTATCTTCGATGGTAACTTGGTCACGAATGATAGCACCTGGTTCGATACGAGCGTTGAGGTGACGTTTATCTAAGAGGGGAACCGCAGAGTTACGACCATCTTGTTCAACAACATAATCCACGTTTTCAGTCATGCCTTCAAGGAGTGGTTCGATATCTTTCCAATCTCCAAAAAGAACATTACTAAGTTGAATAACTGAGGCAGGAATCTCAGCTGTTACTTGTCCAGCGTAGGTTACTTTAACATTTGTTTTCTTTTCGGCATTGCTAATGTAGGCAATAATTTCTTGAGCAGTCATTTTTTGAGCAGTCATCATAATCTCCTTGGCAGTTAATAGTTTTATTATAACAAATAGTCAGAAAATTTGAAAGAATATAAAAAGAAGCTTATTCAACTTCTTTATTTGAACTATTCATTTTTTTCCATTTAAGGAATTCCTGAAATGCTTGATATTCTTCAGCACTCATTAAATCGTCTCCGATGTCATCACTTTATGGGGAAATAAACTCTACTGTCTTATCAATGATTGGGTTTTTCGTTTGAATTTTTTCTTCTTATAACTTTTATTTGATTTCATGCTAGCATCTGCTTTATCTTATTATTAGCAATATTTCCAAAGATAGCTCCAAGTCCTAACCATTTTCCAGTTTTGATGTGTTCAGATAGAACTGAGCCAAAGATCCCTAAACAAACTAAAATGATTATAGGGGAGAACATAGTGATTGGAAATAATAACATCTCCAAATATTCGCCAAGAATGAATTTTAGAATACCTAAAAATAAACCAAGGCAGATAATAATGTACAAGCATCCTTTTCCAAAGTTACTCATAAAAACCTCATCTAAATCCCGTTAGCTATATTATCAGTGTCAGTTTTTAACTCGTCACGATAGTCTTTTAAAAATTTTACTAATTCTTCTTTACCAACTTTTTTCATCATAAACTCCTTTAGAAGTATCAAATTTTTTCCAAATCTAATTATATATATACCTTGTCAATACTGATATGAAAAGATTTATGAGGATTTTTTTAATCAAAAAAGAGCCTCAAAAGAGCCTCTTGATTTCTATATATTATTTATATTAAAGACGTGCGTTCAGTTCTGCGCCGAGGTCTTCGAATCCTGGTTTGCCTAGGAGGGCAAACATGTTTTTCTTGTAGGCCTCAACACCTGGTTGGTCAAATGGGTTAACGCTGTTGAGGTAACCTGAAAGACCAATTGCCAATTCGAAGAAGTAGATAGTGTAGCCAAGTGCGAATTCATTTTGTTCTATTTTATGTCAATCTAGATATTATGCCGTTTATGAAAGAGGTCATCAATACTTTGTTCTCCGTGAATAACTTTCCAATCTTCTTGAAAGTCTTCAACTGCTTGGACGATTGTGTTTGATAATAGAAGTTGTTCAATGAGTTCGGGAGAGACTGTAATAGCCTGTGCTCCCGCATCAAATGTACCATTTATTTGTTCAATCGTTTTATAACTCGCTCCTAGTAGTTTGCTTTGACTATTCGTTCGCTCGATTTCTCTTTGAAGAGATGACATAACTGATTCTGCATTTATTCCTAAATTTTCCATGCGATTATAATACGGCGCTAAGTAATCGGCATTAGCAGCAATAGCTAGAAAGCCTTGTAGTTTTGTATAAATAGCTGTCGCAGTGATATTGACACCTTGTTTTTTAAGAGCTTTAATGGCTTTTAGTCCCTCATATGTCACAGGAATTTTAATGTATACCGATGGGTCAATACCTTCTCGGATAGCTTGAGCTTCTTTAATCATTTTTTCAGCAGTAGTGGCTGTGACTTGAACATGGAGAGTTTGCTCAAGTCCAATGATATTCCTGATTTTTCGGAGATGTTTAAAGAAATCAATCTCACCTTCCTTCTTTAGAATTGATGGATTGGTTGTAATACCTTTTAGGGGCAATACATTTTGAAGAGATTCAATTCTCTCGATATTAGCTGTATCAAGTAGTATTTCCATACCTATATTCTCCTTAAGAAGTAATTTTCACACTGGTGCCAAGAGTTAGCTTAGGTAAATGATTAGCTGAAACATGTAATGTCCCAGGCAAGGAGCCTTCTGTTGAGCCATCAAAACTAATTGTAATATGTCCTAAATTTTTAAGATTTTTCTCAACTACTTCTCCGACAAAAGTTATAGGGAAGGCTAATTCATCAATAAAAACAGTTCCGCCAATCTGTATTGCCCCAGAAAGGTCTTTATTGTTAATGGTAAAACAAAATTCTGCTAAATCAGCTGGAGCCCCTTCTCCAAAAAGGATGAGCATGTTAGCGCCTTCAATCATCCCTTCTGCTTCAGGACCGATTGCTGTTACGGTAGTGTTAAAAATAGTTGACATAGTAATCTTCTTTCTAAAAAGTTAATATTATGATTATTGGTAGAGTCCAATGCTTGCTAGCCATGCGACAAGTACACGAGGGACACCATTTAAGAATCGAGAATAAAGCACAGAAGGTACCCCAACTTCTACAGTCTCTGCTTCAGCTTCTGTAAGTCCTAATGCTACAGGGATGAAGTCACAACCATTTTGGGTGTTAATAGCAAATAGAGCAGGAAGAGCCATTTGAGGTGGAATATTCCCTTTGCCAATTTGTACTCCGATAAGAGTCCCAACAATTTGTGAGATAACTGCACCAGGACCTAGGAGAGGAGATAGAAATGGTAGTGAACAAACAAAACCAATAATAACCAGTCCCCAAATATTACCTGCTAGGGGTGCTAATAGATTGGCAATCCAAGTACCAACACCAGAACCATTGATAATACCAATCAAGAGTGATACGAAAGCCATAAAAGGAAGAATTGTATTTAGCATTGTTTGGATGGCATCACGAGCGGCTTGGTTAAAGGTTGCAACGACCTTACCAGCTCCCATACCAATACGCGCGACAAAGCTTTTTTCAGCACGTTGTTCGGTGATTTTCTTACTTGTATCATAAGAATTTGTTTTTTCAGTAGAGGGTTCAGCAACAGTTTGTTTTTGAACATTCGTAAGACTGTCTTCGGTAGCACTTATTTGGTTGACACCGACAGCTGACACGTAAATATCTTCTGTAATATATTGTGCTAGAGGACCGGATTTTCCAGTTGCAACGATGTTGATGGTTGGGATGCCCTTTTTGGGATAGATGCCACAACGTAGTGTGCCACCGCAGTCTACAATAGCTAGCGCAATGTCTTCATCAGGAATTGATGTTTTGAATCCATTGACCGCTTCCATGCCAGTTAGATCAGCGATTTTATCAACAATGTCTGGTTTTTCACCACCACCTGTGATATAGATGAATTTATGTTTTTCTTCAGTAGGGCTGATCACAAGTGGTCCACCAAAACCGCCATTACCTTTAACAACTTTGATACTATTATATGTCATGATTATCCTCCTAGATTGTTACTTTACTTATTTGTCTATTTGTACCGTTTTACTTAATTGGATACCTTGTTGTTTACATACAAAGGCTGTTGTAAAGTCAGTGACCCAGCCACCAAGAGCATTCATGACGAGACCGACAAGTAGGTAGCGTACTGCTAAATCCATTTGACTTAAGCCCAAGGTTTCGATACCTGTAGCAATTCCTAAGTAAACAAAGAGTTCTCCTGGATTGATGTGGGGGAATACACCGTTAGATGTGTGGCAAAATTGCATTTGTGCAGCAATAAAGCTTGGTTTATAGTATTCTGGTAGGAATCTTCCCATACTCATGGACATTGGATTCCCCAGCATAAAGGCGGAAAGAAAAGGTAATAACATGTATCGTGTTAGTGGATTTTTGGCAGAAAACTCACCAACTTTATTCATTTTTTCTTCACCAATGAGTGCAATGAGTGCATTCATTGCTACTAATAGCATTAAGACAACGGGTACAATTCCTGTCATCCAGCTGATAAAAGTATCTGCACCAGCTTGAAAGAGACCCATAAAGCCTTCTGCAAATTTAGTAATGTAATCCATAAAAAAACCTCCTAATGGTTATAGTGATTTGTTAGTTAATTTGAATCGAGAGAGGAGTGATTTTATTTGTAAGCTCCAATCAATCATTGGGATACTTTTAGGAACTTCTTGATAAGTTCCTGCCTCAATAGTGAGGAAAACATCCCTAGCATCCTCTATAGCAATTTGAGTCAGTTTATTTTCTTGACGAACAAGAGGATTATAATGATCTAAATAGTGTAAATCGTGATTGATATACTGTGGCATGTCTTTAAAGCGAGCGCCAATAGTAACACCTTGAATCTTTTTAGCGGCGCTAATTTTTCCCTTAGAATCAATAGCAAACATGACAATCGTCCCTGATTTAAACTTACCAGAACGGCGTCCAATAGCAACACGGCCTTTTCTACGAAGTTCGGTATAGACACTGTTAAAATGTTTAATTTGTTTGAAACCCAAAAAGATTTGTAGGGTGTAGGCCATGACTATAATCATAGCAAGAAAGACAATAGGGCTCATTTTAATACTCCTTTACATTTTATAAGTGATTGAAATGCATCTGTAGATGTGAGTGTTTTTAATTCTTGTTTGATATCATCATTGTTGGCAATTCTAAAAATATCATCGTACAGTGATAAAAGTTCTTCTTCTATCGTTGGAGTAGACTGTTTAGGAATAGCTAACATGAAAATGAGATCAACAAACTCGGTAGACGTTTGATAGGTTTCGTCAAGGACACCTAGAAGTAAGGTTACTTGTTCTTTGTGATGCATTGTATGAGGAAAGGCAATTCCCTGTCCAAAAATAGTGGATTGTTTCTTCTCTCGGGCTAAGATATTGCGATGAAAATCTCTATCAACATCGTTTTCTGTCTCTAAGTAGTTGGCCATTTTCAAGAGATATTGCATGTAATCTTTTTGAGATTTTAATCGGATAAATTTGAACTGAACATGTTCAAAACGTTTGCATTCCCAATTACTAATCTCTTCCCATCTTGTTCTCAACCATTGATCATCAAATAGATTTGTCAATTGAATAACTGGAGGAGAGATATTTTGAAATTTAAGAGGGATAGTTGTGAAGATGGCAGAATATTTTTCTGCCTGAAGGGGATTAAAGTTCTCTTCAGAATATTGATCAATCACAATTTCATTTCCGATGACACGTCTGATTTGGCGATTAATCATAGTAGCAGTTCCCCGACCTGTTGTACAAACAACAGCTATTTTTCGAGAGTCAAAGGTTTCTTCTGTTTTTGTCTTGCGAAGTCCCATCTCGAAGTAGAGAGCTAGATAACTGATTTCTGAACTGTCGATAGGATATTTGAACATATCTCTTAAAACAGTAGAGGCATCGCTTGCCAGTTGATAGGCAAGTGGATATTTTTCCTTTATTTCTCCGTGGAATAAATCGTTTGCCTGAGTGTGAAAAATTAAACGATTTAAGAGAAATTTGAGATGCATATGCATATCCACAAACAACTTTTCAGTGTTGATTTGAAAATCAAAAGTTTCTTTGGCTCGAGTCATCATTTCCTGGAAAACATTCAAAATAATATGATTTGATACCTCTTGATAAGGCAAATTATCAATGTATTGCATGTTTAATGGAAATGCCAGAAAGTCTTGTTCATATTGACTGAGTGAGATGTGATAGGTCATTTCGATGTGAAAAATAAGCTGCTCCATAATCTCACTATCTCTTAAGCCATTGCTAAAATAAGGAATAGTATTTTCAAGTAGATGATGATGCTGTAATCGAAAAATCATGATAGCAATGACTTTAGAAAGCAAATCTTGAACGTTTTTAGGTAATTGGTAAGTTTGATAACATTCTTTTAAAAATTGCTCTGTTTCTGGAGAAAGTGTTGTTTCATCAAAATAGGCATAAACGTTGTGACAGTAGAATAAGCGCAGCTGCAGCTCGTCACCTTGAACAGATAATCCGTGGTTAGTCTTTCCGATAATCACTATTTGATAATCATCAGCTAATTGCTTGACTTGTTTTAGGTCTTTGTTAATAGTTGTACGACTAACGCCTACCTCATCAGCTAAGTCATCGATAAGTATAGGATCGGTGGCATGTAGTAATCGTTTGATAATATATGAAATCCTCTTACTTGAGGAGTTGAAGTCACTCTCTTTACGTAGACTTCCTGCTAATATCTCTTCTAGGCGACTATAATTAAATACTTGTAAGGAAAGTTGATTACCTTGTTTTTTAATATGAAGATCATCATCCAAAATCTCATTAAGCTGATCAATACTGTTTAGTAATGTTTTTTGACTGACCCCTAATTCTTTTTGGACTTCCCGAAACGAAATAGTAGGTTGTCCCACTAAAATATTTAAAATTTGGTACCATCGATTTACTATGGCCAATTTGTCACCATCCTCGTTATTGAATTAACCGCGTGTTTTTCCACCAGCAACATTTGTTGTAACCCCTGTAATATAACTAGAGCGATCAGAGATGTAGTAGGCTACGAGATCTGCAACTTCGTTCAATTTACCACTACGTCCTAAAGGTGTAGTGCTTGTTGAAGCGTAGCCTGCACGAATCTCATCAACGGACTTCCCTCTAGTATAGCCCAGTGCTTCTTCATAGGCAAGCGTTCTCAAACCAGTTGCTTCCATGATGCCTGGGGCAATTCCGACAACACGAACATTGTGCTTACCAAGTTCTTTAGCCCAAGAACGAGTATAGCTGTATACAGCGGCTTTAGTAGCAGCGTAAGCGCTTTGTCCCTCTGACCCCTCAAGTCCAGCTTCAGAAGCCATATTGATGATAACACCATTTTTCTTTTCAACAAGGATACGACCGACAGCTTGGCTGACCAAGTAAAGGCCTTTTTGGTTAATCATGGTAATTTTTTCAAATGTTGCGTCATCTAATTCGTATTGACCATGAGGGTCTTTAGGATCAATCAAAAGGCGAGGCACATTGATACCAGCATTATTAACAACGGCGTCAACAGTACCAAAACGGTCAACCACAGCTTGAACGCCAGCTTCAACCTGTTCACGTGAGGTTACATCAACCTTCACAAAGAGAAGATTGTCATGTTTTAAGTCGCCCTCAGCAATGTCAAAGTTAGCCACATTTACATCAAGCTCAAGCAATTCTTCAACAATAGCAGCCCCAATACCTGACGAAGCTCCTGTAACAACAACCGTTTTTCCTGCAATATTTAACCAATCTGTCATGATTAAACTCCTTTTCTTTTGATAGCATTATTATAAAACGCTTACAAAATAAAATTAAGACACACTTTTTCAGTGTACCTTGATAATTTGGTGTATTAATTTTTGGAAAGCAAGAAAAAAGACCTCCTTTTGGAAGTCTTTTGTGTGGGATTACAGACGTGCGTTAAGTTCTGCGCCGAGGTCTTCGAATCCTGGTTTGCCAAGGAGGGCAAACATGTTTTTCTTGTAGGCCTCAACACCTGGTTGGTCAAATGGGTTAACGCTGTTGAGGTAACCTGAAAGACCGATTGCCAATTCGAAGAAGTAGATAGCGTAGCCAAGTGTGAATTCATTTTGCTCTGGAAGTGTGACGAACATGTTTGGAACGCCACCATCTGTGTGGGCAAGAAGCACACCGTCAGTTGCTTTTTTGTTAACGAAATCAACGTCTTTACCTTGGAGGTAACCAAGACCATCAAGGTCTTCAGCCATTTCAGGGATAAGAACGTTTTTACGTGGTTTGTCTACACGAATGACAGTTTCAAAGATGTTGCGGTAACCTTCTTGGATGAATTGTCCAAGTGAGTGAAGGTCTGTTGAGAAGTTAGCAGATGTTGGGTAGATACCTTTTTGGTCTTTACCTTCTGATTCACCAGCTAATTGTTTCCACCATTCACCGAAGTATTGAAGTGATGGCTCATAGTTAGCCAAGATTTCAGTCACGTAACCTTTGCGGTAAAGCACGTTACGAACAGCTGCGTATTGGTAGGCAATGTTTTCAGAGATTTTATCTGATGACAATTCTTGGCGAGCAGCGTTAGCACCTTCCATAAGGGCTGCGATGTCAGCACCAGCCGCCGCGATTGGAAGAAGGCCTACAGCTGTAAGGACTGAGAAACGTCCTCCAACGTTATCTGGTACAACGTAAGTTTCCCAGTTGTTAGCGTCAGCTTCAACTTTAACGGCACCTTTAACTTTGTCAGTTGTCGCATAGATGCGTTTGTTAGCTTCTTCTTGACCGTATTTTTTGACCAAAAGTTCTTTGAAGACACGGAAAGCAATAGCTGGTTCAGTTGTTGTTCCTGATTTTGAAATCACGTTTACTGAGAATTCTTTGTCTTGAACGTATTCTACTAAATCAGCAAGGTAAGTTGATGAGATAGAGTTTCCAGCGTAAAGAATTTGAGGGGCTTTGCGCTCTTCAGCTGTTTGTAAGTTAGCAAAGTGGTTGTTCAAGAAATCGATAGCAGCCTTAGCGCCGAGGTAAGATCCACCGATACCGATAACGACAAGAACGTCGCTGTCAGATTGGATTTTTTTAGCAGCTTCTTGGATACGAGCAAATTCTTCTTTGTCGTAGTTTTCTGGAAGGTCCAACCAACCTAGGAAGTCTGAACCAGGTCCAGTACCTTGACGAAGCATGTTGTCAGCAGCTGTCACTTGTGCTTGCATATAGTCAAGCTCATGTGCTGCAACAAACTGATCAAGGACTTTTGAATAATCAAATTGAATATGTGTCATGTTAATACTCCTGTTAATTTTGAGTTCAGATACTATAATACTCTTTTGTGAGTCTTTTTTCAATCATTTCAGATTAATTTCGCAAAAAAATGTAAGCGTTGTAAACCCATGAAAACCAAGGGCGGTATTTACTGAAATTTTCTTGGAAAACAAATGATATTTCAGAAAATCAATGGTGTGACTTAATGATTTCCACGCGGGTAATAACGCCACCTTTCATGCTGTCAACGCGAAGTGCCACATCCTTAAAGTAAATGGATGCTCCGATTGCAACAGTCTTTTCCTCCTCTTGAAGGTATCTAACCATAAAATCGCGCATTAGTTCTTGTTTTTTACTAGGAAGGTTGACACGTGCGAGGACATTAGCCAACTTCACCTTTTGACTGCCTCTAACAATAATACTATGATGATCATCGAAGTTGCTGAGAAGATATTTGCGAGCTGCTAGTAAGATGGTTAGACTAATGACACTTAATAAAGTATCTAAAGGGTTACCATGTGCAACAACGAGTTGGCGTGCCATGGCAAAGAGCAGTACTTCAATGATGGTACTAGAGGAATGCTTGGTTAACATTTTAATTAACTCGACACCAATAGCAATACTCATGGCTTGGTTTAGAAAATTTTGCAGATAGTGTTCAATCGTGTTACTAGAAGAGAAAATCCCAGTGACATCAATGACAAGACGGGTTGTCAAGGTCATTAGAACAACGACCAAAATAATAGAGATAATAATTTCAACGTAAAACGATACTTCGTAGAGAATGGTTTGTAGAAATTTTCGCATAAGAGCTCCTGATACGGTAGTTTTAAAAGCAATAGCTTTTCATACATTCTATAGTAACATAAAACACTTGTTTCGGTGTGAAAACCTTTTCTTGAATTCTAAAAGAAAACTAGCTACAGGTATGAAAGTAGCTAGTTACGTTATCTATAATAAAGATAAGATATCGATATCAGGTCCTGGTGCTGCATTTTTACGGTAACGGATAGGTAAAATGATTAGGGTTATCAGCATTGATACACCGGCAAGCATCAGCAACTGCATGAGAGGATTACTGTTTGTGCTTGTTTTAAAAATGGTATCTTGAATCAATTGCCAAGATGATGATACTGGGAGATATGGGCGGATAGCTTTGAGAGCTGGTGCCATGAGGTATTCTGGAATCATAGTTCCTGCCGTCACCACTTGCGCCAATGTTAATGGTAAGGTCACAAGGAAGGCAACTGCTCCAAGGACCATATAAATGGCTAGAATCAACTGGAAGCTGACAAAGGTGTTGAGCGTTAAAATACCAAAGAGCTTGATTGTGGTTTCTTGATTAAAATGATTAATCCAAGAGAGCATTGCGGCTCCAGCACCGCCGACGGCAAATGAAATCAGTAGGTAATCAACTTCAAGGGCAAGCCAACCAAGCCATTTGCGAGATACCTTAGAACGGATGGTCTGTTTAAAGACAAAACTATAGAGGATGATGGATGAAATCATGGCACCGATGTAACTTGAGACAGGGGCAATCATTGGCGTCATGATGAGGTTCATTTTAGAGGTTGGTTTGGGATTGACGTCCTTGCTGTTTTCAGTAACGCTATTGAGGTCAACGGCATTTTTAGCAGCTTGTGTGAATTGTTCTTGGTACTTAGCTGTCACGGTTTTTTGGATAGTTTCGAGTTTGGTTGGGTCTGTACCGACGGCTTTTTTGATGTCAGCTTCGATTTGAGGTTTAGTCACTTCCATCATTGATTTAACAAGGACGGCCTGCATTTTTTTACTAGAAACGGCTAAGTTAAGTTTACTTGTTAATTTGTTTGCGACAGTTGTTCCCGTTTGTTTACTGATGGTATCACCGGCACTGTTATAGAAGTAATTGAGTTTGACAGCCTTACCTTGAGCCATGTCTTCGGTGTAATTTTCAGGGATATTGATGACCAAAGCTGCATCATGGTTGCGAAGGATTGCTTTAGCATTCTTTAGGTTACTTTCGTCTTGGCTTGCAAAATTTAGGGAATCTTTCATTGATTTGACAATAGCTTTGCCTTGATCACCGTCTTGATTGACGTAGATAATCTTGTTTTTTTCGGGACGGTCAGCAGTGTATTTATAGCCCCCGATGTAAATGCCAATCATGGCAATTTGATAAATCACAGCAACGACCATTGCGATGAGTGTCAGTTTGTTTAAAATAATTTTTTTAAAAGTCATGGTGTCTCCTTTTTCAATTTAAAAACGATAAGGAGTATTATAGGACGATTTCTCTGCTCATTCAATCAGCAATTTCTCTAAAAGCGTTGCTTATCAAACGCCCCCTGCAAAATCGTTGTATATTTCAAGAAAAAAGCTAAAATAGATAGTATTGAGGAGGCATTTATGGATAAGCGAGTTATCAAAACAAAAAAGGCTATCAAAGATGCCTTTGTTAGGCTACGACAAGATAAGCCGATTGAAAAAATTTATGTGGAAAACTTGTGTCGCGAGGCGCTGATTAACAAGTCTACCTTTTACCGTTATTACACCGATATTTATGATCTTGTTGAACAATTACAAGAGGAGGCTTTAGAGCCTATTCGTCAGTTTCTTTTGGAAAATCCTGTCAAAGAAGAGGATATGGAGACCTTTGTTGATGATATTGAGGTAACGATTAGTCAGGTCTATGGTCATAATAAGGCTCTCTTTAGCAATCAGGATGAGACCTTAGAAAAAACCTTTCAACTCTATCAAGAAACCATCTCAGAAAACGTTTCAGAAGAGGCTCGGTTGAGGCTATCCTTTGCAGTTGGTGGCGCCTACACCATTTTAAAAAATAATCAATACACCTTGAACAAAGACCAAAAAGATACCCTGTATGCCCTTTTTAAGAGGATATTTGCAGATTAAAAAAAACGTCCAGTGGACGTTTTTTCACGAGCCGAGAAATAGGAGGGCGAGTTAGTCCAGTGGACGTTGATTCACGAGCCAAGAAATAGGAAAGCGAGTCAGTCCAGTGGACGTTTTTTTACGAGCCAAGAAATAGGAGAGCGAGTCAGTCCAGTGGACGTTTTTTTACGAGCCGAGAAATAGGAGAGCGAGTCAGTCCAGTAGGCTGACTCGCTTTTGTCTTGAGTATAGGCTTTCATATCTCTGGTTGATAAGTTTATGGAAAACGACATCTTAATCTTCTAGTTTTGCAACTAAGATATCTGCTGCAATGGTGATCTCTGTTAGACTTTGCCAGTCGATTTGGTTCAAATCAACATGGAAAAAGAGTGGCGTCATCTGAGCGAAATCGAGTAGCTGTTCCTGTGTTGCTGGTGAGGTTTGGCTAGTGTGACTGATGTCAAATACTGGAAATGCTTGGCCAAAATGGTCAAGTATTTTTTGATTGGAGTAACTTTCTTTGCTGAGTTGTTCTTTAGCTGCCTGGCGTAATTCAGCCACGTGTTCGCTAGCGGTAACGACCTTGATGAGTTTTCCTCCGGGTTTCAGTACTCGTTTGAATTCTTGATAATTGGCAGGTGAGTAGATGTCTAGGATGACATCGACAGATTGGTCAGCTAGAGGTAATTTGGCCAAATCTCCCACAAACCATGCCGCGTTTTTAGAAATATCCTTTTTAGCAGCTAGGGTAATGGAATCCTTAGATAAATCAAAAGCTAACACACGGTTCTTGCCCTTTTGGGCAAGCTGACGAGCGTAGTATCCCTCTCCGCAAGCCACATCGAGGATAACTTTTTCAGCCCCATCATCAAGAACCAGTTCTTCAATCGCCTTTAAAATATGGTCATAAAAACCAGCCTCTAAAATCTGGTGACGACGCTCAAAGGAAGCCTTATCGTAGTGCTTGTCTTTTTTGCCATTGAGCAAAAGATTGATATAACCTTGTTTTGCCATATCAAAGGAATGATTTTGAGGACAAACAAAGCGTTTATCGACGGCTTCAAGGGTATCTTGGCAGACAGGGCAGGTAAAGAGATGAGCAGATGACTGAAGGGCGCGTGACATGGAAATCCTTTCTAAGTAATGAGATCTCAGTAGTATCTTAATGCAGTGAGTATCAAGGAAAAAATGTCCTAAGGTTAGGAAGCTAAGGCTAGATTCTTACCGTGGATAATACTTCAAAGAGAAGGTGTTGTATTAATGGGTAATGGCTGAATTGAACGCTCAGCCATCTTTTGAATCTTAATAGTTGAGTTATTCTGGTAAATAACACCATTGACGAGGGTACCGTGAGCATATAAAGTGGGTATTATGCCGTATTTAGGAGAGATGACTTGGGTTGTTTCCGGAAGGATGCTTAAGCCACCTGCTTGATCGATCTGAGCCAATCTTTGATCGATAATGTTTTGTAAGAGTGGGGTAGCAGATTTGAGATTGGAAGGTGTCAATTGATAGCCAGTGGCATTGATGACAATATCAAGTTTAGAGGTCTTTTTTGCTTGATCAATGAGAGAAAATCCTGAATGTTGAGGGACAATATCTGTCACATCATCAATGAAATTGAGTCTGCCATCTTCATAGGCCTTTAAAATAACTTTTGCGGATTCGTCAGGCATGGGATTGCGTAGGTTGATAATGGCTTTTTCATACAGTTCTTGATATCTTTCGCGGTCTGATAGTGACATCAGAGGCCAAAGATCAGTAAACCAGTCTGCTACTCGTGAAGCCAATTGCTGTAGCAAGTAGAGTTGATCAGGATATTGAAAAGATAGGGTGATACCTTTGATACCTGCTGCCAAAAATTGGTCACAAGCACTTTGCCAATCCTTAAAACCTAGTACTTTTAGTTCTGATAACAGTAAGGCTTCAAAGTGCTCAAACGCCACTTGTCGTTTTGGGGACGATGAGAGCTTTTGAAGATTGTCATCAGTCAGAAACTGCCAAGAGATGGGGGTCTTTTCAAGGATTCTAACGGTTGGTAATAGAGAGGAACGAGAAAAGCAGGTAATCGTTACTTCGGTATTAGCAATGAGCCATTTGATAAGATCGACAGCTGCTAATCCAGTACCAATAAGTCCGACCTTTTTGGATTGCCACTCTTGTTTGGCTAGTTTGTTGATAGGATAAGGATCAGCTATATAGTTAGGACAGTCGTCTAATTGGTAAGGATCGATGACCGGTAATTGGCCACAAGCAAGATGAACATGATTAAAGACGATAGGAAATAACTCCCCTTGAAGATAGCATTGCCATTCTTGACTTTGTGGTAGATAGGTTATCTTGTCAACTCTTTTCTTAATAAGGGTTACATTGAGCTGTTTAAAGAGGCTATCGGCGCGTTCGGAAAGGTATTGTCCAAAGAGATACCTAGGAACATAAGTCATCTCAGTATTATGGTTGTTCTCATCCATCCATTCAACAAAGTCAGACATGTGCTGATAATCAAAAGAGATATCATCAATAGGTGAATTAATCAAGGCAGAGTCAACATCATCTTGAAAGGGAATTCCTTTGGCAAAATGATTGGGATCATCAAAACAAAAAATCTGTAGGTCCTGCCTTTTGTGCTTAGCCAGAGCTAGGAGAACAGCTAGCCCACTAACGCCCATCCCTAAAATAGCAACTGTTTGTTTCAAAATAGTATGTCTCCTTATTTTTCTTATGATTAATCATAGCAAAACTGCTCAAAAAATGGTATGTTAGTCCTTAAAATATGAAAAAGTAATTACCAAACGTCCTCTGAATGCTTCATAGAATGCTAGATGATTAAAAAGACACTAGAGTAGTACTTAAGGAACCCTAGTGCCTTTTGATTATTTAAAGGATAAATATTGAGTATCGGGTGTCATATAATAGAGTTGCCCTTCATCGAAGACAAGGATTTGTTGACGATTGTTATAGGTGAAGATAGTATGCTGTACTCCCATTTTCACAGCTTGATTTAAATCAACAGTATACATGTAGAAAGCTTTGGCTTGTTCTTCAGTGATCGAACCAGATTGCAGGGCACGTTTAATGTTATCAAGTTCTGTTTGGTCTAATAACGTTTGTGATGTGGCGCTATCATTTTCAAGAACTTCTTGCGGTTGTCCAAGAACTTCCTTGACTTTATCAGGTGTGTAACCAGTAAAATCAGGAATTTGAGCTTCAAAGCCCTTACCTGAACCATAAGACACATAATAAACCTTAGCATTTCCAGTAGCATAGATTTTGTCAGTTGGTGCTTCATTAGCATCTTTTGGCAAACCTTCGACAGTTTTCTCAGGACTTTCATCAGTCTCTTGAGAGGTTTCTGACGATGATGACGATACTTCGGTACTTGACGAAGATTCTTCAGAAGAGGACTCGGATGATTTCTCTTTCTTTTCTTTCTTCTCTGATTGTTCAACCTTGTCATCGGCAGGTTCAAACTCAGGTTTACCATTTGACGACTGACAGGCAGCTAATAGCAAGCTAGTGCAAAGTAAGATACCAAAAATTCCTAATTTTTTCATTGTTTCACAACCTTTCTTATCACCATTATAGCAAAGAAGTGAGAAAATAACAGAATTTTTAAGAATATACTGCTATTAATCATATTTTTTTGCTTATGATATATTTCAGAAGGGTCATAAGATCTAAGAATAAGAATTTGTAGTATACTGTAAGTAAATTGGTCAGGAATTTGTTTACTGTATATTATAAAGGAGTTAATGATGAAGCAATAGTATTGGGTATTATTAATATTACTATTAACAGTTTTAGGAGGAAGTGGCTATATGGTTTTTAAACAACATACAGAAAAAAAGAAAATGATTGCAATTGCTCATAGTGAAGAAGCAAAGAAAATTTATGAATCGTTTATGAAGCAAAGAGATGAGAGGGCATTAACTGATAATGGAATTATAAGAAGATACCAAATTGAAAATAGTAGCATACACGACAATCCGATGGGAGGGATAGTTGTAAAAGTTATTATAAATGATGCTCCTAATCTCTATATTAGTTATAACTTGATAAAAGATGAAGATGAGAAACTACATTATGCGAATCTTGTTGTTTCTTCTGAACTTTCGAATAAACTTGGAGAATCTAAATAATGAAGAACTATATAGAGGATGATAATCTTCAGATTGCAATGGCTGAATATAATAATATTAATTCAGTTGGCGATGAGATTTGGACAAAAAATAATACCTACGTTGGCAAGGTTTCTGACATTTATGATAATAATTCTCATTCTGGCGAACAGATTTATGTTGTGGTTGATGATATAGATATTTCTGCAGAGGATGTTAAAGAGGTGACAGTGCTTTTTCGAGGGTCAAGATCTCCTCAGGAGATTTTCAGTGATCCTGCAGATGTAGCTTTGGATTGGTTAGAAAATGACATCCCCATGGCAAGTAATATTTGGGCAATGAAAGATTTTGGAAATCCCCATAATTTCAGTGCTGTATCGCCACAGCTGACAGCTTCATCAAAACATTTAAAAGAAATTATGAAAAAATACCCAAATGCAGACATAAATCTTGCAGGTCATTCGTTAGGAGGTATGGATGCTCAATATGCTGTTGTAGATATTACAGATAAGAAAGACCTGAAACGGATTAACTCTGTACATATTTATAATAGTCCAGATATATATCTTATTTAGTATACTATAAATAATCAAAAGTATTTTTCATACAATAGAGGGAGACAATAATGAGTACAAAGAAAAGCGTATATATTATTGGGTTGGTTTTAGTAGTAGGTATTGTACTAGGAGGAAATAAATTGAAAGTAAAATATGAATATAATCAGATGGTAGAGATTGTTGAAAGTCGGGAAGTAAAAAATCTTATTGAAGATGATTTAAAATATTTCGATAAAAATGCTCTGTCCAATAAGGGTATAATCAAGGAATATTATATTGACAAAAAATCAATTAAAAAGAATCCAATGGGTGGGCTTATGTTTGACATTTATGTTAATAATAATTTAGCTTATAGGGTGTCTTACACTTTGGTGAACGATTTGCCAGATAAAAAAATTCATATAGGCGAGCGTGGAATTTCAAAGGATTTAAATACACTATTTGAGGAGAAGTAATAATGGTCTATAGTGATTATGAAAGGCGATTAATAGCTGGTGTAGAATATAAAGAATACTACGAGGGTGAAAAGATAATTGTTGGGGAACAAAAAAGAGCAAAAGAAATTGGTACCGTTCGAGAAGTAGTTACTGATGAGAATGGTCAAAAAGCTTATGTTGTTCAAAGTCCTGATAAAAAAGAAGTTTCCGTCATTTATAGAGGGTCAGAAGGTCCAGGAGAAGAAGGCGCCGACGTGGATTGGTTGGAAAATGATATTCCAATGGTGGAGAAAATTATTAGTGGAATAAAGGGGGTTACTCCACAATTAACCTCTTCTGCCAATACACTCAATGCTGTTTTAGATAACGATGCGTATAAAGATGCAGGTATAGTCGTTTATGGCCACTCACTGGGATCCATGGATGCACAATATGCACTAGCTAAAGTTAAAGACCCATCACGTATAAAAGGGGCATACCTTTATCAAGGCCCTAATATCTATGGTACTCTAACAAAAGCAGAACAAGAAAAAGTTGATACTTTAAAATATCGTATTCAAAATTATATTGATGCAAAAGATGTTATACCAATTGGGTATCTGCCTTCTGGAAGCGACCAAGCAGTTGGGATAGTTCACCACGTTGATAGTAAGAACGTCGATTTTAACATTAATCTTGGAGCTGTTATCGGTAATCAACATTTATGGGGTGGTTATCAGTATAATGCTGATGGATCGTTAAAGTTATTAGACACCACTTCCAAAATGGAGTTGGAGTACTCTGAAGCATTGGATATTACAGCAAATGGTATGTATGCTTATAAACAAGTTAAGAAAAACTTTCAAAAATCAGGAAAAGGGCTAAGCTCACATGAAAAAATCTTTCTAGATGCTGAGCAGGCTACTGTTATCTCTAATGGACTAGCCACTACTGCTGAAACTGCTTTAGAGGAGATTGAATCTACTGCAAATGCGGCTGTTAAAGAAGCTGAAGAACTTTGGAATACAACTAAAATCATGCCATTTGGAGTTAGCGAACTCACAGAAGCAGAGTTAGCAGAGGCTTATGAAGCAGGCGGCGTTACCTATGATAGTATTGTGACAAAGACAGAGACCCATTTTAATAAAAAAGTGACAAAAGCAGACAATCTGGTAACGACCTATACCACTTTAAGAAGTGATATTCAATCTGGAATTGAGACAATGCTTGCTAAGGATAGTGAATTAGCCGGAGATTTTAAGAAATGGAAAAGTTAGATGATTTACAGCGAGCTCTGAGGAAAAAACAATTAGAGTTAGAGCAATTAGAAGATGATTATTATAACCATTCTAATAGTATTAGTGAACAATTTTGTGAACTGGATTCTAGACGATCTGAATTAGAGGCATTATTGCAGGAAACCTATGAAGCAACCAATTATAGTTTAAGACAGGACGATGTCATTAATGAAGAATCTTTTCATCTAATGAATCAAATTATAGAATCATTTCAAATAGAATTGGATACAGAGTATGACAATGAACGTCGAAATCTTTTGGATCTCGAAGAAGAAAGAAAACAGACTTATGTCAAAGAGAGATATGCTATAGAACAAACTTTAGAAGAGATACAGAAAGAAAAACGTCAACTTTAATATTATAACTAGAAGGAGTTTAAGAGTGGGAGTAGTAGGAGATTTTGTTATAGGAAAAAAAGATTTAAAAGATGTTAAAAAAGAACTTGATAAAATGTTAGTGACCAATGTCCATGCACCTCGTAAAAAAAGTAGACGAAGAAGCATTGTTTCAAAATACAATGAGGAAATTGATACAAAAGCTAGTACTGCAAAAGCCAGTATCACAGCAATATCAGGACAGTTAGATACAGCTATAAAGGGACAATTTAGAACAAAGATAGAGACAGTCCTTGATAACAATAGTAAAAAGTATGACGATATTTAAAATCGCAACAAACCCATTTCAAGACACACGAAAAGCCCTATTTCTAGGGCTTTTTTCTGTTGAGTTAGATGCCCCCTACAGCCGATTTTGCGTTAAAATAAGTAAAAATATAAAACATAAATGGCGTTAAATCAAGGTTTTTCCATATAGTCGGGTGTATGAAAATAATTGTTTTTGAACAAATTTTGAACAAATATTGAGAATGAAAAAAATCTTCCTACAATTAAGTAAGAAGATTTTTTATGTGGCTTGTAAGAAATCGTTATACTCAGATCCTAGAACTTCTCAATTAGAAAAACTCCATCAACATATTTTAACGTATAGTATCTTGTAAATGAGTCAGTAGTACTTGGTCTACCATCAGTATAATTTGTTGTCGTTGTATAATTCAATGTAAATGTTATGGTATCTTTTGTGTACTGAAGGTCTGTTATACTGTCAGTTGTGGAATCATATGATTTTATTCCGTCCACTGCTGATTGATTAAGAATATAATCTACTGTTTCGAGATAATAACTATTATCCTTAGAAGTAAAACTATCAGCAATATAATCTTTTCTCTCTACCAGTGATTTATTGACATCCTTTCGATACTTTTCAATAGTATCAATAGCATAAGCCATCATATAATCTTTTTCAGTAGCTGTTGGAATGTCTTGCTCAGAACTAGCTGATAAATCTCTATAATAGGTCTGACCTGACGAGCCATTATTATCGTCATCGTCGAACAATACTATGCATTCAGGCTCTTTGCTACCAGAACTAGCTAATCTAAAGGATAACAAATACGATTTACCAACATTTGATTTATTAACTAGGTATGCTGTGGCTATACTACCATCTGGAACTGTTTCTCGGATATCAGTAATGTATTGTACCTCATTAACACTTCCATCTGAAGCTATTATGAATTTAGCGCCATCACTAGCAAACCAAGTTCCTTGAATGCTGGAAAAATTCCCACGTTTCATTTCAGAAATATTCATTCCTTGTTCTGAAACGAGTTCTGTTATATTCTCTGTAGATGAAGTAGTTGTTGTAGTTTCCTTAGTAGTCGAGGTAGTTGTTGTAGAACTTGTTTCACTTGCTTTTGTAGCTAATTGATTTGTTACTGTGGTCGCAACTGGTTCATTACTACTTTTTAGAATATAATAACCAATAATCATCACACTAAAGAGGACGATTGTTCCAGCTAGTACACTTAGCACCCAAAGAGAACCCTTTTTCATAAATTATACCTTTCTTCGCTTACCAACAAAACCAAGGCCTAATAATAAACTAACTCCCATAATTCCAAACAGTGAACTCTCATCTCCTGTCTTTGGTAGATTAGCTTGATAGCTTGTTTTACCTGCCTGATGGCGACTAACAATATTTTGGGTTATTTTCGCTGTAATAGCTTTGTTGTATACGGATTGGTTAGTTTGAGAAGAAACGTTTTTATTATTAACGACCTGACTAGTTCCGACCTCAGCCTCAGCTTTGTCCTGCTCAGCTTTCAAGCCCAAGATACGGATATACTCAGCATTCTTAGCATTCGCATCAGCCTTCAAGGTTTCAAGGAGTTCCTTAGCAGTTTCAAGCTCTGCACGAAGAACACTAGACTTAGCAGTAGCATCAGCGAGCTTAGTATTCAAATCAGCCAATACAGTTTCTTTATTCGCCAATTTATTTGCAAGGTCGCTAGCCTTAGCACTAGCAGTATCAAACACTGTCTGAGCAGTCGCCTGTTTAGACTTAGCATCAGCAAGAGCCATAGTAGCAACTTCCTTAGCCTTAGTAAGTACCTCTAAAGTTTCTTTTTCTTTAGATAATACCCCTTGAGCTACCTTATTGGCAGTTTTTGCATCAGCGAGTTCAGACTTAGCAATTTCCAAAGCCTTAGCACGGTCTGCTGCACTAGCCTTAGCCAAAGCAAGTGTTTCTTTAACAGTCTGAAGAGATGCTTGGTCTTTCACAAGTTGAGTTTCAGCATCTTTTACAGCCTGCTCAAGAGATGGAATATCTACTGTACCATTCTGTAGATCTGCAAGTTGTTTCTGAGCTGTCTCGAATTTAGTTTGAGCATCATTATAAGCAGTTTCTTTTTCTGCTACTGTATCCTTAGCTACTTGATTAGCTTTTACAGCTTCATCATAGGCTTTTTGTGCTTCATCAACTTTAGCTTGGTCAATAACTGTACGTGTTTTAGTTTCGTAGATAGGAGTTACAGTAGTCTCAGCATCAACCAAATCTAAATAAGGATTATCGATAGCACTACCATCAGCATTTCCTAATACAACATAAGATGAAGGAGCTTTCTGAACCATTCCATTGGATAAATCAGTAAACTCAAAACCAAGACCTACCGTACTAGCACTACCCCTAAGACCCAAGACCTCCAAAGCTAACTCAAAGTTCTCAGACCTAACACCATCGACACCACCATAGGCTTCTCCAACACTTCCTCGACCTTTAATAGTATATAGCTGTTCACCTACAATAGCCAAGACTTTACCCTTAAGCTCAGCCATTGTCTGCATACGACCATCAAAATTAGCATAATTTCCATAATGAGCAGGTAACTGACCAATAATAGTATTAGATGAAGAATCTAAGCCTTTAACGACATTAGATACATCCTCCATACCAGTGCCATCAAAATCCTCCTGCGTAGTTGACCAAAAACCACTAGCAGAACGCTGACTATCCCCCATACCACTATAAGCAGGGAATACCCCACTAAAGATACTAGAAATAACCTTCTTAGCCTCGGCAACACTTTCATCAGTAACGGTTAACAAGTTTGTCCCAACCTTAGAACGAACATCATTCACCAAAGCAGTATAGAACAACGCCAAATCCGTCAACTGAGCATCTGTCAGAGCACTCGGAGACAACTTAGTAACTGAATCCGTATTAGAAAAAGTGTACCCCATCATTTCCATCCAAGCTTCGTAACCTGAATTACCTGGAGAAGATAAGAGATCTAAAGAGTTACCGAACTCATCACCTTTCTTAATAGCGTCCTTGACAGCCTGAACAGAACCAGTACCATTCGCAAGAGCCTTAATAGCGTCAATATACTCTTGATTAATAAATAGTCCGTTATTTCCATCACTAGAAACAGCAGTTCCTGCTTTCAAACTAGCCCCACTAGATGTTACAGTTGTAGTCTCACCAACCTTGACTGTCTCAGTAATAGTTGTCCCCTTCTTAGCTTCGTCAAGAGTAGACTTAGCAGAATCCTCAGTTGCTTGAGGACCTTTTTGAGCATTTATAGCATCAGAGTAATCTTTTGCAGTATCATCAACAACTTTTTCAGCATCAGCTACAACAACTTTCTGGTCTTCGATAGCTTGTTCTTTATTTGTTTCAGCCAATTTAGCTGCATCAAGAGCATCCTTCGCCGACTGTACATTAGTCGCATCTTCTGCTACTTTTGTAGTTAAATTATCAAAATCTTGCTCTAATTTAGCCGTATCAGTAGCAGTTGAAAGCCCTTCAACTTTTTTCTCAGCATCCGCAACTGCACTAGCAGTCTTATTAGCCTCAGCCTGAGCATCAGAAACTACACCCCCTTGAGCTTCTACTTTAGAAGAAGCATCAGCCAAACTAGCCTCAGCACTTGTTACAGTTTCATTAGCAGTTGCCAAGTTACTCTCAGCACTAGTCGCATCAGCCTCAGCTTCCTCAACAACCTCAAGTGTAACCGTATTAACCTCTTCGATTTGTTTATTCAAATCAGTAACCGTAGCATCATTCGTAACAACTGCATTCTCAGCGTTAGTTACAACACTCTCTTGAGTAGTTACAGCCTGATTAGCCTCAGTAGCGACAACCTTAGCACTAGCAACATCAGCATCTGTAACCTTAGGAGTCTCAACCAAGATAGGTTCACTAACCCCCTCACTAGCTTCAGCAGTTACAACAGTACTTGCATCGGTAGCAGTAACCTCATCAGCACTAACTACCCCACTAACACCTGCAACAGACAGAGCCAACACCGATACAACAGCACCAGTACGCAACTTCTTAATAGTACCATGACCCTTAATTTCGTTCTTAAACATAATATGTTTCTCCTTTTGATTGACTATCTTAAAAGACTGTTCCATCGGTATTTTATCACATTTTTAAGTCTTTTGTATACTATTTTTTTAAAAAATTCAGTCTTTTATAGGTGATAACACTCATGGAATAACCTTGTATGATAGTAGAGAGGTATTGCCATGACTAACAATAATAGCTTAAAAGAATTTGTTGCTAAGCAAATCAGACATTTAAGACTAGAAAAAGGACTAACACAAGAGTATCTAGCAGAAAAAGCTAATCTTGGATTTAACTATATATATCGCTTAGAGAGCAAGCAGTTAAATGTTAAAATAGATACTATAGGGAAGATTATGCAGGCATTAGAAGTGGATGCCAATACCTTTTTCAATGTCGAAACTCAAAATCGAGAAAATGAGTTTAATCAACTTATCAATGATATTGAAAATATTCCACTAGAAAAAAGAGAGCCTACCATTAAAGCCCTCAGAGATATTATAAAGCAGATAGATTGAGCCAAGTTTAACGTGACTTGGTTTTTTTGTACGCTCTAATCTAAGTAGTTGTCAAAGCCATTTCGCTCTTGAACTGACCTAATGAAATTTTCTACATTATCCCAATCCTCCCAATCCTCCCAATCCTGAACAATTCGGAACAAAGGTAAACGCTCAGCTACTTGAGAAAATATAGTAATAGTATCTTCCGATTCAAAAATTTTTTCGGTTAGAGGGAGATAGTCAAGCACCTTCGTTAATAGTTGCTCATTTTGTAACAACATAGGTAGAGCATAATGACGATTCTCTGATTTCTTCATCTTCTCCAATATCTTAGGAAATTCTTTGTTTTCAATTCGATGCTCAATAATATTCGTAATCTTATTCATAATTTCTTTATCATTGTTTTGAATACCTTCGTAAATTTTTTCTGAGAGCTCTCGAAATTCCTTAACACTCATAATTGAATCGAAGGTTTGAGTAGTAATTTTAGCACTACCGTACAAAACATCCTGAATCGTCGATTCAGATAAATGAACTTTTTGGGCAATAAAAGATTCTCTTTTACCTTTATCAAATTTTAAACCCTTTTCCTTTGCAGTCTTTAAAAATTGTTTATACTCTGGTAATTCTGTCACAAAATTTAAAATTACCGTTGCAAGCAATAACATTTCTTCTCTGTTTTTATCCTTTGATTTCATCATATTGTCCTCTTTCTATCTTATTATACAAATTATACAAAAATTCCAAAAATTTAGGGAGTTTTTACACATAGCCAAAAAACACTATAAAATCAAGCTTTTAGAAGTCTATCATTTTTATTTTTTTTCTTATAAGCAAATATGAGAAGATAGGATTGTGAGATATCGATATCAATCACAAAAATCTTTTTACCCTCTGTGGTTAGAATATGAGGTCCAATATGGAAATTAAACAACTAAGCATGACGGGGCGCTTAATTGGCGCCAATCAAGTCAAAGATTTTAAAACAGGGCTTGACACTGGTCAAACCCAATTAACTATCGGTGTACGAACTCCAGATGGTCGATTCAATCAAACAAATATCAAAGCTGATACGGTTAATGTCTCTGACTTTGCTTCTTTGTTCGATGAGAAGGTAGAAATCATTATCGAAAATGTTTCTATCAACGCTTACATCAATGGGAATCGTGCTGCGCTTTCAATAAAAGCTAAGTCTGCTTTTATTGAGTTGGTTTAATGGATAGGGGGAATATTTCCCCTTATCCTTAGAAAGGAATTTTTATGACAATTGTGTCTTGGTTCATTATCCTATTTGCTGGATTTCTTTATCTTGCTCTTAGAATTAGCGAGATTAAAGAAAAACAGAAACAGGCTCAAATACTTCAGTTAAACTTCCCAACAATCACAGCAGATATTGAGCAAGTAATTGAAGAAAGTGCCACTGTTTCAGGTCAAAAACTTCTTTTTGATAGTCGCTACATTCGATTCTTGCAAAGTAGCAATGACAATCGTTCTCACCTTGTTAGTTTTCCTATCATGTTACCAAAGAAACCTGATATCAATGAAGAAAGCTATATCCAACAAGTTTTTTTGACACAGTTTAGCAAATACCTAGCTGAATCTACAACCTATGACAGATGGTCAAATAAAGGACAGAGTCTGTATGTTACACCACAATTTAGAAAACTGCTAAGATATAACAATCAGTATTATCTCAATTTGGAAATTCAGTTTTCCTATAGTTCTAATTAGGAGTATTAACAGATGAAATGTTTTCTTGATAAAAATCTCTTTGATGACGGAAATCACTTCTTCTGGGATATACCAGTTGAGCATGTCCCTCACGCTCTTTTGGTAGGTTCCAGCGGGTCTGGGAAGACCTATGCAACTAAAGTCTTTTTGGCACGGTTTGCTTATACATACCCAGAAGCTACGTTCCTAATTGGCGACTACAAAGCCGATACTGATTTTGCCTTTTTAGATGGATGTAAGGGATTTAAACGATTTGAAGAAGTCTCCGAACTCCTTACGTTAGCTTTATCCATTCTTGAAAATCGTCAAAAAGGAATCGATAAATCCAGAGAATTTGTAGTGGTCTGCTTCGATGAGTTCAATGCGTGGCAAAATAGCCTCGATAAAAAAGAACGTGAACAAGCCATTAAAGACTATACTCGGCTTATCCAGCTAGGACGTTCCTTTTCAATTTATGTCATTATTTCCCAGCAAGATGCCCATAAAGCAAGTTTGGGGTTGTCACGTGATTCCATTGGTACAGTGATTGCACTTGGTAAATTGTCTAAAGAAACGGTCTCAATGCTCTTCTCTGATGAAAAAGATGATATTGTGCGAAACAATCCTAGAGGTGTCGGTTACATGAAGATAGATGGGCAAAATATTCGCCACATACTTGTGCCAAGTCTCAATATGCCTCCTTTAGAAAATCTGATTCGGGAAGCTGTTCAACGTTCAGACGGCTATTTCCTTGATGAAGAGGCTGTTGCCCCGTAGCCCCAAAGCGAAGGATCAGGCTTACAGCCTCGCCAGCTTTAGCTGGCTGACGTGGGTACTGTAATAACCCACGTTCCATTATCTTCTAAATTCTTTGCTTTGTACATTCCTCTTTAGGGAAAGAACCCTTCCCTACCCCAAAAGACTGTCAAATCAAGACTTTCTTACTGAGTAAAACTTAGGGTGCTTATCCACTGAAATAGTGGAATAATAAAAGCATAGGAATTTTGCTACTCAGTACAATAGTTAGCTAAAACAAAACACACCGCCCAGCTAACTATCACTTTTTAGGCGGATAGAAGGATGTAAATTATGTTTTGTAAAAACGAAATTGAAGAGTATCTCCAAAAAAACAATAATCGTAAACCTGTCATCATGACCAGTATTGATGAGGCTACATTCGTCATCAAACCTACTGAAGAAACTGTCGGGGAATACCCTGATAATTGGCATCAAATTGCAACATCAATTGCAGAAACAGTTTCTGAGAAACTATCCCTGTCTCTTCTCTTTGGAGACTATATTCCACTGAAAACAGCACCAATGGGTTATACAGATGGATTTACCTTTCAGAATCTCCCTCATTACTTTGCGATTGCTTGGCATGAGACCAATTTTACAATGGGCATTATCATTAAGTTCTCTGCATCAGCTTTGTCTCATTATAAAGCTTCTTATCAAGAGTATTATAATGAAGCGATTGACGTTCATCAAATAGCTCAATTGCTAAACGAAGATTATTGGGAGCTTCGTTTATCAAGAATTGATTTAGCGATTGATTATTTCAATTATGATATGTCTGTCAACGACCTCTATCAAGGTTTGAAAGGCAAACGATATATCATTACCAATCACAAGGGACGTAAGAACGTATCTAAAATCAGTGCTCAAGAGGTGAATGGTCAAGCACAGACCGTCTATATTGGTAGTAAAAAGAAGAACGTCAATGCTTTGTTACGTATTTACAATAAATACCTAGAGCAACTTGATAATCAAGGTCGCTATATGCACTTAACAAGGTATTGCGATTCATGGGTTCGTATGGAAGCCTCTTACAAAAGAGATTACAGCAACCAAATACTAGCTTTACTTCTTGAAATTGATAACCCTCAAGATTTGAGCAAGCTCATTGTCAATAAAGTAATTGATAAGTATTGTTTCCACAATACAAAGTCTGGTCAACCGTTGCCATTCACTAGTGACTTGCTTAAAGGGTTTGGTAACTTCCCAGAGCTTGAATCTTTAAACTCTCGAAACAATGACCTTTTATCAACCATTTCTTATTTGATGAAAGGTAGTGGGTTCTTTCCTCTTCTAAAGAAAATTGAAGAGATATGGGGAACACAAGCCCGTAATCACTTTATCATTAGGCTAATTCAAGAGTATGAGACCAACTACACTCCCAACCAAGATGTTGGGTTGTGGTTAAAAAAATTCAGTAAGGAACTCGAGAAACTCAGCTTTGAAGATTTTTTTGAAGATGCCTTCCAAATTTTTTACCAACAAAACAACATCACTCCTAAACGTCCCGCCAAGAACTCAAAGAGTGATGTTGCTGATTAGAAGAAATAGGAAGTAGCTTACCCCTACTTCTGTTTCTCATTATCTCATAATGGAAAAGGAAAATCTACTTATGATGAGAGAGATAAAAATTGATTTAAAAAATATTACCGTTACCCTACCAGAGGACTGTTGTATTGTACACCAATCTGAATATGATGAACTTGTCAACCAATGTAGTATTGGCAGATATTTAAGTCTCACAGACGTTCTAGAAATGTTATCAGTTTCTCGTCCTTGGCTCCTCGAAAACGTGCTCTATAAGCCAGCTATTCGCAAAGAAATTGATATTGATCAAAACCCAGAAGGGTTTGTCAAATACCCACACAATCAAGGGGGACGATACTTTTTCTTGGCTAGTAAAACTAAAGATTATTTTGAAAAACATTTCAAGGATATTCTTAGTTAAAATCTGAATAAATGTGATATGATAATCTTGGAAGAACCTTGATTATCGCTTTTAGAAAGAGGTAATCATGTCAATATCATTAAATCAAAGAGGTAAGAAAAAAGAGTGGAGTTATAGGGTATTTGATAAAAAAGGGAAATTAATTGCTACTGCTAGTGGTTTTAGAACCAAGAAAGAGGCGGAATTAGAAGCTCTTGGAATCGAATTAAAGTCCCTATCTGGAGCGAAGATGAATTCCTATTCAAGTTTGTTTTCGCTTTGGGAAGATTGGTTTGAATTAAATGTCAAACCGCTTGCTAAAAGTGACGCAACCTTATATAAACATAAAAAACGCGGTGACTACATTTATCAATTTTTTGGTGATACTCCAGCTACACAAATTAAATTTAGTCAGTACCAAAGAGTGTTAAATGAATATGCTGAAAAGGTCACAAAAGACACAGTACGTCGTTTCAATGCAGAAGTCAGAAAAGTTATTCAATTTGCTCAACGTGATAAAATTGAAATAACCGACTTTACCGAAGGCGCTATTATTTCAGGAAAAAAGAAAGAAAAAGCAGACTTTGAAAAGCACATCGATAATATTGCAGATGTCAAAAAAATATTAGCTTATTTTGAATCTGAATTTGATTATCGAAAGTCCGTTATTCCTTACTATTTATATTTGTCATTTCAAACAGGTATGCGTTTTGGTGAACTACTTGGTATAACGTGGGACTGTATCGACTGGAAAAACAGTGTTATTCATACCTATAGGCGCTATGATTCTACAAGTTATCAGTGGAGACCACCAAAGACAGCAACATCAGTACGAGCTGTTCCAGTTAATGACAAAGTAATGCAAGTACTGAAGAGAATCAAGCAAGAGCAAAAACTTGTAGATGAAAAATATCACATTAAGAAATCAGATGATTTTGTTTTTTATGATAAGCTCTATGGTGTCCCAACCAATAATGCGGTCAACAAATATCTAAGGAACAGTTTAGTAAAAAATAACATTCAGCCAACAAATTTATCAGTTACAGGTATTCGACATACTTATGCCAGCTTCTTATTAGCTCATAATGTAGATATTTGGGTTGTCGCTAATGTTATGGGACATAAAGATATAAAACAAGTAACTGAGACGTATGGGCATCTTTTGAAAGAAAAGAAAGATAAAGGACACGAACTCATCAGGGACTTGTTAAAATAAGTTACTATTCTTTGAACAAATTTTGAACAAAAACAAAAAAAGCCTTATAAAACAAGGCTTTTCGGGCATAAAAGATGCCCCCTACAGGGCTCGAACCTGTGACCCATGGATTAAGAGTCCACTGCTCTACCAACTGAGCTAAGGAGGCATAAAAGAAAAAGCTGTATTGGTACCGGTGATCCACGGCTTGTATTGAACCCGCGCAATAAAGCAGGTGGGTGACTCGTTCTTGACTTTAGCTGCTTCCGCGTGTAAACGGCCTGCATGCTGTCAAGAATCTTTCGTCTCCCGAAAATACAAAGAATTAGTCGGTCAACACTTAGATGTGAATTCGTATACCACAGCAATGTTTTTCTATGCTTTTATGATACCACTTTATTTTTAAATTTCAAGGGAAAATCATCATTTTTTTGAAATCGTTTTCTATTGTTATTTAGATAGCTTGTCAATACGCTCTTTGTTAGCTCCTAGGGCACGTTCGTATTTTCCAGTTTCGTTGGCATCAAAATAATTGGCATTTTTGAGCTTGTCTGGTAGGTATTGTTGCTTAACCCATTTCTCTGGGTAGGCATGAGGATACTTATAATCTTGGGCATTTCCCAGTTCTTTACTACCAGCGTAGTGGCCGTCTCGAAGATGTCTTGGGATAGGTAAATTCCCAGATGTGCGAAGGTCAGCTAGGGCAGCATCCATAGCCATATAAGCCGAATTAGACTTGGGTGAAAGAGCTAAGTCAACAACCACGTTAGCAATCAAGATTCTCGCTTCGGGGAAACCAATCCGCTGTGCAGCTTCTAAAGCTGTCACGGTGTGGATTTGAGCTTCAGGATTAGCCAAACCAATATCTTCATAAGCAATCACCGTCAAACGGCGCGCCAAACTCGGCAAATCCCCCGCTTCAACCAGACGAGCCGCATAATGGAGACTGGCGTTGACATCGGAGCCACGGATAGACTTTTGCAGGGCAGACAGCACGTCATAGTGGCCATCCCCGTCCTTATCCATGGTAATATAGCTGCGCTGCAAACTATTTTCAACCGTATCTAGGGTGATGTGACGACTCCCGTCAGCTTCTTCCTGTGTCGACATGACAGCCAGGTCTAGGGAATTGTAGGCAGAGCGTAGATCTCCGTTAGTAGCTGTAGCGATAAAGTCCAAGGCTGCGCTATCCAAATGCACGTCGAAAGCGAAACCTCGCTCCTTGTCAGAGATAGCTGTTTGGATGGCTGACTTGATGTCATCATTGTCCAAGGGTTCCAGCTCAAAAATCTGAACACGGGAGCGAATGGCGGGTGTAACTGAGAAGAAAGGGTTCTCCGTTGTGGCACCAATCATGATGATGTTGCCATTTTCCAAAAGGGGCAGGAGGAAATCTTGCTTGGTTTTATCAAGGCGATGAATCTCATCCAGAAGTAGGACGAGACCACCAGAAAACTTGGCTTCCTCGGCGATTTCTTGCAGGCGTTTTTTAGTATCGACCGTGGCATTAAAAGTCCGAAAAGCATACTGAGTTGTACCAGCGATAGCACTCGCAATAGAGGTTTTTCCGATTCCTGGAGGTCCGTAGAGAATCATGGAAGACAGCATGTTAGCCTCCACCATACGACGGATGATTTTTCCCTCACCAACTAAATGCTCTTGTCCAATCACTTCTGAAATATTGCGCGGCCGCATGCGTAGGGCTAAATTATCAGGCATCAAACTCCTCCAAATCATAGGTAAACATCAAGTCATCCACATAGTCACCATTGATGAGAAAAGTTTCTTTGAGGCGGGCTTCTTGGGTAAATCCTAGTTCCTCATAGAATTGCACGGCTTGATGATTAGTGCTGAGGACATGGATGATGACCCTACGATAGTTGTCGGCTAGCGCTTCTTTGAAGAAGTAGTCAATCAAAGCCTTCCCCACGCCTTCGCGACGTTCATCAGGGTCAACAGCGATGCCAAAGGTAACGATGTGTTTACCAGAGTCGAAAGGATAAAAATCATGGAAGTCCAGAACACCTAGAACAAGACCATCATCGTCTTCGGCGATTAAGTATTTGGTGTTTTGCTCATACTTTTCGATGACTTTATTAGCATCTGAAATCGGTAGAGGTGCAGGGGTTGTTTCAGCAGTCCAGACTTTATTTTCAATAGACACGATATCCTCAACATCATCCAGTGTCATGTAGCGAATCTTCATTTTTTGTCCTTTCCTTCGGTTAAATTATGTTAGAATTATTATACTATAAATAATGAGACGAGAAGTGATTTTAATATCCTTCTTGAGTGAGGAAAGACATGGCTAAGTTTGGATTTTTATCGGTTTTAGAGGAAGAATTGGAAAAGCATTTGGACGTGGATTTTGCCATTGACTGGGACAAAAAAAATCACGCTGTTGAGGTGGTGGTGGTTTTAGAAGCGCAAAACCAATCAGAGGTTGAAGTCATTGATGATGCGGCAGAAGTGTCCAAAGAAGACATCGTTTTTGAAGACTTTGTCCTCTTTTACAATCCAGCCAAAAGCAAGTTTGATCCAGAAGACTATCTGGTAGCCATTCCTTATGAGCCTAAAAAAGGTCTGTCGCGTGAATTTCTAGCCTATTTTGCTAAAGCCTTGAATGAGGTGACAACAGAAGGCCTCAGTGACCTCATGGACTTCCTCCAAGACGATACCATCCCAGAATTCGCCCTCGAATGGGATCAAGAAGCCTTTGAAAAAGGCAGAGCAGACTTGGAAGAAAAAGAATGGCATGGATATCCGAGGTATTAGGATGGATACGATTTTACATCAATCATTTGATTTTTCTGGGGCAAAGATTGCTTTGTTAAAAGACGACCAGATTTTGTCTATTTTGCGTGATGATATTCCGACTATCCCTTTTCCAAATACTTGGGATTTACCAGGTGGCGGTCGTGAGGGTGAAGAAACACCTTTTGACTGTGTGCAACGGGAAGTATTTGAAGAATTAGGCATTACCATTTCCAAGGACAGTATTAGTTGGGCAAAGGTCTATCCAGGCATGGTTGACCCAAGTAAAGATTCTGTCTTTATGGTAGGAGAGATTTCTCAAGACCAGATTGACCAGATTGTCTTTGGTGACGAAGGACAAGGCTGGAAGATGATGCCGATTACCGATTTCCTTGATGACGACCAAGTTTATGGGAGTTTGAAAGAACGGTTGAGGGATTGGATGGAGCTAACTGATGAGAAAGGTTAGATTTGCTGACAGTGAAGATATGGTATCTCTTGCTAAACTTTACCAAAGCCAAGGTTGGGAAAGTTTTACAGAGGAAAGGATTGTCCATTTACTAGAATCTTCCCATTATATACTGATAGAAGAAAACGGAGTGATTATAGCATTTTTACGTTATCTGACAGATGATGTTCTAACTACTTTTATTGCTGAAATTTTAGTGGACAAAGCGTTTCGTAGTCAAGGTTTAGGTCGGTTATTAGTTGAGGAGATTATGAATTTACATCCTAAAACTAGGTTAGAACTCATTTCTGAAGCAGATGATTTTTATGACCATCTTGGATTTCGAAATGTAGGAAAAGGTTATAGATTTCCTTAAACGAAGATAGGGACACTAAAAAGCATGGAAATTTCAGTTAGTCTGTCTAACTGACCCTGCCTTAAACAAATGAAATATAAAGGAATGTTTGGTTTAATAGTTAAACTGAACACGGGTTAAATCCTCGGAACTTTCTTTAACTAAATTGAATGAAAGGAAACTTCAGTTAGCGTGTCTAACTGAACCCGCCCGAAACACTGTGTCAAAAAGATAAAGTTCTCCTAGATACAAGTATCGTCGGAGTCTTTCCTATTTTGACTTTGTGTTTTACGGGCTTGGTATCTTATATGTGGAATGAATTAACGATTACTATTCACCGTGAAGCTGAGGAGGCGGTGTCTAACCTCCTTATTGAAACGGGGAGTCAGGGGGTTGCGATTAGCGATTCGGCTGACTATATTGGTCAGGAGGACCGCTTCGGCGAGCTTTATCCTGAGGTGGAGCAGTCGGATATGATTGCGATTACGGCTTATTATCCTGACACCATGGATATGGCTGAGGTGACCAAAGACCTTCAAGCTGGTCTTGATAGACTAGCTGAATCTGGTGTGACACTTGGCGATTACTCGCTGGATTCAAAAGAATTAGCCGAAGAAAACTGGGCTGACAACTGGAAAAAATACTACGAGCCTGCTCGTATCACCCATGATTTGACCATTGTGCCGTCATGGACGGACTATGAAGCTAGCTCTGGTGAGAAGGTCATTAAGCTGGATCCGGGTATGGCTTTTGGGACGGGAACGCACCCAACAACTAAAATGAGTCTCTTTGCCTTGGAGCAAGTGCTTCGTGGCGGCGAGACGGTGCTGGACGTTGGGACAGGTTCTGGTGTGCTCTCTATCGCGAGCTCCCTTCTTGGCGCTAAGGAGATTTTCGCCTACGATTTGGATGATGTGGCGGTGCGTGTGGCTCAGGAAAATATCGACATGAACCCGAATATGGAAAACATTCATGTGGCAGCGGGAGACCTTTTGAAGGGCGTGGCCATCGAGGCAGATGTCATTGTTGCCAACATCTTAGCGGATATTCTCATTCACTTGACGGATGATGCCTATCGATTGGTTAAGGATGAGGGCTATCTCATCATGTCTGGTATTATCGCTGACAAGTGGGATATGGTTCGCGAAAGTGCTGAGGAAGCTGGCTTCTTCCTTGAGACTCATATGATTCAAGGTGAGTGGAATGCTTGTATTTTCAAGAAAACCGATGATATTTCCGGTGTGATTGGAGGCTAAATGCAGCAGTATTTTATAAAAGGAGCGCCTGAAAATCCTGTTACCATCACTGACAAAGATACCATCAAGCACATGTTTAACGTCATGCGCTTGACAGAGGATGACGAGGTTGTTTTGGTCTTTGATGACGGTATCAAGCGTTTGGCCAAGGTTTTGGATGCTTCGGAACATTCGTTTGAGCTGGTCGAGGAATGGCTTGATGATGTGGAATTACCAGTCCATGTCACCATAGCTTCCGGTTTTCCCAAGGGAGATAAGCTTGATTTGGTTACCCAAAAAGCGACGGAACTGGGAGCAAGTGACATCTGGGCATTTCCAGCTGACTGGTCCGTGGTCAAATGGGACGGCAAAAAATTAGCTAAAAAAGAAGAAAAGTTAGCTAAAATCGCCTTGGGTGCTGCCGAGCAATCCAAACGCAATCGTGTGCCAGAAGTTAAGCTTTTTGAGAAAAAAGCTGACTTTCTAGAGCATTTAGTTGACTTTGATAAGATTTTCATCGCCTATGAAGAATCTGCTAAAGAAGGCGAAATGGCTGTCTTGGCGCGTGAGTTAAAGGATATCCAAAAGGGAGCTAAGATTCTCTTTGTCTTTGGCCCTGAAGGTGGTATCTCCCCCAAAGAAGTTGAGGCTTTGGAGGCTGCAGGTGCTCTTAAATGTGGCCTTGGTCCCCGAATCATGCGGACTGAGACGGCACCGCTGTATGCCCTGTCAGCAGTCAGTTTTGCGACAGAGTTGTGGCAATCATAGGATAGGAGAGGGAGAACAGAAGCTCCCTCTCTTTTATTATGCTTTATGACAGAATGACTTGACCCGATAATGCTAGGTGTTAAAACCTTTATATCTCGGCTGACAGACAGGACAGATACTTTTTAAACCTAGGTTTAGAGGGCATTTCAAAGCCAATTTTTTGACTCCTTAGATTTTTTAGCATCTGTTGAAAATCTTAAAATATATGCAATTTTTATTTCCAAAGGTTGACAAGAATATTTGAAAACGCTATCCTAAAATCAATACGATTTTCAGAAAACAGAGAGTTTCAAAAGAAGGAGGTTTTGATGGTTACCATAAAAGATGTTGCCAAACTTGCAGGTGTCTCGCCTTCTACAGCCTCGAGAGCGCTTCATGATAATCCTATGATTAGCCCAGCCACTAGAGAACGTGTTCGTCAGGCAATGACTGAGTTAAACTATTCGCCAAATTTTTCAGCACAGAATCTGGTTAAGCAACGCTCTAATACAGTTGCCATTGTTTTACCAGTTAGAGAAAGTCCACAGATACTTGGAAACAATCCTTTCTTTATGCAGATTATTCAAGGGATTACAGGCGTTTGTAGTCAAAAAGGGTTTATGGTTAGTTTAGCAACCGGAAAAACAGAAGCTGACTTACTGTCTAGTGTTCAGGTTTTAATGCAGAGTGGGCGAGTGGATAAGTTCATTTTTCTCTATGCCAAAAAGGCTGATCCTGTCTATCAAGCAGTTAGGGAAAATGATGGCACATCATGCATTATAGTTGGGCATGATGAAGCGAAGTCTCACGATAAGACTTACTTCGTTGATACAGATAATGTCAAGGCTGGCTATGATGCGACGGAATTCCTTTTCCAAAGGGGATATCAAAAACCAGTTTTTATTTCTACGAATTTGAGTGAGACGGTTCAGGAGTCCCGGTTTACAGGCTATCAAAGGGTGATGGCAAAGCAGGACTTGCCGGGATTTGAAGTTAACTTAAGAGGGGACGATGGTGATGGTGGGCGGCTTGAAGCTTTTTTAGAAGATTCGGCTGATACAGATGCTTTTGTTTGTTGTGATGATATGACAGCTATCTACCTCATTCGTCTTTTGAAGGAGCTGGAACGAGCGTCGTCATTTGGTTTTATCAGCTTTAATAATTCTCTTCTAGCAGAATTAGAGTCCCCAGCTTTGACTTCTGTAGATATTTTTCCCTATGACTTGGGAGAAGCTGCTGCTAATTTGCTCTTTGTCGACTCTAACTTGTCTGAATCTGATCGCCACATTATCATTCCTCATCGCATCATTGAACGCTTATCAACGGAAAAAAACTAGAAGTCAGGCGGCATTCCTGGCTTTTTTGATTGTCTGGGTTAAAGATTTTAGATTTTCTTAAAAATTTTGTGAAACCGCTTTACAATTTTTAAAAAGGTGTTATAATAAGTTTACAAGTAGCGCAAACGTTTGCGTAAAACAACTAAAAGACATTTTGTCTGGAAATCGTGAGGAGACGTCACATGAAAGAAAAACTACAACAGTTTTTTAGTTTCGAGTTTTGGCAAAAATTCGGAAAATGTTTAATGGTGGTTATTGCCGTTATGCCAGCTGCAGGACTGATGGTTAGTATCGGGAATTCGATTCCTTTGATAAACCCTGATTCCCCTTTGTTGGCTAACGTTGGGAATGTTGTTGCTCAAATTGGTTGGGCAGTTATTGGAAACCTTCATTTGCTCTTTGCCTTGGCTATCGGTGGTAGCTGGGCTAAGGAACGTGCGGGCGGTGCTTTTGCGGCTGGTTTATCATTCATCTTGATTAACCGCATCACTGGTGGTATTTATGGTGTTTCAAGCGATATGCTGGCAGATTCTAAGGCAACGTTGACCAGTTTCTTAGGCACTAAGATGGTGGTTGCTGACTACTTTACCAGTGTTTTGGAATATCCCGCTCTTAATATGGGGGTATTCGTTGGTATTATTGCTGGTTTTGTTGGTGCGACAGCTTTCAACAAGTACTATAACTACCGCAAACTGCCAGATGCTTTGACTTTCTTTAACGGGAAACGCTTCGTGCCTTTCGTGGTTATCCTGCGCTCTGCTGTTGTAGCAATCATCTTGGCGCTCTTCTGGCCAGTGATCCAATCAGGAATCAATGGATTCGGTAAATGGATTGCTTCATCACAAGACACAGCTCCAGTCCTAGCACCATTCTTATATGGTACTTTGGAACGCTTACTCTTGCCGTTCGGTCTTCACCACATGTTGACCATCCCTATGAACTACACCTCACTCGGGGGTACTTATGATATCTTGACAGGCTCAAGCGCTGGCAGTCAAGTGTTTGGTCAAGACCCGCTCTGGTTGGCATGGGTAACTGACTTGGTAAACCTTAAAGGTGCTGGTGATACAGCTGCTTACAATGATTTGTTTAACGCCGTGACACCTGCCCGCTTCAAAGTTGGGCAAATGATTGGGGCAACAGGTATCTTGATGGGATTGACACTTGCTATGTATCGCAATGTTGACCCTGATAAAAAATCAAAATACAAAGCCATGTTTATCTCTGCAGCAGCAGCTGTTTTCCTAACAGGTGTTACAGAACCTCTTGAGTACATGTTTATGTTTGCTGCAATGCCACTTTACGTGGTTTACGCTCTCCTTCAAGGGGCAGCCTTTGCTATGGCAGATATTGTCAACCTTCGTGTTCACTCATTTGGTAATATTGAGCTCTTGACTCGTACACCAATGGCGATTAAAGCTGGTTTGGGAATGGACCTGATCAACTTTGTTTGGGTATCGCTGCTCTTTGCAGTTATCATGTATTTTGTAGCAGATGTCATGATTAAGAAAATGAATTTGGCAACTGCTGGTCGCAATGGTAACTATGATGCTGATATGCTCAACGACTCTCCAGAAGCTACAGACAATGGTGCAGTTGCTGATGCGAATTCACAAATTGTTCAAATCATTAACCTTCTTGGCGGTAAAGCTAATATCGCAGATGTGGATGCTTGCATGACCCGTCTTCGTGTCAGTGTCAATAATACCGAAAAAGTTGGTTCTGAAAATGCTTGGAAGCAAGCTGGTGCTATGGGCTTGATTGTTAAAGGTAATGGTGTTCAAGCGGTTTATGGACCAAAAGCGGATATCTTGAAGTCTGACATTCAAGACTTACTCGATTCAGGTGCCGAAATTCCAACGGTTGCTGTCAAAGAAGCTGATGCTACAGCTGCTAGTCATAGCAATTTTAAAGGTATTGAGGAAGTTATCGTTAGCGTGGCTGATGGTCAAGTTTTAGACATTTCAAAAGTTGCAGATCCTGTTTTTGCAGAGAAAATGATGGGTGATGGCTTCGCTGTTGAACCTGTAAATGGTAATATCTATTCACCAGTTTCAGGTATCGTTACGAGTGTCTTTCCAACCAAACACGCTGTTGGACTTCTTACAGATAATGGTCTAGAAGTTTTGGTACACGTTGGTCTTGACACGGTAGCGCTCAATGGTGCGCCATTCTCAGCCAAGGTGACAGATGGTCAATGCGTGACTACAGGAGACCTCTTGCTGGTTGCTGATTTAGAAGCCATTCGTTCAGCTGGTCGCGAAGTAACGACAGTTGTTGTCTTTACCAATACTGCTGAAATTGAATCTGTTCACTTAGATAAAACAGGGCAACAATCTGCTAAAGAAGTGGTTGCACACGTTAAACTATAAGTGTTACAATACTGTCATTAGAAGAGAATCTGAGTTTAGGACTCGGATTCTTTCGTTTATCGACTAATGACCCACTGAAAATCAACAGCAGGTGAAGCAGGTTGACCAAGGCATAAGTGACCTTAAGCAAGAAAAGTCATTCATCAGGTTTTGATTTTCTATGAGTAGTAACTGACTTTTTGTGGATAACTTGTGTATTAGTCAAGATGTGGTAGAAAGGATTGTTCAATGAAATTACTAACGCTAAACACGCACTCATGGATGGAAGAGGAGATGGCGACCAAGTGTGAGGATTTGGTGGCAAGGGTTTTAGAGGAAGATTATGATGTGATTGCTCTTCAGGAAATCAATCAGTTGATGACGAGTGAGGAAGCTGATCAAGTGTTCAATCATGTGCCTTTGTCGGTGAATCCGCCTATTCATGAGGACAACTATGCGCTTAGACTGGTAGAAGCCTTGCAGGAAAAGGGGAAAACTTACTACTGGGCCTGGGCATATAATCATATTGGCTATGAGCGCTTCCATGAGGGAGTGGCAATCTTATCTAAAACACCGATTGAGGTTGTGGATATCTTGGCATCTCAAGCTGTGGATCCAGGAGATCACCACACTCGCCGTGCACTTTTAGCCCGTACAAGTGTGGAGGGGCAAGCTCTATCACTGGTTAGTTTGCATTTGTCATGGTGGGAAAAAGGTTTTGAAATTGAGTGGCCACGCTTGGCGCAAGCTCTGGAGTCGGAGGACAATCCTTTGGTTTTGCTGGGCGACTTTAATAATCCTACGGGAAATCAAGGTTATCAAGAAGTTATCAACAGTCGTTTAAATTTGGTGGATAGCCATGCAATCGCTGATGAGATTTCAGGAAATCACACCATTCTTGCAGATATTGATGGCTGGGAAGGCAATGATTTGGCACTCAAAGTTGACCATGCCTTTGTGGATAAATCATTTAAGGTCAACTCATCAAAAATTGTTTTTGACGGTGATCATAGCCCGGTAGTTAGCGATCATTTTGGATTGGAAATTGAGATAGTATAAGAAAAGTCCTGACAGGAAATCAGGACTTTTTGAGGTCTGTAAGAATGAGTGTTTTTGCATCTTCAAGTGATAGGTCTTTTGTTAGCCTTGTCTCAGGGATTTCTGTCAGGTAGTCTTTGTCAACCCACCATCTTTTAAGAGCATCTTGGCCAAATTCCTTAGCTTTCTCACGACCAGAATGTCGTTTGATGGTTTCATCAAAGGGGAGATCGTAGTAGTAGGCATAGATATGTTCTATGCTATAGAGTTCTAATATTTTTTGCCAGACAGGTTGGTACCAATCGGATCGCAAGATACCTTCTAAAATCACTGTTTGACAGTTGTCATAGCCATATTCAAGGAGATTTAACAGAATTGGGATAGTTGGTGTGTCAAAGCCATCATGAGCATGTAGCATGGTTCGTCGTAACAAATCCTGCGATAGCAACAGGGTATTTTCACCCATTTCTTCTTGAAGAGCGTAGGCTAGACTGGTTTTTCCTGACGCCGCATTGCCTCGGATAATGATTATTGCGGGCATAGTAGCTTACTTTCTGTAAAAATGACCAAACTGATCTTCGATTTCTTGATAGACAGTTCTCGGATTTTTTCCTGATGTATTAAGAGTGATGTTTATCAGTGGATAACCCATTTTGAGGTTCGCTTTGGTAGCATTACGTTGTAAGGTGCTCATTTTAGCAAGGTAAGCTTCTTGATCTTTAACACTGACGCTAATGAAAGTCTGATTGAGCATATGGCGAAGTTGGACATTTTCAATATCTTCCCAGGGAACAAAACCAAGAGCCAGAGCGGAAGAATGATCTGTCATTCCTTGCTCATCAACAATTAGGAGGGAATGGCTGGTGAAAATTCTCTTGAAAAGAATGATAAAGCCCTATCCAAAGAAGATAATCGAAAAGAGTCCTATTAAGATGGCAACAATATCGGATGAGAATAAAAAGAGAAGTCCGAAGATGACAAATATAAGTGCTCCAAGAGCATAGACCATATTTCCGAGTTTTTTACTTGGGATGACAATTGGTTCAATCATAGCTTTCTCCATCTTTGGAATCTGAATAGTTAAGACAATTAGTCAATCATTTCACTCTTTAGGTAAGCGTCAACCAAGCGTTCAGTTGCCTCTACCGAATCAGTATGAGTGCGTTCATAAGAGTGGCTGGATTCGATACCGGCACCTAGAAGGGCGTGTTTGACTTCTGCTCCGGCACGGACAGCAGCTGAAGCATCACTACCGTAGTAAGGGTAAATATCTAGTTTGTAAGGGATATTTTGCGTCTCACAAAGAGCTACCATATGTTGTCGGAGTTCATAGTGGTAAGGACCTGAAGCGTCTTTGACACAGATAGACACCGTGTATTCGTCTGTTGCTTGATCATCTCCCATAGCTCCCATATCAACTGCTAGGTATTCCACCGTTTGGCTTGGGAGACTTGAGTTGGCACCGTGTCCGACTTCTTCGAATGCTGAGAAGTAGAAGTGGGTTGTATATGGGAGTTCGATTCCTTCATCCTTGTAGGTTTTTAAGAGCTCTAGGAGAATGGCTGCGCTGACCTTGTCATCTAAGTGACGAGATTTGATGAAACCGTTTGGTGTCACGACAACACGAGGATCAAAGGAAATGAAATCGCCAACTTCAATCCCTAAAGCACGTGTTTCCTCGGCAGTGGTTACTTTTTCATCCAAACGAACTTCCATATTAGCCTGGTTACGTTCAGCTGTACCAGCGTCTTTATAGACATGGATAGAAGTTTGGTGCATGAGGATAGTACCAGAGATTTCCTTACCATTTTTAGCAACATGAACCGTACAGTTTTCACCTTCGATGGCATTGTAAACAAAGCCGCCAACCAAGTCCATTTTGAGACGACCGTCTGGTTTAATAGCACGAACCATGGCACCGAGAGTGTCTAAATGGGCTGTTACAATACGGTGTTTATCGTCGTCTTTTCCGGTCACAGAAACCATAACACCGCCTTTATGTGTGCGAACAGGCTCATAACCAAAGCTTTGCAATTCTGACACGATATAATTCATAATCGTTTTGGTGAAACCAGTTGGTGATGGGATATTGGTTAGGGTAGTGATGTAATCAACAGTTGTTTTCATGTGAGTTCCTTTCTGAGAGTAGGGTTACTTATTGTCTTGTAAGTGCAAACTAATATCAAAGTCGTGTAACAGCTCTTCATTGATGTGACGAAGATCGTTATCAAGTTTTAAGTCAAATTCTTTCAAGGATTTTTTAGCTTTAAGGAGGCGGCTATCAACGTCATAAAAATCTTTGGGAGATTGCTTCATGGCAATATAGCCTTTAAGAATATCCTCAAACCTCTTCATTTCAGTATCATGAAGGGCTAGGAGTTCTGATTTATTAGGCAATTCAGAATCCGTTAACTTTGCGACATAATGCTGATGGTCACTGATGATTTGTCGATAAGTGTTAATAATTTCAGGGGCAAAGTTGATAATAGGTTCTTCTTCCTTTGTTAGGACTTTTTGGGGAGAGAAGCCTGTTAGCTGGAAGTATGATTTGATATCATTTTCCAACTCATTGGTAGATGTGACCACATGTTCATAGAAGTCATCTGAAAGGTTTGCTTGTTGCAGTTGTAAGGAATGGCGAATCAAGCTGATATTTTCCAATCCCTGCCGACCAGTAGCTGCCATCTGAACCAAACGCTGATTTTGGTAGTCATCTTCCATTTCAATAAGCTTTTGATAAGTTGCTGTTAGCTGCTCGTTAAAAGCTTGGATGATAGTTTGTTTAGCCTTTATTCTGGCTCTTTTGGGTGCAGTAGCCAGCAGATAAATGAGAAGTATCAATAGACTAATCATTAAAATTGGAACAAAATAAGCTGTCACAGTAGAAATTGAATTAATGAGAACAATGATACCGAAGGGTACATGTTGAGTTAGGATATTCCCATTTTCTTTTTTCTCTTTGAGATTATAGACTTGATAGGGCTTGTGGTTAGGATTCATCGGCGGCTCCAAAAGCTTCCCAAGCCTTGAGAACAATTGGCGCAATCCGCTCGATGTCAGCTGAGGTGCCTCTGAGTTCAAAGTCAGCTAGCATAGGAAAGCCAAACTGTTCAGCATACTGCTTAGCTGAGAGGCAATATTGATTATTGAAGTTACGATTGCCAGACCCAATGATGCCAAAACAGTTTTTGTAGTTGTCATGTGCTGCGATAAATTGACGCAAAGGCGTTGTCAAAATTTCGGTATCGCCGTTATCAAGTCCGTTACCACCTTCAAGATAGGTTGGTAAGAGCGCTAAAAAGTCTTCTTTGACTGGGAAAGTTTCATGCTTGAGGTCTTTGATGTTAATCAATCTAGAGTCAATGTTGTGCTTTTCTTTGAGAAAGCGAGCGAAGCGCGTGACAAAGCTATGCGTATTTCCACTGAGACTGACATAGACAAGGGTGAGTGATTTCATAAGACCTCCATAACAAAATGTAGTTTTCACAATGTTTATTATAGCATAGTCTTAGGGAGAACTAGAGTCAAATCTTATTTCATACGAAAAATCCACTTCATTGAGTGGATTTTCTAGTTAGCAACCTTAGCTTTCTTTACGATTTTTGATTTTGGCAACAAATCCAAGGCTGGCAAATCCTAGGATTGTCATCCATAAACCACTTGTTTCGCCAGTGTTTGGAAGGGTCTTTTTATGGTTTTGTTGAGAGAATCTTTTTTGCGTTACATTTGCTTGAGAACTCTGGTTAGTTTTAGCAGCTAATGTTTGGGCATAAGCATTTGCAGCTAAGCTGTGGATGGCTGCTTGTGTTCTCGGGTCGAGTTTTGTGCTTGATACTGTAGCTGCTGGATTACCATTTGTAGCAACTGTTGGAGTTGGTGTTGCCACGACTGGTTCTGTGTAGACAAAACGATAATCTCCAAAGCCTTCCATCTCAGCAGAAGGATTAAGGTAGACGAGTTCTTCACTGCCACCAACCAATACTTTAGCGCTATCAGCTGTTTGGAAGCGAACGTCAAGTCCTTTGATGGTATTAGCAAAACGCCAGTTGCCATCAGCAGATGGGTTGATCGTCTTTTCAGCTAAGATGTAGTTGATGATGGCTTGACGGTTTTCCAAGTTTAGCAAACGGTTAGTGGTGGCGTTTCGAACACCTGGGAAGTTTCCGCTAGCACGGTAGTTATTGGTGACAACGATAAATTCTTGATTAGGGTTAATTGCTTGGCCATTGTACATAAGGTTACGCACGCGACTGGCATCTGCGTTAACCAGATTACCATCTTTGTCATATTTGTTTGGTTGAGTGATGTCAAATTCGTAAGTGATACCGTCAATCACATCAAAGTTATAGGTACGGTAAGACGTATTGATTAAATTTTGGGGGTCTGTACTGTTTGGATCAATTTGATTGAACTGCCCGGCTGACATTTCCAACCATTCTTTAATATCTGCGCCGGTCACTTTCAAGATAGCTGTGACATTATCGTAGAGGTAAAGATCTGCGACATTTTTGATAGCGATTGGCCCCGCAGGGATATCAGTATAGGCAGTGGCATCACCACGAGTACCTGCTTTGAATGGTGCAGCAGCTGAAAGAATTGGCAGCTCTGCTTCAGGTGTCCCAGCTAGTTCTTGCTTAGCATACCAGATTTGCGCATTATTCACAATTTGGACAGAAGAATCATCCTTAACCAAGGCGAAGTAACTAGTGATTGGTGCAGTTGTTGTTCCAACTTGGTTACGGACATAAGCAATCGTTCCTTGGTGGGCTTCGTTAGCGATAGCTATAACGGTTGGATCAGCCACATCACTTTTTTTGTCAATTTCGCGGATTTCAGCGCGACTCTTAGTCACTTGCCATTTACCGTTGGTATAAGTCAAGCCAAGATCAATTACTCCAAGGTGGTCGCCATATTTACCAGCCATAGTAACAGGCGTTCCATGGATTGTGCCATTAACGCCGTCAACATTGGGATATTTTTCATAAAAACCAGTGTCATCTCCTGATGGGAATTCGGCGTGTGAGTGCCCTGTTACAACAGCATCAACCCCTTCGATACCAGCAATTTGGTAACCGACATTCTCTTCGCCTTCGTGGTATTCGTCATCACCGATACCAGAGTGAGATAGGACAAGGACGATGTCAGCTCCAGCTTGACGAATTTTAGGGACCAATTCTTCTAAAGCTTTAACGGAATCACGAACAGTCACTTTGCCTTCTAAGTTTGCCTTATCCCAGTTGAGGATTTGTGGGGGTACGATTCCTGTAATACCAATATTAAGGTTAACCTGTTTTCCTCCAGCATCTTTAAAGGTTTTAGTGATGATTTCGTATTGTTTAAAGAGCGGTTGATTGCTAGTAGCATCAATAACATTAGCATTGACCACAGGAAGACCAGCGGTTGAGATCACATTTTTAAGGTAATCAAGACCGTAGTTAAATTCATGATTACCAAGTGTTGAGGCATCGAAACCTAAGGCATCGAGAGCAGCGTACATAGGATGTTGCTCTCCTTTTTCGACACGATCAACCAAAGCCTTATAAGTTCCAAGGGGTGTTCCTTGGATAAGGTCACCATTGTCAACGAGGATGACATTACTATTTTCAGCCTTAGCATGGTCAATCAAAACGGCTGTTTTGGCCAAACCAATAGTTTGAGAAGCTTTATCTTGATAGTAGTCATAGTTGACAAGATTGGTATGTAAGTCAGTCGTTGACAATATACGAACATCCACCTCTTGTCCTTCTTGAGGAGCGACGGCATCAGCTGTGTTATCTACAAGAGGCTGAGCAGCTGTTGCATTAGCTAATCCTTCTGTTTCATCAAGTGGTTGAGTTTTTTCAACGGATGATTCTGGCACAAGGGGTTGGCTACTATCATTTCCAGCTACTGTTGTATCAGTAGTAGGAGCTGGCTGGTTAACGGCATTGGTATCAGCTGATGATGCTGGGCTATTTGTTTCTTCTGCTTGCACAAGGCTCGCACTTGCTGTGGCAGCTAGAAGAGATAATAATAGAGCGCTTTTTGACCAATAATGCTTTGACATAGGATCTCCTTTTTTCAAAAATAACTTGCATTAACATTATATAAAAAGCAACCCTTTTCATCAATAAGATTTTCAAATAAAACGAACGTTATTTCAAAAAGGATGAATTAATATTTGTTTTTAATCTAATATTCTGTCAAATCTTACAAAATGAGCGATTAGAGAGAGCTCTCGTTCCTTTTTCTAAAAAATCGTGTTAAAATAGTTACACGATAAGAGTCTAAGATTGGGTAGGTAGTTAGAATGGCAAAAACAGTTGATTTAACTGGTCAGGAAGTTGTTGCACTAGCAGCGCAATACATGATGGAAGAGGATCTCGCATTAGTGAAAAAGGGGCTGGAGTGTGCGGAAAAGGCGCATAAGGAACAGTACCGCAAGTCTGGTGAGCCTTACATTATTCATCCTATCCAAGTTGCTGGTATCTTAGCTGGCTTGCATTTGGATGCTGTGACTGTTGCCTGTGGCTTCCTTCATGATGTTGTTGAGGACACCAACTTTACCTTGGGTGATATTGAAGAGCTATTTGGCAAGGATGTTCGTAATATTGTCGATGGCGTGACTAAACTTGGTAAAGTAGAGTATAAATCACATGCTGAGCAGCTAGCGGAGAATCATCGTAAGATGTTGATGGCTATGTCCAAGGACATTCGTGTCATTTTGGTGAAACTGGCTGACCGTCTGCATAACATGCGCACCTTGAAACATTTACGTAAGGATAAGCAAGAGCGTATCTCTCGAGAGACTATGGAGATCTATGCCCCTCTAGCCCACCGTCTTGGTATTAGTCGTATCAAATGGGAACTAGAAGATCTGTCTTTTCGCTATCTTAATGAAGTTGAATTTTATAAAATTTCCCACATGATGAAGGAAAAACGTCGTGAACGTGAAGAACTTGTGGATGAAATTGTGAATAAAATCAAGTCAACAACAGAAGAAGAGGGGGTCTTTGGTGAGGTCTATGGACGTCCCAAACATATCTATTCCATCTATCGCAAAATGCGTGACAAGAAGAAACGCTTTGATCAGATTTATGATTTGATTGCCATTCGTTGCGTTATGGAAACTCAGAGCGATGTCTATGCTATGCTTGGTTATATTCATGAGCTCTGGCGCCCAATGCCTGGTCGTTTTAAAGATTACATTGCTAATCCTAAAGCTAATGGCTATCAGTCTATTCATACGACAGTTTATGGGCCTAAGGGACCAATTGAGATTCAAATTCGTACCAAGGATATGCACCAAGTGGCGGAGTTTGGGGTGGCGGCTCACTGGGCTTATAAAAAAGGCATTACAACTAAGGTTGATCAAAAAGAGTCTGCCTTAGGCATGAACTGGATTAAAGATCTTGTTGAATTGCAGGATGCTTCCAATGGTGATGCGGTTGACTTTGTTGATTCTGTTAAGGAAGATATCTTCTCAGAACGGATTTATGTCTTCACACCAACAGGTGCTGTGCAAGAATTGCCGAAAGATTCAGGACCGATTGACTTTGCCTATGCTATCCATACCCAAGTTGGTGAAAAAGCTACGGGTGCTAAGGTTAATGGTCGTATGGTTCCTCTGACTGCCAAATTAAAAACGGGCGATGTGGTTGAAATCGTGACGAATAGTAATTCTTTTGGTCCTAGTCGTGACTGGATTAAGATGGTCAAAACAACTAAGGCTCGCAATAAAATCCGTCAGTTTTTCAAGAACCAAGACAAGGAAATGTCTGTCAACAAGGGGCGTGAGCTCTTGGTGGACTATTTCCAAGAACAAGGATATGTTGCTAACAAGTATCTTGAGAAGAAACATATTGAGGAAATTCTTCCAAGACTTAGCGTAAAAAGTGAAGAAGCTCTTTATGCAGCTGTAGGCTTCGGGGATATCAGCCCTGTTAGTGTCTTTAATAAATTGACTGAAAAAGAGCGTCGTGAAGAAGAGCGTGCTCGAGTCAAGGCAGAAGCCGAAGAGCTTATGAAGGGTGGAGAGGTTAAGGCTGAGAAGAAGGATGTCTTGAAGGTTAAGAGTGATGAAAATGGTGTTATCATTCAAGGAGCCTCGGGACTTCTCATGCGTATCGCCAAATGTTGTAGCCCAGTTCCAGGTGATCCTATTGAAGGCTATATCACCAAAGGGCGTGGAGTTGCTATTCACCGTCAAGATTGTCATAATATCAAGAGTCAAGAGGGCTATGAACAACGTTTGATTGAGGTAGAGTGGGATGATGCTAATTCGCGGAAAGAGTATCAAGCTGAAATCGATATCTATGGCCTTAATCGCTCAGGGATTCTCAACGACGTTATTCAAATCGTGTCCAATGCTACCAAAAATATTTCTTCTTTCCATGCGCAACCAAGTAGAGATATGAAATTTGCCAATATTCACGTGACCTTTGGTATTCCAAATGTTTCAGAACTGACTTCGGTTGTTGATAAGATTAAGATTATTCCGGATGTGTATTCTGTTAAGCGTACCAATGGCTGAGACTTAAGGCTAAATCAATTGATACTTTGTTAGAGCTCCTTGCCTAACATCAGTTATGCCTTCGTCACCCTGTCTCGTCTCAATGTGATTTATCCTTAAGTCTCACTAGGTGCTGGGGATAGCACCTTTTAGGTTGCAGATAGGGAAAGCCTTAGCTTTCGACTTTGAATGGATAGAGTATTTGTCTCTATACTTTGTCAGCTTGACTCGATATCCTTTAGTATTATCGTCTTCATTTCCTTGCCTCAGTGTGATTTATCTTTGATAAGTAAGCAATGGCAGTGGAATAGGATTAGCGTGTTCTGATGTTTTTAGAAAGTAATTGAATTTATGAAAGTTGTCATTCAGAGGGTTTCAGAGGCATCTGTAACCATTGATGAGAAAATAGTCGGTCAGATTGGCAAAGGACTCATGCTCTTGGTTGGAGTAGGTCCGGAGGATACTCAAGAAGACTTGGATTATGCAGTGCGCAAGGTTGTCAATATGCGTATCTTTTCTGATGCCGATGATAAGATGAATTTGTCCGTTCAAGATATCAAGGGGAGCATCTTGTCGATTTCTCAATTTACCCTTTATGGGGACACTAAAAAGGGGAATCGTCCAGCCTTTACGGGTGCTGCAAAGCCAGATATGGCAAGTGATTTCTATGATCAATTTAACGCAGCTTTGGCTGAATACCTCCCTGTTGAAAAGGGGATTTTTGGAGCAGATATGAAGGTGTCTCTGGTCAATGATGGTCCTGTAACGATTATTTTAGATACAAAGAATAGGTAAGGCGTATGCAATTAGTGGTTTTGTTTGTTTTAAGTTTATATTTAGTCCTTGTGCTATTTTCTGCTGTCCTAGGATGTATAGGAGCAAGGATGATTACCAAAAGAAATATGCTACTAACGCTTTTCAGTACTCTGGTCATAGCGGCTTGTACTTATAGTTACTTATGGCAGCGTAATGATAGCGCTATTTATGGGGTTGCTGGTGGTCTATTTGCTCTTTCTGGGATAGCCTTAAGCAATGGTTTTCAGATGCACCAAAAACCACACATCAGCCATCATGTGATTAGAATGGCAATCAATGTGATTTTCTTACTTGCTTTATATTTGGTGAGGTGACAGTATGATTGGAATTATTGCAGGGACGCCCGTTGATACAGCTTTTGGGGTTGATCTGGTTAAGCGCGTGACCGACAACTATATCAGCGCAGCCATTTCTCAGAATCCAGAAGAACAGACAGTCTTTCAGGTTTTGCCAGAGGTAGATAAAAAAGCCCACCTGACGGCTGTTTTAAAGGATTTTCAGGCAAAAGGCGTGACGCAAGTCTTGGTTTATTGCAACTCTTTGAGCAGTTCCGTCGATTTTGATGAGCTTTCGGATGCTTTATCTTTGGAAATTCTGACACCCTTGCATTTCTACCGTGACCTCGCCATGTCCTATCAGACCATGGGGCTTCTCGCAGCCAATGCACAAGGCAGTGCAGGTATTGAACGTGTCATCGCTTGGAAGAATCCACGTAGTAGAGTACACGCGATGTCTAGCCTAGATTGGGTTGAAGCCATTGAAAACAAAGCCCCAGCTGAGCAAATTGTAGCAAGTATGGGTTTGAAAGATACTATTCAACTCTTTGAAGCTTTAGGTGTAGAAGCCGTTGTCTTTGGTTGCACACATTTTCCCTATTTTTTAGAAGCCTATCAAAAAGAGACAAGTTTGCCTTGTCTAAGTGCCGATGATTATTTTTTAGACTCATTAAAAACCAAAATTTGATCTTGTCAAGTTTACCTTCATAAACTTGAGTTCTATCTGTTGCTTTTTTCCTATTTTGATTTTCTTAGAGTATTAGAATCATTAACCGTTTAAAAACGAGAGATGCCGAGTCTCTCGTTTTTGCTTTTTAATCCAATTCTTTGAGTAAATCTTCTAAGTGTAAAAGAGCTTCTGCTGGAAGTGGATTGTCAAGATTGTCGTGGTTGAAATTGAGTAGGAAGTTGAGACGAGCCTGCATGCGGTCCTTGATTAACTGTTTATAATTGACATCAAAGTTCTTAACTGGGAAATCTGGGTAGTCCAAAAATTCAAGTTTTGAGGTTGGTCCAAATGGTCTAAAGAGTCCTTTCTTATCAACGATTTGTTCAATCATATCAAGCGTTGTTTCCTTAGGAATCTTATCCCCCATATAAGAACCAGTATTGATGATATAGCAATCAACACCTGACTCGAAAAGGCTTTGGAATTTTTGATAATCTTCAACCAAAGGATAAACACGGAAAGGATTGGCATAAGGTTCGATGATGAGGCTATTTAAACTATCCGAAGTATTTTCAGCGCTAGAACGCATGGTCATGAGAGTACAGCCCATGGTTGATGCCAGAATAGGGTCATTAACCTTAACAAGAGGAGGTAGTGAATCGTCCTTCATGATCCAGAAGATAGACTGGATACCATCTTCGATACGATCCACACGATTTGGTGTAGAATAGCGAGACTTGACCGTACGACCGTTACCGTTACGGACATCCTCAGTGACCAAGCGTTTGCGACCGTCCTTATCCAAAGTAACGCCACAGTTTTGGATAGTCACAAAGTAATCCTGCTCGCGGTGTCCTGTTGGGTAATCCTGTGTCTTATCAAAGTAAGCAGGCTCTAGAGCAATCGAAGAGCCGTCTTTTTCGGAGATGATAAAGGCATCATCATGAAGAACCTTGATATCGTATTTGTCATCATGCTTGGCATGGGTAAGGGTTGACTTTCCTGAACCAGAGAGGCCAAAGAATGAGGCAACGTGACTATCTTGTCCTTCTTTTTTGAAGATTTTCAATCCTCCATGACAGGAAACGTAGTGGTTACGAGCAGCAGTTCCCCAACCTAGTGTTAGGGTTGATTTTTTGAGTTCGCCAAAATAATGCATCCCAAGAATAACAGCACAGTTATGGTTGGTATCAAAATATGCTAAGCCATCAGGATAGTCAGGATGACTCCATTCAGGGTCAGAGAAAATGTAAATATCGTTGTCTTCATACAAGACAGAATTATCTAAGCGTTTTTGATAGTCATCGTTTAAGATTTGGAAATTAATCAACCAAGAGTAGAGGTTGTTGATGTCATCTTCAGGTACCATAAGATGAGCTCTAAGCATGAAAGCTTCGTCTAGCCCAACAACTACATCGGCACGGTAAAAAGTGCGATGACGAGCGTTAAAAATAGCATCGCGGACAATTGGAAGGAGTTTGTCATCTTCTTCAGGTTTTTGACCAAAAATACGTCTGGCTTTTGCGGTACGTCCGACAACTGCTCCGCCATTGGCTAAAAGCACCTTAGCATCTTTAGGCAATCCCAACTCACCAGCATGAGCGACCTCCATATCAAGGACGACGGTAGTTGGTGCTTGGCTGGCAAGTCTATATGCTTCCTCCAATGATGAGATAGTCTTGACATGATTTTCATAAAAAGCTGTTTCAATAGTCGTTTTGAGCGATGAAAAATAAGGAGCGCTTTTGCGCATGACGTCTTCAGAAAATTGTTGATAAGTTACCATAAACAAATCTCCTTTGTAACAGAATATACTTTAGGTTCATTATATCACAAACCTAGGTAAGCGCTATCATTTTTTATAGAAAAACATTCTAATCTATTAACTCAATGCTAGAGTTGAGGATTTGAAGACATTTTCATATAATGGCAGTACCTTAATAAGACTTAGAAGAGGAAACAGGTATGAGTAGAAACATTATTGTAGCAAGTGATTCGTTTAAAGGAAGTCTGAGTTCTTTAGAGGTTGGTCGCAGTGTTTGTGAGGGAATACATTCACTCTATCCAGAAGATAGGGTTCTTATTGTGCCAGTGGCTGATGGTGGTGAGGGGACTGTAGATGCCATTTTAACTAGTCGTGAAGGAAAGCGTATCTCTCGGGTAGTAAAAGGCCCTCTGGGTCAGGAAGTGGAAGCTTCTTACGGGCTCATTGATAATGGTAAAACGGCAGTTATTGAAATGGCAGAGGCTTCTGGTATTACTCTGATAGATAAGGAGGCGTTGGATGTCATGCAAGCTTCGACCTACGGAACAGGAGAGCTGATTAAAGATGCGATTGAAAAAGGAGTTAGCAAGCTTTATATCGGTCTTGGCGGCAGTGCTACAAATGATGGTGGCATAGGTCTGGCAGCTGCCTTAGGTATCCGTTTTTTAGATGAGACAGGTCGCTTTTTAGAACCAATTCCTGCTAATTTGTCTAAAATGTCATCAATAGATACGCGTCAAAAAATGAAGATTCCAGCCAACCTTGATATTATCTTGTTGGTAGATGTGGATAATCCTTTGTGTGGTGAACGAGGTGCTTCATTTGTCTATGGTCCTCAAAAAGGAGGAAAATCAGAAGAGTTGGTAGCCTTAGATCAGGCGCTGAATCGGTATGCAGACCTTGTGTCAGAACTAACAGGACGACATGAGAAGGAGACGCCAGGGGCAGGTGCAGCTGGTGGTTCGGGATTTGCTTTAATGACCTTTTTTAAGGCGAAGGCGCAGAGAGGTATTACAACTATTTTAGATTTAATAGGAATTGAAGAAAAAATAGCTGGTGCTGATTTGGTCATTACTGGAGAAGGACACATGGATAGTCAATCTGTAAATGGTAAGACACCCATTGGGGTTGCTCAGCTAGCTAAGAAGTATCAAGTTCCGACGGTAGCGATTGTGGGTGGTGCATCGACACACTTGGAAGTTCTATATGATGAAGGAATTTCAGGGGTTTTTGATATTATTAATCAGCCGATGAGTCTGGAAGAAGCTGTCACGGATGCACCAACTCTCATCACTAATACCAGTAAGAATATTATCAGTTTCTACCATAGTGTCATAGCATCAGAAAAGCTGAGATAGTTGTCTATCTCAGCCTTTTAATACTAACTCTGAATTAATTTGCAGGTCTTCTCTTAGCAAAATCTACAAATCTAAATTTATCCAATTTGTGCCGGCTTTCGGTGAATTGAAATTGTTGACCATTGGTGAGAAAGACTTTGGACTTAATGGACACAACATGATGCTCACCTGCTAAGTCCAGAAGAATACTGTCTTGCTGATTGGTCTGATCGATGGTGATTTCTTTTTCAGCTAGATCAATCATAAGGTGCAGGTGGTTTTCCAAATAATCATAAATGGATTTCTCCGCAATGGAACGATCGATTTCAGGAACAAAAGTCGTCAACAAGTAGTCAATATCAAGGACAGATGCCACCCCTTCCATCACGCGTTGGCGCGTGATACGCCAGACATGACTCTTTGGTGGGAAACCAGTTAGTTCTGACATCTTCCCATCAACAATGAGTTTGTCGATAGCGATGACATTAGTTGTCGTTGCCATCCCTTGCGCTTGGGCGATTTCCTGAAAGCTGGTAAGAGCTGAAACAGGAAAGTTAATGCGCTCATGCTTGATGATCTGTGAGCCACTACCTTGACGTTTTTGAATAAGTCCGTGTTCTGCCAGGAGCTTTAAGGCTTTTCGAATGGTATCTCGGCTGACAGCATACTCTTTAGCCAACTCTTCTTCGGTTGGTAAATAGTCGTTAACTTGGTAGATTCCTTGGTTAATAGCAGCCTCTAAATTTCGGAAAACTTTCTCATACTTTTTCATTTTTTCATGCATTTTCTAAGTTGTCTATTTTTTTGCAGACAAGATACCTTATTTTACCAAAAATTAGTAAAAATTTCGACAAACAACTTGCCTACAAATTTGCAATCGATTACACTTGTTCTGTAAATAAATTTATCTACGCTTTATTGCAACTAAATCGGGAGTAATCCTAGTAAATGATAAAAAGGAGTTTGACTCAAATGGGAAAATTTGAATCTCAAGCTAAAGACCTCTTAACTGCTATTGGTGGTAAAGAAAACGTTAAAGCTGTCACACACTGTGCGACACGCATGCGCTTTGTTTTGAACGACGACAGCAAGGCTAATGTCCAGGAAATCGAAAAGATTTCAGCCGTCAAAGGGACGTTCACCAATGCTGGACAATTCCAGGTTATCATTGGTAATGATGTGCCTATTTTCTACAATGACTTTACAGCTGTTTCTGGCATTGAAGGTGTTTCTAAAGAAGTTGCTAAATCAGCAGCCAAAAGTAATCAGAACCCACTTCAACGTGTTATGACTATGTTGGCTGAGATTTTCACGCCAATTATTCCAGCGATTATCGTTGGTGGTTTGATTCTCGGTTTCCGTAATATTCTTGAGGGTGTTCAGTGGTCATCGCTGGATGGTAAAACAATTGTTGAGGTATCTCAATTTTGGAATGGTGTTAACCATTTCTTGTGGTTACCAGGTGAAGCCATTTTCCACTTCTTACCAGTAGGGATTACTTGGTCTGTTGCTCGTAAAATGGGAACAACCCAAATTCTTGGTATCGTTCTTGGTATCTGTTTGGTGTCACCACAGTTGCTCAATGCTTACGCTGTAGGAAGCACACCAGTAGCTGACATTGCCAAAGACTGGGTTTGGGACTTCGGCTTCTTCGCTGTTAACCGTATCGGTTATCAAGCACAGGTTATCCCGGCCCTTCTTGCGGGACTTAGCTTGTCTTACCTTGAAATCTTCTGGCGTAAACGTATCCCAGAAATGGTCTCAATGATCTTTGTACCATTCCTATCATTATTGCCAGCCCTTATCTTGGCTCACACTGTCTTGGGACCACTTGGTTGGACAATCGGTAAAGGGATTTCATTCGTTGTATTGGCTGGTTTGACTGGTCCTGTTAAATGGCTCTTTGGTGCTATCTTTGGTGCCCTTTATGCACCGCTTGTTATCACTGGTCTTCACCACATGACAAACGCTATCGATACGCAATTGATTGCGGACACAGCTTCTAAAACAACTGGTCTCTGGCCAATGATCGCTCTCTCAAACATGGCACAAGGTTCAGCTGTATTTGCTTACTTCTTCATGAACCGTAAGAATGAACGCGAAGCTGAAATCTCACTTCCAGCTGCTATCTCAGCCTACCTTGGTGTTACTGAGCCAGCCCTCTTTGGTGTTAACGTTAAATATGTTTACCCATTCGTCGCAGGAATGATTGGTTCAGGACTTGCAGGTCTCTTGTCAACGACGATGAACGTTCAAGCCAACGCTATCGGTGTCGGTGGTATCCCTGGTTTCCTTGCTATTAATGTGAAATACATGGTGCCATTCTTTATCTGTATGGCGGTTGCCCTTGTTGTTCCTTTTGTCTTGACTGTTGCCTTCCGTAAAGCTAACTTCCTTACAAAAGCTGAAGATGAGAAATTAGCCTCACAAGCAGCCCTTGCTCAGGCAGAAGTTTCACAAGCAGCTCCAGTAGCTTCAACAACTGCATCAGCAGGAACAGTATCATCAATTGTTAGCCCACTTACTGGCGAAGTTAAATTACTTTCAGAAGCAGTAGACCCAGTCTTTGCTCAAGGTGTTATGGGACAAGGTGTCCTTATAGAACCATCTGAGGGTGAGTTGGTAGCACCTGTTTCAGGAACTATTTCAGTACTCTTTCCATCAAAACACGCGGTTGGTCTTGTGACTGACGAAGGTGTGGAAATGCTCATGCATATCGGTATGGACACAGTCAATCTTGACGGTAAAGGCTTTACAGCCCATGTTTCTCAAGGTGACAAGGTTGTAGCAGGGGCTTCCTTGATTTCATTTGACATCGCAGCCATTAAAGCAGCAGGTTATCCAGTTGAGACACCTGTTATCGTGACAAATCACAACGACTACCAAGTCAATCCTATAGATGTTCTTCCACGCCAGATTTCACGCGGTGAAGATGTTCTAAAGGTAACTAAATTATAATGACAAAAGAATAAGTGCTGAGACTATTTTCAGCACTTTATCTATGTTATACTCTTTAAAAATCAAACGCATTATTTCAATCTTGAGATGAAAAATTCATTCGCGTTTGATTGGCATTGAGTAGCAGTAGCTAGAAAGGACTTATCATGGCAATCGACAAACGTAAGGTTGTTTACCAAATTTATCCAAAATCATTTAAAGACACGACAGGTAGTGGTACTGGTGACCTCAATGGGGTTACTGAGAATTTGCCATACCTTAAAGAGCTAGGAATTGATATGATCTGGCTTAATCCTTTTTATCCAAGTCCCCAACGTGATAATGGTTATGATGTCGCTGATTATACAGCGGTCAATCCAGATTTTGGGACTATGGCGGATTTTGAAGCGATGATTGCACGTGGAAAAGAGTTGGGTATCGATTTTATGCTGGATATGGTGCTTAACCACTGTTCGACAGAGCATGAATGGTTCCAAAAAGCCTTGGCAGGTGACCAATACTATCAAGATTTCTTTATCTTGCGTGACGAGCCGACGGACTGGGTGTCTAAGTTTGGTGGCAATGCTTGGGCGCCATTTGGGGATACTGGTAAGTACTATCTTCATCTCTTTGATGTCACTCAAGCGGATCTGAACTGGCGTAATCCAAACGTCCGTGAAGAACTCTTTAAAGTTGTAAAATTCTGGCAAGACAAGGGTGTTAAAGGTTTTCGTTTTGATGTGATTAACTTGATTGGTAAGGATGAAGTCCTCGAAGATTGCCCAATCAATGATGGTAAACCAGCTTACACTGACCGTCCAATTACTCATGATTATCTGCATGAACTCAACCAAGCTAGCTTTGGTCAGGATGACTCCTTCATGACAGTTGGGGAAATGTCAGCAACGACAGTAGAAAACTGTATCATGTACACGGCGCCAGATCGTGAAGAATTATCCATGGCCTTTAATTTCCACCATTTGAAAGTGGATTACCAAGATGGGCAAAAATGGACCATTATGGATTTTGATTTCAAGGCTCTGCGTGACCTTTTCCATACATGGGGTGAAGGTATGAGTGAGGGTAATGGCTGGAACGCTCTTTTCTACAACAACCATGACCAACCGCGTGCCCTTAATCGTTTTGTGGATATTAAGCACTTCCGCAACGAAGGAGCAACTATGCTCGGTGCTTCCATCCATCTATCACGCGGGACACCTTACATCTACATGGGTGAAGAAATTGGGATGATTGATCCTGACTTTGACTCAATGGCGGACTATGTGGATGTTGAGAGCCTCAATGCTTATCAAATTATGTTGGATGAGGGGAAAACACCGGAAGAAGCCTTCAAGATTATCCAGACTAAATCACGTGATAATTCACGGACACCAATGCAGTGGGACGCTAGTGACAATGCAGGGTTTACGACAGGTACACCATGGTTGAAAGCAGGAAAATCTTACAAAGAGATTAATGTCGCAAATGAAAAAGACGGTGTTATCTTTAGCTTCTACCAAAAACTCATTAAACTTCGTAAAGAAATGCCCCTTATCGCAGAAGGTGATTACAAGGCAGCATATACTGATAGTGAGTCAGTTTACGCTTTTGAGCGTGAACTAGACGGACAAAAACTGCTTGTTCTTAACAACTTCTATGCCGAAGAAGTGACCCTTGACCTAGCAGAAGCTTATCAAAATGGTCAAGTCCTCATCAGCAACTATGCTACTGAAGCCATCGGTGAAAACGTCATTCTAAAACCATACCAAACACTAGCTATTTTGGCAGGATGACTTAGATAGAAAATGAATTAAAAAAGGAGCAGACTTTAGTGGTCTAGCTCCTTTTTTGATGTGCTTAATGCTGGCTCACATTGAAAAACTGCTAATAGTTTCATTTTTGTAAAAGACTCTTATCTAAGATAAAAATGAAGAGTTGGTATTTTGCATAGGGATATCAATCTGGATTGACCTACTGCGTCGTCAGGAAAAGCTCAAAATGTTCGATAGGGAGATAATGCTTGTTACAAACGAGTAGTCGATCTTGTTTGTAGATGTTCTCCTGAATCAGCATAAATTGTTCATTTTCAGATAGGATGTACTTAGTGGCAGAAAAGTTACCTGAGATGGTATAACCAAAATGACTTTGTGTATGGCTAGAGATCGTTTCCTGATAAACGCGACTTTCCAAAAACTGTAAGAGTGGCGAGTTTTCTTGGAGTGAGATACCATACTCAGAAATGACTTCAATAGGGATGAATGACAAAGAATAAGCCAAGGGTCCATCCTCAGTGTGATACCAACGGTCGGCAATAACCACGACGGGAGTCTCTTGTTTAAGGGATGTTAGAATGGCTTCTGAAGGAACTTCTAAGCGACATTCCAATTCAACCTCATGGATCTCGCTTGTCAGACAGGTTTTGACAGGGTGTTTTCTAATATCATATTGATGAGGAGTATTGCTATCCTCAGGTTGACTGATAAAATTCCCTTTCCCACGTATATTTTTGACTAGATGATCTTCTTGTAAAAGTGCTAGCGATTTTCGCAAGGTGGAACGGCTAACATTTAATTGTTCTGCAAGCTCTGGCTCAGTAGGCAGTTGCATACCGGGGGTATAAATCCCTTCTTGTATCATACTGAAAATTTTATTGTAGACTTGTACATGCTTGAGTTTGTTTAGCTTTTTATTAAGGTCATTTTTAATCATGGCTGTCTCCTCTATACAAGCTAGTTTAAATGAAATTATTAGAAAAATCAAGAAAAAGAAAGCGATTACTTTTTTGAATAAAAACGTTTACAAAACAAGTTATGTATGATAATATACAAGTGTTTTTAAAATTACACAAGACAAAAGGAGGTCTTTTTATGCAAAACTATTCAGGTGAAGTTGGACTTCAGTACCATTTACAAATCCGTCCAGGTGACGTGGGTCGTTATGTGATTATGCCGGGTGATCCAAAACGTTGCGAAAAAATCGCGAAGCATTTTGATAATCCTGTACTTGTGGCAGATAGCCGTGAATACGTGACCTATACTGGAACTTTGAACGGTGAAAAAGTTAGTGTTACCTCAACGGGTATCGGTGGGCCGTCAGCTTCTATTGCTATGGAAGAATTAAAATTGTGTGGTGCTGATACCTTTATTCGTGTAGGAACTTGTGGCGGTATTGATCTTGATGTGAAAGGTGGCGATATTGTCATTGCGACTGGTGCTATCCGTATGGAAGGAACAAGTAAAGAATACGCTCCTATTGAGTTTCCGGCAGTAGCAGACTTAGAGGTAACCAATGCTCTCGTCAAAGCTGCAAAAAAATTGGGTTATACTAATCACGCAGGTGTGGTACAATGTAAAGATGCTTTCTATGGTCAGCATGAACCAGAACGTATGCCAGTGAGCTATGAGTTACTAAACAAGTGGGAAGCTTGGAAACGTCTTGGTACAAAAGCATCAGAAATGGAATCAGCAGCACTCTTTGTGGCGGCTAGTCACCTTGGTGTTCGTTGCGGTTCTGACTTTCTTGTTGTTGGCAACCAAGAACGTAATGCTTTGGGAATGGATAATCCGATGGCTCACGACACGGAGGCAGCTATTGAAGTAGCAGTTGAAGCTTTACGTACTCTGATTGAAGACGACAAAGTATCATAATTTTTTATAGAGGTCATCATGCAGTTTATTTATAGTATTCTTGGAATCCTACTCATATTGGGCATTATTTATGCCATTTCCTTTAATCGTAAAGGCATTTCTTTTCCATTGATAGGAAAGGCACTTATCGTGCAGTTTATCATCGCCTTGATTCTTGTACGTGTCCCATTAGGGCAACGTATCGTTAGCGTCGTTTCAGATGGTGTGACAAAGGTTATCAACTGTGGTCAAGCTGGACTGAATTTTGTGTTTGGCTCTTTGGCTGATGGTGGTGCAAAGACTGGTTTTATCTTTGCCATCCAAACGCTTGGAAATATTGTCTTCTTATCTGCTTTAGTTAGCCTACTTTACTATATGGGAATTCTAGGATTTATTGTAAAATGGATTGGTAAGGGTGTTGGTAAAATCATGAAATCCTCAGAAGTTGAGAGTTTTGTGGCCGTTGCCAATATGTTTCTCGGGCAAACCGACAGTCCAATTCTAGTTAGCAAATACCTTGGTCGTATGACAGATAGTGAGATTATGGTTGTCTTAGTATCTGGAATGGGAAGTATGTCTGTTTCCATCCTAGGTGGTTATATTGCTTTGGGGATTCCAATGGAGTATCTCTTGATAGCCTCAACCATGGTGCCTATCGGTAGTATCTTGATTGCTAAAATGTTGCTTCCTCAAACCGAACCTGTCCAAAGAATCGATGATATTAAAATGGATAGCAAAGGAAATAATGCCAATGTGATTGATGCTATAGCTGAAGGCGCTAGTACAGGTGCTCAAATGGCCTTTTCAATCGGTGCCAGCCTGATTGCTTTTGTTGGATTGGTATCACTAATCAATCTGCTGCTAAGTGGTTTAGGTATCCGTTTGGAACAGATTTTCTCTTATGTTTTTGCCCCATTTGGTTTTCTGATGGGATTTGATGGTAAAGATATTCTCATGGAAGGTAGCCTTTTGGGAAATAAGTTGATTTTAAATGAATTTGTGTCTTTCCAACAGTTGGGGAGTGTTATCAAATCTCTCGATTATCGAACAGCTTTGGTAGCTACGATTTCGTTATGCGGCTTTGCTAATTTATCTAGCTTAGGTATCTGTGTTTCGGGGATTGCTGTTTTATGTCCAGGAAAAAGAAGTACTTTGGCACGCTTAGTTTTTCGTTCAATGATTGGTGGTATTGCTGTAAGTATGCTCAGTGCCTTTATTGTTGGGATTGTGACGCTTTTCTAAACTAGAACAAAAAGAAAGAAGGATATAAACATGAATGTTAAAGATATATTAAAAACGGTTGATCATACCTTGTTATCAACAACGGCTACTTGGTCAGAGATTCAAACTATTTTAGATGATGCGATGACCTATGAGACAGCATCTGCTTGTATTCCTGCGTCTTATGTTAAACAGGCGGCAGATTATGTTTCAGGGAAACTAGCTATTTGTACTGTTATTGGCTTTCCGAATGGCTATAGCACAACTGCTGCTAAAGTTTTTGAATGCCAGGATGCTATCGAAAATGGTGCCGACGAAATTGATATGGTCATCAACTTGACAGATGTTAAAAATGGCAATTTTGATGCTATCGAGGCAGAAATTCGTCAAATCAAAGAGGCTTGTCAAGACCATATTTTGAAAGTTATTGTTGAGACCTGTCAGTTAAGTAAAGAAGAGTTGATTGAGTTATGTGGTGTTGTCACACGCTCTGGTGCAGATTTTATCAAGACATCAACAGGTTTTTCAACAGCTGGTGCAACATTTGAAGATGTTGCTTTAATGGCTGAACACGTCGGTTCACATGTTAAGATTAAGGCTGCTGGTGGAATTAGCTCTTTAGAGGATGCTGAAAAATTTATCCAATTAGGGGCATCACGTTTAGGAACGAGTCGGATTATCAAACTGGTAAAAAATCAAGCAGTTGAGGATGGTTCCTATTAATTTGCAAGCCTGATTTAATGACGTAGTAGGCTTATGCCTACTATTTTCAATAAACAAAGGAGAAATGATGTCTACATTTGATCGTATTCACTTAGTGGTACTGGATTCTGTTGGGATTGGTGCTGCGCCAGATGCTAATAATTTTGTTAACGCAGGAGTTCCTGACGGGGCTTCTGACACGCTTGGTCACATTTCCAAAACGGTCGGTCTCAATGTGCCTAATATGGCTAAAATGGGGCTCGGCAACATTCCCCGTGAGACTCCACTTAAAACCGTTCCTGCTGAGGAAAATCCTACTGGTTACGTGACCAAGTTGGAAGAAGTTTCACTTGGGAAGGACACTATGACCGGTCACTGGGAAATCATGGGGCTTAATATCACCGAGCCATTTGATACTTTCTGGGATGGTTTTCCTGAAGACATTTTGACCAAGATTGAAGAGTTTTCCGGTCGAAAAGTCATCCGTGAAGCTAATAAACCTTACTCAGGAACTGCTGTTATCGATGATTTTGGTCCTCGCCAAATGGAGACAGGAGAGCTCATCATCTATACATCAGCTGATCCTGTGCTACAAATCGCTGCGCATGAAGATGTGATTCCCTTAGAGGAACTCTATCGTATCTGTGAGTATGCTCGTTCCATCACCCTTGAACGCCCAGCGCTTCTTGGTCGTATCATTGCTCGTCCATATGTTGGAGAGCCAGGTAACTTCACACGTACGGCAAATCGTCGTGACTTGGCTGTCTCACCATTTGAAGACACTGTTTTGAATAAATTGGCTGATGCAGGGATTCCAACTTATGGTGTCGGTAAAATCAACGATATCTTCAACGGTTCAGGAATTACCCATGACCAAGGGCATAATAAAGATAACAACCATGGGGTGGACACGCTCCTTAAAACTCTTCAAGATCCAGCATTTACCAAAGGTTTCTCATTTACTAATCTAGTCGATTTTGATGCTCTCTACGGTCACCGTCGTAATGCTCATGGCTACCGCGATTGTTTAGAAGAATTCGATGCTCGCTTGCCAGAAATCACAGATCTCTTGGGGGACAAGGATTTGCTTCTCATTACAGCAGACCACGGCAATGACCCAACCTATGCTGGAACGGACCATACCCGTGAGTACATCCCGCTCTTGGCTTACAGCCCATCCTTTACAGGTAGCGGTGTTATTCCACAAGGACATTTCGCTGATATCTCAGCAACCGTTGCGGACAACTTTGGTGTTGACACCGCCATGATTGGGGAGAGTTTCTTGGAAAAATTGAAGTAAAAACTAATTGATGAAGTAGTTGAAACAATAGTTTAAGAGCACTTGTAGGACATGCTCGGTTCTACAGGTGTTTTTTCTTAAGCAACAATACTTTAGGCTGTTTGGCACAATCATTTTTAAAAATGTGAGATTTAAATTGGGCTTAATAGGGGATAGCCAAAAGTAAGCGCTTCCGATAGAATAAGAATTAGGAAAGGAAATTCTATGATTGATACAAAATCACTAGTCATTCTCATGACACTCATGAAATACCAGCAACTCTCACTTTATGAGTTGATGGTTAAAACCAATTTTTCTGAGAAAGAGGTTCTGAAGACTATTGAAGAACTAGATGATTTTTTAGTGTCTCATCGATTTCCCAAAATCCTTAAAGGAGGCGGTTATTTCTCTTTAAGCCCTCACTTAGTGGCTGATTCGGACCTTATTTTTAGTCAGTTAAAGGATGAACAAATCTACCTTAATCAGGAAGAACGGATTTACCTCATCTATCTTTATACTTTTTGTCGTCAAGATTTTATTTCTAATACTCACTACCAAGATTTAGTCAAGGTGAGTAAGAATACGAGTCTGTCAGATGTAAAACTGCTTCGTGATCGTTTGAGTAATGACGGCGTAGCCCTTCATTATACAAGAGCTGAAGGGTATTTTCTAAGAGGAAGAGAAGAGGATAAACATCGAGTAGCTCTTCACTTCATTAGAAAGTTGCTTCGTTCGCGTATTGGCTATTGGGCGTTGCATTATGTCATGGAGGAATGGCAGGTCAACATTTCTTACGAACAATTCTCTAAAGAAATCACTGCACAATATAAGATGTGGCATCTGACACCTTTGAAAGATCGTTTAGAAGAGTGCTTATATTTTATGATTTTCCTGCTTTGTCGTTATCAGAGAGCTGTCGATAGGGTAGTGGTCAGTGATTTACTGGTTTCTGAACAACTTCAGGAATTGACGAGTTTCATGGTAGATACTGTCTCGCAAAATCTTCACGTAGATTTAGCATTGACCTTATCACAAAAACATTATTTGACCCTGATTTTGGCAGGGTGTTTTGAAGGAGAGGGAGACTTAGATTCTGAATTTTTTGAGAAGTTAACGAGAGATATTGTCTCTCAGATGGAACAAGTTTCCTTATTAACTTTTGACAATCGTAATGATCTTTTGCAGGGATTGAAAAAACACATTATTCCGGCCTACTATCGATTGAAGTACGGTCTAGCAACGGATTCCATTTATACAGAGCGTATTAAGGACAGCTATCCAGACCTGTTTCATCTGGTGAAAAAAGCCCTAGACCCTTTACGAAAAGTTTTGGAGATAACAATCCCAGAGAGTGAAGTTGCTTATTTTGTTGTTCATTTTGGTGGTTACCTGCATAAGTCAGAAGTTAGTCTACCTTATCGGGCGGTGATTGTCTGCCCAAATGGGGTAAGTTCATCTCTTATTATCAAAGAAAATCTTAAGGCGCTTTTTCCGAAAATTGCATTTAGTGGGATTAGTCGAATTGATGATTTCAAGAAAATGCCAGAAACAGACTATGACTTAGTATTTTCAACCGTAAGGATAGAGACGTTAAAACCTTTTTACATGGTTCCCATGGTGATGAGCAGCAGTCAAACAGATCAGTTGTTTAATTTGGTGGAGAAGGATTTTCCGGATATTTGCGAGGAAAACTTGGAAGTTGAACGCTTAATGGCTATTATCAAGGAACACGCTACGATTTTTCAGGAAAAAGAATTGCGATTATCACTTCGTAAACAACTGCTTCAAAAAGAAATACATAGAAAGGATTATCGACCCTTGTTACATGAATTAATCACAGAAGAAACCTACCAATTTACAGATGTAAAATTGGATTGGCAAGATGCCATTAAGTTAGCTGCCCAGCCCTTATTAGCATCGGGACAAATTGAAGAAACCTACCCACAAGCCATGATTGATAAAGTCAAAGACTTCGGTCCTTTTATCGATTTGGGTCAAGGCATTGCCATTCCCCATGCTCGTCCAGAGGATGGTGTCAATGCAGTTGGTATGTCTATGCTTTCGTTAGAGCATCCTATTCACTTGCTTGACGACCCTAGTCATGAAATTAAATTGTTGATTTGTATTGCGGCGGTGGATAATGAAACACACTTAAAGGCTTTGTCTCACTTAACAACTATTCTAAGAGATAAAGGAAATGTCGAGCGCTTAGTCAGCTCAAAAACTTATGATGATATCAAAACAATAATAAAACAGGAGGCGTAATCATGTTACGAATTGGTACTGCATGTGGGTCAGGTCTTGGCTCAAGTTTTATGGTTCAAATGAATATTGAGAGTATTCTCAATGACTTAGGTGTTAGTGGTGTTGAAGTTGAACACTACGATCTTGGTGGTGCAGATCCAAACGCAGCGGATGTTTGGATTGTTGGTCGCGATTTAGAAGATTCAGCTGGTCACCTTGGTGATGTTCGTATTTTAAATAGCATTATTGACATGGATGAATTACGCGAATTAGTGACAGCTATCTGTCAGGAAAAAGGCCTTGTTTGATGGTCTGTAGGAGGGTCATGAGATGAAATTCTTATTAGATGTAGTGTCTACACCAGCTATCTTGGTAGCATTTATTGCAGTCATTGGTCTTCTTTTGCAAAAGAAGGGACTTCCAGACATTATCAAAGGTGGGATTAAAACCTTTGTCGGTTTCTTGGTCGTTTCAGGTGGTGCCGGTCTTGTTCAAAATTCGTTGAATCCTTTTGGTTCTATGTTTGAACAAGCTTTCCATCTATCAGGAGTTGTGCCAAATAATGAAGCTATCGTAGCCGTGGCTTTGACAAAGTATGGCTCAGCAACTGCCCTTATCATGTTTGCAGGGATGGTCTTTAATATCCTGATTGCACGCTTCACCAAGTTCAAGTATATCTTCTTAACAGGTCATCATACCCTTTATATGGCGTGTATGATTGCGGTTATCTTAACCGTAGCAGGCTTTACCTCAGCACCTCTTATTCTCTTTGGAGGTCTTGCGCTTGGTATTATCATGAGCTTGTCACCAGCCTTTGTTCAAAGATACATGATTCAGTTGACAGGTAATGACAAGGTGGCACTTGGTCACTTTAGCTCACTCGGTTACTGGTTGAGCGGTTTTGTTGGTGGGTTTGTTGGTGACAAATCAAAATCAACAGAAGACATTAACTTTCCAAAGAGTCTTGCCTTTCTCCGTGATTCAACGGTAAGTATTACCCTATCAATGGCCATTATTTACCTCATTGTTGCGATTTTTGCTGGTAATGACTGGATCATGAAAGAGCTGAGTGGTGGCACACATGGTATGGTTTATGCCTTGCAACTAGCTGGACAATTTGCTGCAGGTGTCTTTGTTATCCTTGCTGGTGTTCGTCTTATTCTTGGTGAAATCGTTCCAGCCTTTAAAGGAATTTCTGAAAAGTTGGTACCAAATTCCAAACCAGCTTTGGACTGTCCAATTGTTTATCCATACGCACCAAATGCTGTTTTGGTTGGTTTCATTTCTAGTTTTGCCGGTGGTCTTGTAAGTATGGCCTTGATGATTATGACAGGAACTACTGTCATCTTGCCAGGAGTTGTTCCTCATTTCTTCTGTGGTGCGACAGCTGGTGTTATTGGAAATGCCTCTGGAGGTGTTCGTGGTGCAACAGTAGGTGCTTTCTTACAAGGTGTCCTCATCAGTTACTTGCCAATCTTCCTAATGCCAGTCCTTGGCGGTCTTGGATTTGAAGGCTCAACCTTCTCAGATGCCGACTTTGGACTTCTTGGGATTATCCTTGGTGGCTTGAATAATGTCGCAAGTGCAACAGGTATTGCTGTCGGTATCATTGTTGTTCTCCTAGCTATGTTTGGTTTCTCATTTGTCGGGAAATCTTCTCAAACGAAGGAGGGTTAGTATGCCGTTATCTTCAGAAAAACATCAAGAATTGGAAAAATTTGCCAAAGAAATTCGGTTTAACCTTTTAGAAACTCTTAATCATCTTGGTTTTGGACACTATGGAGGTAGTCTTTCTATCGTTGAAACCCTGGCTGTCTTATATGGAGAGGTTATGCCAATGGTGCCAGAAAAACATGCCAATAAAGACCGTGACTATTTTATCCTGTCTAAAGGGCATGCGGGCCCAGCCCTATATAGCACTCTTTATTTGAAAGGGTTCTTTGGTAAGGATTTTCTCCATTCTCTAAACCAAAATGGAACTAAATTGCCGTCTCATCCTGACCGAAACTTAACGCCTGGGGTTGATATGACCACGGGTTCCCTGGGACAAGGGATGAGTGTCGCAACAGGTGTTGCCTATAGCCAACAAATGGAAAAGAAAGGTTTTTATACCTACACAATTGTTGGTGATGGTGAACTTAATGAGGGGCAGGCTTGGGAAGCAGCGCAGTTTGCAGCCCACAGAAAGTTATCAAACCTCATCGTTTTTGTTGACGACAATAAAAAACAGCTTGATGGCTCTACATGTGAGATTTCAAATCCTCAAGACTTTGTTGCTAAATTTAAGGCATTTGGTTTTGAATCTTTTAGAGTCGATGGCTCTGATATGGCAGCCATTTATCAGGCAATAGAGGATTGTAAGCTTTCTGAGTCTGACAAACCAAAATGCATCGTCCTTGATACGATTAAAGGTCAAGGTGTAGAAGAGTTAGAAAGCATGGCATCAAATCATCATATTCGTCCAGATGCAGCGATGAAGGAAATGCTTGATGCTATCGCTAAGCGATTAGGTCAGGAATTGGAGGTTGTCAAATGAATCGTCAAACTAAAGAGATGCGCCTCGTCTATCGTGATTTTCTGAAAGAAACGAACCTTGAGCGGCAAGATTTAGCGGTGTTAGAAGCGGATTTATCGAGTTCCATGATGACTCACACTCTGGCCCAAGATTTCGGTGACCGATATATCAATGTTGGTATCATGGAAGCTGAAATGATTGGTGCAGCAGCAGGTCTTTCCCTTCGTGGCTATAAACCTTATATCCACACTTTTGGCCCCTTCGCCTCAAGACGTGTTTTTGACCAAGTCTTTGTCTCCTTGGCCTACGCGCAACTGGATGCAACCTTGATTGGTTCAGATGCGGGTGTAACGGCTGAAGTCAATGGCGGTACCCACATGCCTTTTGAAGACCTCAGTCTTATGAGGGCTATTCCAAAGGCACATGTTTTTGAAGCTAGTGATGATGTTTCTTTTCAAGCCATTCTGGAAAATACTCTCCAGCTCCCAGGATTTAAATACATTCGAACCACACGCAAGGCGCCAAAACCACTCTATGACGACAAGCAGGATTTCTCAAAAGGCTACTGTCAGTTGAGGGAAGGTGATGATATGACCATAGTTGCTTCGGGGATTATGGTCGCAGAAGCTTTGGAAGCTTGTCAACTTCTAGAGAAAGAAGGGCTGTCTGTCGGTCTGATTGACCTCTTCCAAATCAAGCCACTTCCAGACAATCTTGAAAGTCTGCTTGCTGGGAAACCAGTTCTAACCGTAGAAAACCACAATAAAATTGGTGGCCTTGGTAGCGCTATTTGTGAATTGCTCAGTCAGAGAACAGACACACCAGTCAAACGGATAGGTGTTGATGAAGCTTTTGGGCAAGTCGGAAAAACAGACTACCTTTTGGAAGCTTATGGACTAAGTGTTGGTCATATCGTTGATGCTGCGAGAGCATTTATCGAATCATAATTTTAAGATCCTCCTTTTTAGGAGGATTTTTAGTTTTCTATCAGAAAATTGAAAATAATCACGGTTGGCAGCTGAAATCCCTTTCTAAATTTGTTAAAATAAGCCTAATCTGGTCTTTTATAGTCAAATGACTTAACTGTCGGACAAGGAACTGAGACGCAGACAGTTCAAACAGTTCATTAAGCTGTTTGAGGTTGGAGGTAAGACAAGCGAAACTTGCCCTTAAACGTTCGGCAAGTCGATAATGACGATGTATCACGGTTAATTCAAAAGACTATAAGGCTGATTTTCAAAAGAAGGAGACTTTATGACACGTTTACAAGATGATTTTTTTGATGCCGTCAACGGTGAGTGGGAAAAAACAGCTGTTATCCCTGATGACAAGCCTCGTACTGGAGGATTTTCTGACTTGGCTGATGAGATTGAAGACTTGATGTTGGCAACCACTGACGAGTGGCTAGCTGGCAAGAATCTTCCAGAAGGTGAGATTTTGGCTAATTTTGTCAAATTCCACAAGTTAGTAGCTGACTACGATGCACGTGAAGCAGCAGGAACTGAACCTGTTCAAGCGCTCATTAAAGAGTACCAAGCCCTCACGTCGTTTGAAGCATTTGCAGGTCGCATTGGCAACTACGAGATGGAAGGTAAACCCAACCTCTTGCCATTTGGGGTGGCCCCAGACTTTATGGATGCCCAAACCAATGTCCTTTGGGCTCAAGCGCCAAGTCTTATCTTGCCAGATACGACCTACTACGCTGAAGACAACGACAAAGGTAAAGAATTGTTAGCCCTCTGGCGCCAATCACAGGAAGACTTGCTACCTAAATTTGGTTTCTCAGTAGAAGACATCAAAGATATGCTAGACAAGATTCTCGAATTGGACACAAAATTAGCTAAGTATGTCTTATCAAGTGAAGAATCAGCTGAATATGCCAAACTCTACCATCCATACGATTGGGCAGACTTTGCTAAATTGGCTCCAGAATTACCATTGGATGCTATCTTTACTGAAATCCTAGGACAAACCCCAGACAAGGTTATCGTTCCAGAAGAGCGTTTCTGGACGGAATTTGCGTCGACTTATTATTCTCAAGACAACTGGGAAAACCTCAAGGCAGAGCTAGTTTACAGCGCAGCCAATGCCTTTAACTCATACCTAACAGATGAGATTCGTGTCTTGTCAGGTGTTTACGGTCGTGCCCTTTCAGGAACACCACAAGCCATGGATAAGAAAAAAGCAGCCTTCTATTTAGCACAAGGGCCATTCAACCAAGCTTTGGGTCTCTGGTATGCGGGTGAAAAATTCTCACCTGAAGCCAAAGCAGATGTAGAAGCTAAAGTGGCAACCATGATTGGTGTCTATAAAGATCGTTTAAGAAACAACACCTGGTTGCAAAAAGAAACCATTGACAAGGCTATCACTAAACTCAACGTCATCATCCCACACATCGGTTACCCTGAAAAATTACCAGAAACCTATGCTAAGAAAGTGATTGATGAAAACCTATCATTGGTGGAAAATGCTAAGAACTTGGCTAAGATTTCTATCGCTCACTCTTGGAGCAAGTGGAACCAGCCAGTGGATCGCGATGAATGGCACATGCCAGCCCATATGGTCAATGCCTACTACGATCCGCAACAAAACCAAATCGTCTTTCCAGCAGCCATCTTACAAGCGCCATTCTACAGCTTGGAGCAATCCTCATCAGCCAACTACGGTGGTATCGGTGCCGTGATTGCCCATGAGATATCACACGCCTTTGACACCAACGGTGCCTCTTTCGACGAACATGGAAGCCTCAACAACTGGTGGACAGAAGAAGACTATGCAGCTTTCAAAGAGCGTACAGACAAAGTGGTTGAACAGTTTGACGGGATTGATTTTGCTGGTGGTAAGACTAATGGAAAATTAACCGTATCTGAAAACGTCGCTGACCTTGGTGGACTTGCAGCCGCACTTGAAGCAGCTAAGAAAGATGCTGATTTCTCAGCAGAAGATTACTTTACTAACTTTGCGACTATCTGGCGTATGAAAGCCCGCGAAGAGTACTTGCAACTCTTGCTATCGGTGGATGTTCATGCCCCTGGCAAACTTCGCACCAATGTCCAATTGCCGAACTTCGATGACTTCTTTACAACCTTTGATGTCAAAGAAGGTGACGGCATGTGGCGTGAACCAGCCGACCGTGTCGTGATTTGGTAAACTATTATTAGGCCACTCCTACACCTTAATCGACAGATTAGGGTGTTTTTTAAGCTCAAAAAACTTTTAAAACAACATTGACAACGCTTTCTTTTTTGAGTATAATGACTTTAAATAAATCGGATTGTTACTCTTCGGGAGGCATTACCAAAAACTCTAATTAAAGGGGTGAGGTGTGCTTTCGAAGAGTTTTTTTGTTTGGGTGAATAAGCTTTTAAGTGGAAAATTCACTAATAAGAAAAAGGTAGATGTGTGATGAGAGTTATAAAAAAAATCAATAATAATGTAGCGGAGTGTATTGATGACAATGACAAGCGACTTGTAGCATTTGGTCGTGGTATCGGTTTTCCAAAAACACCTTACGAATTAACAGATTTATCTAAAATAGATATGACTTTCTATAAGTTAGATGAACATTTAGAAATGCTCTTGACAGAGATTCCTGAAGATCTTATGTTGCTAAGTGTAGAGATTGTCCAAAATGCTCAAAAGGAATTAGAAGGTGTCTTAAATCCTACACTAGTATTTAGTTTGGCTGATCATATTCAATTTGCTATACGCAGATTAGCAGAATTTAAAGAAATGAAGGTTCTCTTTTCTCAGGATATAGCCCAACTTTATCCTTTGGAGACAAAATTGGCAGAAGAGGCATTGATTATTATTAATACAACCCTTAATGTCAATTTGCCTCATAGTGAAGTTACTAATATTGCCATGCATTTTATCAATAGCAAATCAGATTTCACCATTGATAGAGAGTCGCAAAAAATAGAAGAGTTGATAGAAATTGTGTCACAAATAATTGAAAATGAGTTATCTATCACCATTGATCGTGAGGAGTTCAATTATCAACGTTTTCAAGCACATGTACGATATTACCTAAAAAGGCTGAGAGAAGATGAATCTTTTATTGATGGTAATGAAATAATATTACAAAGTTTACGCTCAAAGCATCCCAAAATATACCTAGTTGCAATCACCATCATGGACTATATTTCCAAACAATGGGATTGGTCCAGTCGGATGACGAACTTCTCTATTTGATGATTCACATCAATAGATTATATGAAAAAGCGAAAAAATCGTAAAAGGAGACTATTATGACTGATAATAATAAAGTTATTGCTGAAAAAGTCCTCCAAGCAGTTGGAGGGAAGGAAAATGTAACAAATGCAACTCATTGCATGACACGTCTGCGCTTGAATCTAAAAGATACCTCGATTCCAAATAAAGATGAGATTACAGCTATCCCAGGTGTACTTGCTGTTGTTGAATCAGGTGGTCAGTATCAAGTTGTTATTGGGCAAAACGTAGCCAAAGTTTATCCAGAATTTGCTAGACTTGCAGATGTTGTTACTGAGAAACAAATTGATGAGAATTTGGACCAACCTAAGGAAAAACTTACCTTAAAAAAAGTTGGCTCAAATATTCTAAATTATTTAGCGGGTTCAATGACTCCCTTAATTCCTGCGATGATGGTGGCGGCAATGTTCAGAACGATACAAGTAATTCTTGGCCCCGATTTGCTACATCTGATATCAGATAAAAGTAATGCTTATGTACTTTTAGATGCTCTCTATAATGCATTCTTTTACTTTATGCCGATTTTTATCGGTTGGACAGCTGCAAAAAAATTGGGAGCAAGCCAAGTTATAGGACTATACACTGGAGCAATGCTTGTGGTTCCTTCATTGGTAGCTTTAGATGGTAAGCCCTTCGATATTTATGGATTCATACCAACTACGATGCACAATTACGCTCAAACAGTGTTGCCAGTTATTTTGTCAGTTTGGGTAATGTTTTATATTGAACGATTTTTCAAAAAGATTATTCCAGATGTTCTATCAACTATTTTTGTTCCATTTTTGACAGTTGCTGTTTTGGTTCCCTTATCTTTTGGTTTACTAGCGCCTTTAGGAAGTATACTTGGAGACTGGATTGGTAACGGCTTAATTATTTTCCATAAGTATGGTGGTTTTATTGCAATTGCAGTAATTGGAGCCCTTTGGGAATTTTTGGTAATGTCAGGTATGCATCAGATCCTTATCGTCTTTGCTATCACAACGATGCTTCAAAATGGTTCCGAGGCTTTGGTTTCAACCGCAGGGATGTCGGCAACCTGGGCAGCATTTGGTATGGCACTAGGCGCATTTTTAAAACTTCGCGATAAAGATGAGAAAGCTCTATCATTCGGTTATTTCGTTTCTGGTATTATTGGTGGAGTGACTGAACCGGTTTTATATGGTGTTGGTCTTCGTTATAAGCGTCCATTTATTTCTCTGATTATAGGAGGTTTCTTAGGTGCACTATATGGTGGTCTAACAGGAGTACGTTCTTATATTATGGGAGCAACTAATTTTCTTTCAGTGCTTGGATATGTTGGTGGTGGTACGACTAATATCATCAATGGCTGTATCTCTGTTGCGATTGCCTTCTTTAGTACAGCTATTCTGACTTATTTTATTGGTTTTCCTATAGAGAAAAATGAGAGGTAAAGTGATGAAAAAAATACTTTTACGTGCGGATGACTTGGGTTATTCTGAAGCTGTTAATTATGGGATTGAGAAATCAATCAAAGATGGGCTTATTAGTAGTTTAGGTGTGATGGTAAATATGCCTGCTACAAAACATGGCGTTGAACTTGTTAGAAATTATGATATTGCCTTAGGAGTTCATACCAATATTTGTGCAGAGAGACCTTTAACAGACCCTAGACTTATTCCAAGTCTTGTTGACGATAATGGTTATTTTAAATCCTCGAAAGTGTATCGAACAGCAAGTGAAGATTTTGTCGTTTTTGAAGAGGTGATCATTGAGATAGAAGCACAATATCAAAAATTTTTAGAATTGTTTGGTCGTAAACCAGATTACTTTGAGGGGCATGCTGTCTCATCTGTTAATTTTTTTAAAGGTTTGGAATACATAGCTGATAAACATAATCTTAAGTATTCTGGTTTTTCACTGGGGGAGAGCCAATTCGTATTGGGCAATCAACTGTTCAATTTAATATGGAGTCAATGTCTCCAGATTATGATCCAAAGATGATGTTGAATCGAATGGTCGATAAATCTTCGGAAGAAGTTATACAATTAGCCGTCTTTCACCCTGGGTACCTTGATGACTATTTACTAAACCATTCCAGTTTAACCATTCCACGAACACAGGAAGTAGCCTTATTGGTTGACGATACAGTTAAAAATTGGCTAAAAAATGAAAATGTATCTCTCATTGATTATAGAGATTTATAAGTTATTAACCATCTTACTTTATGCCAACCCAACACCTTAATCGACAGATTAGGGTGTTTTTTGGCAACAAAAAAACCAGACATAATTGTCTGGTTTAGGAGATTATGAAAAAGTTTGTTACTAAGTTTTTTGGACTTAGCAACAGAAAAAGTTTTAGGATGATTATATTATAAGAGAGTAGTCTTAAAAAAAGCTTAACTGACAAAAAATTTTAATACGGATTTTTTCTGAATCTTTTTGAGAGCGGTATCAGGTGTTTTTCAAGACATTATGGTATGATGACAGTAGAGAAAACAAGTGAGGTGACCTTATGAAAAAAGCTTTATTAGTAGTAAACCCAAGTGCAGGTGGAGAGAAAGCTCAAGAATTTCAAAAAGCCGCTGTAGAAAAATTAGAATCCTATTTTGACGAAGTTGAGGTAAAGGAAACTAAAAAAGGAGGCGATGCTCGTGATTTTGCTAGGGCTGCAGCTCTAGATAAGCTAGACAGTGTCTTTGTTATGGGTGGTGATGGTACCGTTAATGAAGGGATCAGTGGACTTGCTGAACAGGATTATCGACCAAAATTTGGCTTTTTCCCACTAGGTACTGTTAACGATTTAGCGCGTGCTTTAAACATGCCTATTAATCCTAAAGAAGCGATTGAAGCACTTGATTTTGAGCAAACAAAATCCTTGGATATTGGGAAGATTAACGACCGCTATTTTATGAATGTTGTTGCTGTCGGATCAATTCCTGAAGCTGTTCGTGATGTTTCTGTTGAAGAAAAAACGAAGTTTGGCAAGATGGCTTATCTTATCTCTGGCCTTAAGAAAATTGCCCAGAATGAAACCTATAACTTTGAATTAGATGTTGACGGCGACTATATCTCAGTCGAATCAACAACACTGTTAATTGGTTTGACTAACTCTATCGGTGGTCATGAAAACTTTTTGCCTGATGCTAAGGTGGACGATGGTCTCTTACATTTGGTTTACCTCAAAGATACCAACATGTTAGAGTCCTTTCAAGCCATTCCAAACTTAGCACAAGGGGTTACGGAATCTAACCAAAATCTTGGCTATCGTACTTTCAACAAGGCTCATATTGCTTTGAAAAATTCACAATCTTTGGGAACAAATGTTGATGGAGATGAGGGAGATGAGCTGCCTATTGATATCACTATCTTGCCATCTCATCTAACCGTTTATAGTGGGAAGTAAAGAAAAAACTCATTTGGTGTAAACCAGATGAGTTTTTGGATTTCTTAGCGAACATCAAAAGGTGATTCTTGGATAGGACCGTCTTGGTATTCGGTAGTTGGCGCACTATTTTGCTCTAATAAGTATTGGTAATAAACAGCGCGTGTTGTTGTCATGTAAGGGATAAGGTAAATGGAAACAAGTCCGAGGGTAAGGAAAGTAAGAAGGTACCAGCCCATGAAACTCAAGTAAAGTTTGAATAGTTCAAAAACATGCCCTTTCATCAATTGTTTACTTTCTTTGATAGCTGCTAGTGGTCCTTGATAGCGATTCTGAGCGATTTGGTCATAAATGACAAATTCAGTTTGAGAATATTGGTTGGATTTCCAAATGATTAGAATCATCCCTGCAACCATGAGGACTAAACCAAGCAAGGTGATAATGACACTGACGCTACCGAGTGGCTCACTATGTTCAAGAGAGACAATCATAACGCCAAGCATTAAGCCCATTCCGATACCAAATAAGAAAGCCCAAGGTAGTATAAGGAGGTTGCGCACAAGCAGAGTGACAAATAATTTAGCAAAGCGACCGCCTGAGAAACTTTGCATTAAGTCCCCAAATTCGACAGCTTTTCGCTCTTGTCGAACCACTTCAAGCATGGTATAAAGTGCTGAGATCGTAAAGAAGGCTATTAAGAAAGTGACTAATGGTGGAAAAATAGTAGCTGAAAGACTAACCTGAGTGTCTATACTATCAATAGTAGTTTCTCTATAAGAGATAGTAATATTAACAATGCTTAGGATAATCGGTAGAATAAAGAGGGAATATTTCCCAGGGAGGCCTTTAACTAAGACTTTTGCTTGTTGTTTGATACTTCTAATCATAAAATCTCCAATCTATGCGAAAGTGGGAACAGTTATTATAGAGGTATTGTAACATAAGCCTGGAAGTAATGCTACAAACAACGGGTTTACGGTATACTTGTTTTTCTTATTCCCAAAACTTTTAGACTTAGAAAAGACTTTGGTAACACTCTTAAAGATAAGGTGTACTACAAAAGATACTGGCTGAAAATAAGAGGTTCTTTGAAAATCAAGTGTATTTTAATATAAACTAAGAAAAGTCAAAAAGCTGATGGAAAGAACTGACACCTTGCCTTTTATTTGGTAAAATAACAAAGCTGACTTGTTATGGTGCAGGGTGAGATTAGGGTTGACGAATTTTGGAAATCCTAAGTCTTTGTCTCATCCCTAGGACTGTCTTTTCTAGTAAATTTATACTCATCGAGTAACACAATAAGGAGTCAATATGACAGAACATGCTATCAAATACCGTTTGATCAAAACGGAAAAACACACAGGTGCCCGTCTGGGAGAGATTGAAACCCCACATGGTACTTTTTCAACCCCTATGTTTATGCCGGTTGGGACACAAGCCACGGTAAAAACACAATCTCCTGAAGAATTGAAACAAATGGGTTCAGGGATCATCCTTTCAAACACTTACCACCTCTGGTTACGCCCTGGTGACGAATTGATTGCGCGTGCCGGTGGCTTACACAAATTCATGAACTGGGACCAGGCTATTCTTACCGATTCTGGTGGTTTTCAGGTGTATTCTTTGGCTGATAGCCGCAATATCACTGAAGAAGGGGTGACCTTTAAAAACCACTTGAATGGTTCTAAAATGTTCCTCTCTCCGGAGAAAGCCATCTCTATTCAGAACAATCTTGGTTCGGATATCATGATGAGCTTTGACGAATGCCCACAATTTTACCAACCCTATGATTACGTCAAAAATTCTATCGAGCGAACAAGCCGTTGGGCGGAACGTGGGCTAAAAGCCCATCGTCGCCCGCAAGATCAAGGGCTCTTCGGTATTGTGCAGGGGGCTGGTTTTGAAGACCTCCGTCGTCAGTCTGCTCAAGACTTGGTTTCTATGGATTTTGCCGGCTATTCTATCGGTGGTCTTGCTGTTGGTGAGACGCATGAAGAGATGAATGCTGTGCTTGATTTCACGACGCCAATGTTGCCTGAGAATAAACCTCGCTACCTCATGGGAGTTGGAGCTCCTGATAGTTTGATTGACGCGGTTATTCGCGGTGTGGACATGTTTGATTGTGTGCTGCCAACACGTATCGCTCGTAACGGGACTTGTATGACCAGTGAAGGTCGCTTGGTGGTTAAAAATGCCAAGTATGCTGAAGATTTCACACCACTTGATCATGATTGTGATTGTTACACTTGTCAAAACTACACACGTGCCTACCTCCGTCACCTTCTTAAAGCCGACGAAACCTTTGGTATGCGTTTGACATCTTACCATAATCTCTATTTCTTGGTTAATTTGATGAAGAAAGTTCGCCAAGCGATCGTGGACGATAATTTACTTGAATTCCGTGAAGACTTTGTAGAACGATACGGTTATAATCACTCAAAACGTAATTTTTAATTTTTTTGATAATTGACATCAGGAAGCTTTTTCTGATGTTTTTTTTATGGAATGACATTGAAAAGGAAAGCAGCATTATAAGGGAAATAGTCTGAATTTAAGCGAAAATCACTCCATAATTATAAAGATGTTAAAAGTCAGTTTTTTTAACGATTTACTTGAAATATAGTTGAAACATAGATATAATAAGAGTTGACAATTTATGGTAAAGTGTAAAATCTTTGAGAGGGAGATACGCCACCATAAGGGGTTGAATAGACATTACATTGCGGTAATGTATAGGTGAAAACAAGAAAGAAGGAGAGACGATGAAACGAAAAATTTTAAACATTTTATCGATACTGACTTTATTAGTCAGTTCTTTAACAGGTCTCGCAAATGTTAAAGTTAGTGCTCAAGAAATCACTGGCTATGGCATTACAGCGAACTTAGTGCATGTTCAGAAAGATGGAACAGTCATCACACTGGATAATACGAATAAGCAGCTTGACAGTGGCTTATTAAAATACAATGCAGCATTTGATTTTACTAATGTGAGGGATATTGACGAGGGAGATACCCTAACATTACAATTACCAGCTGAGCTTAAGCTAGCTGGGGCTATTAGCTTCCCAGTGACAAATGCGGCTGGTTCAGTTGTCGGTCATGCTGTGGGAAACAGTAACACTAATAACTCGGTTATTGTGACGTTTACGGATTTCTTCTCGAAAGTAAACGAACAAAGAACCATGGAATTGACATTTGATGTTCGCGCAACCGATGATAGCGCTCAAACCGTTGAGACAACTATTCCAGGAACAGCGACGCCAGTTAGCTACAATACAGGTGTTAGTGTTATTCCTGGAGTAAGTTACAAATACTCTTACCGTAGTGCAGATGATCCCAAAAAAATTCATTGGGTAGCTATTGTTAATGCTTCTCAAGAGCCTATCCGTCATTTGGTCATTGAAGATACTCTTAGTGAAGGGCAATACTTCACAGATGAAGATAAGGCCAATGTCCGTGTTCTTCGTAAGGTTGTCGTAGCAGATGATCCGATTGACTCTGAGCGTGAAATTAGTGAGCGCCTTACAGTAGATAATCATCGCAGAGATGTGGTTTTCTCTGAGACTGGCTTTACCTATACAGCACCTGACGAATACATCCAGACCCTTGATGGCAAAGACTATGGTCATCCATACTACATCCTTTATACTACCCATATTAAAGATGAAGCCTATGCCACTGGCAATGTTTTGAATAATACAATTACTGTTAAGGGATCAAATGGGTACAACAACCCTTATACAGCAAGATATGTTGTTGATTCAGGGACAGGGCGTGCTTCAGCAGTAAAATCAGATAAGGTAATTCTTGAGACTCAGAAATTAGTCGAAGGTGCCGGAGCTAGCCTAAAAGCAGATCAATTTGAATTTGCGCTTTACGCTGCTGATGATTTAGCGAATCCATTGCAGGTTAAGAAAAATGCTGCGGATGGTAAAGTAACCTTTGATGCCTTAACCTTGAAATCAGAGGGTCAATTTAACTATGTCATCAAAGAAGTTATTCCAGCTGAGGCAGATCGAGTTGAAGGCTATACCTACGATGAAGGTCAAGTTGATGTTCTAGTTGATGTCACTAAAGATGCTGATAATGTCTATAGAGGATCAGCAGCTTATGGAGAGAAGACAACTTTCACGAATACTTACCAAGCGCTTACTGATGTTTCAGGAACGAAGACTTGGAAGGGTGATGACGCAGCTAAACGTCCTGAAAGTGTCACTGTTCAATTGTTGGCTGACGGTGTTGCTTTAGCAGGTCAAACGACAGACACAGATGCTGAAGGTAACTATAGCTTTGAAAATCTACCAAAATACAATGCTGATGGCAGTGAAATCAACTATACAGTTGAAGAACTTTATGTTCCGTTTGGCTACGAAGTTTCTTATGATGAAACTCACCGTAATATCACAAATACCTACAAACCATCACTTGTTTCTGTAGAAGGAACAAAGACTTGGGATGATAATGATGATCAAGACGGCAAGCGTCCAGAGTCAATCACAGTTAATCTTTTAGCAGATGGTAAAGAGGTTGCAGAGAAAACTGTTACAGCTGAAGATGATTGGAAATATAGCTTTACAGACCTTAACGAGTTTAAAGATGAACTTGATGTCAACGGTCAACCAGTTGCTATCAATTACACAGTAACAGAGGATACTGTTGAAGGCTATACAACTGAGATTAATGGCTATGATATTACAAATACTTATGCGCCAGGAAAAACAAGTGTAACGGTTTCTAAAGTCTGGGATGATGCCAACAACCAAGATGGGAAACGCCCAGCTACTATCAGTCTTCAGTTAACAGCTGATGGTAAAGCTTCAGGAGAAGTTGTAACCTTGTCAGAAGATAATAACTGGACATACACATGGTCAGACCTAGATCAAAAAGCGAACAAACAAGATATTGTCTATGCAGTTGAAGAAGCTGAAGTTGAAGGCTATAAATCAAAAGTTTCAGCTATTAAGGATGGTCAAATTGTAGTAACAAATACTTATAATCCTGAAACAACTGCAGTTGAAGTTTCTAAAACTTGGGATGATGCTGAGAACCAAGACGGTAAACGTCCTGCTTCTCTTGAAGTGGCTCTTGTTAAAGATGGTCAAATCACAGATCAGAAACTTGTTTTGACAGCGGCTAACAATTGGTCAGCTTCATTTAACAATCTTCCAAAATTTGCAAATGGTGTTGAGATTGCTTACTCAGTAGCTGAAGTAACGGTTCCAGAAGGTTATACAGCTTCAGAACCAGTTCTAACAGAGGAAGGTAGTTGGTCCCTTACTAACACCTATTCACCAGAAGTTACGAATATCACTGGTCAGAAGACATGGGACGATGCTGATAATCAAGATGGTAAACGTCCAGAGTCAATCACAGTTAATCTTTTAGCAGATGGTCAAGAAGTTGCAGAGCAGCTTGTTGATGCAGCGAGTGGTTGGACATACGCCTTTGAAAACTTACCAAAATTCAAAGATGGACAAGAAATTGTCTACACTATTACAGAAGATGCTGTTGCTAACTATGCAGTCACTCAAGATGGCTATAACCTAACAAACTCATATACACCAGGAAAAACGAGTGTCACTGTTTCAAAAGTTTGGGATGATGAAAATGATCAAGACGGTCTTCGTCCAGATTCTATTGAAGTTCAATTATATGCGAATGGTGAAAAATCAGGCGATGCTGTAGTTTTATCAAAAGATAATAATTGGACTTATATTTGGAATGAGCTTGATTTAAAAGCTGATAAGAAAGAGATTGTTTATTCTGTTTCAGAGATCAGTGATGTGAAAGGCTACCAAAAGACGGTTTCTAGTGTTGAAAACGGACAAGTTGTCATTATTAATCACCATATCCCAACAAAACCAGAGGGACCAGGACAAACACCTCCAACATCACCTAGCTCAACTGAAGATAAGAAATCATCAGATAAAGCACCTAAACTTGTCAAAGACATTAAAAAAGCCATTGGAAAAGTCTTGCCAAGTACTGGTGAGAACTCAAGTATCTTAGGCTTTATTGGAGTGGGAATCTTAGCACTCCTCGCATACTACATCATTAAACGACGTAAAGCCTAATTAAGTTTTAGCCGTTAATGAAATCGTAAAAAGGTCCATAAGGGCCTTTTTATTTTGGATAAACTGTAAACTTAATTTTTAAATAAAGTTGACACAAAAACAAAGATTAGATAAACTAAAGCAAGGAAGCTTAGGAAAGGGAAGATATGTTATTTAAAGGAATCAGCATAGATGAGAACAGTCGCTGTCGGCACTATCATTCTGCACAGGATATCGTTGCTTTGAAGTGTGCTGACTGCCAGTCTTACTATGCTTGTTACAAGTGCCACGATGCTCTGGAAAGCCATCCTTTTAAGGCTATGTCGGTTGATGAACCTTATCCTGTCATGTGTGGTGTTTGTCAGACCTATCTGACCTTTTCAGCTTACAAACGAGGGTCTTGCCCGCAGTGCGGCTCTGGCTTTAATCCCAACTGTCAGCTTCATGACCATATCTATTTTTCAAAGGAGTTTCACCATGAACAGAACTAAATCACTCATTCAAATCGCCTTAATGTCCACATTGATTGTTATTTTAGGGCTTATGCCCCCTCTGCCATTAGGTTTTATTCCTGTTCCAATTGTTCTTCAAAATTTAGGAATCATGCTGGCTGCCATTCTATTAGGTGCCAAAAAAGGAAGCTTGGCTATTCTTATTTTCCTCATTTTAGGTTTGTTTTTACCTGTGTTTACGGGTGGTGGCACGACCTTGGTAGTCTTTGCTGGGCCAACAGCAGGCTATGTTGTCGGTTGGTTACTAATGCCCCTCGCCCTTGCTGGTCTCCGTCGGTTACTGCTCTTTTCTCATCCCCTTATCAGTTTCGCCTTGGTGTGGTTGAGCGGAGTATTACTTGTTGATGTGATTGGAGCTATTTATTTGGCGCATTACACAAATGCTCCACTCCTCCCGTCACTCTTGTCAAATCTAGTCTTCATTCCAGGCGATAGTATCAAAGCAGCCATTGCGACAATTATTGGAACAAAGTATCGGAAACAGTTGGGACTAGAGTAATACACTGTGAGATAGAAGTGGTTGGTAAAACAACCGCTTTTTTCAATTCTAAAAGTGTGATAAATTATCTTAGAAAGTGGGGACTATCGATGCCACGATTACAATTTATTGAGAGATTTTCACGTTATTTGCTTAGTCAAAAACAATCAACAATTAGGATTGTTGGTCACGGTGCTTCCGGGAAATCTAGTCTAGCCAAAGAGTTGGCGGGTATGTTAGGAGAGCAAGTCAATTCACTAGAGACAGATCCCTATATTAGTTCCACGGAACATAGAAACCTAGTTGTTCCAAAGGCGTTTCCTGATCAAAAGGTAACAGCAAGTATACCAATCATACATGAGCTAAAAAGTTTAGAAAGAGATATCCTAGCACTACAGCAAGGAGTATCTATATTGACGATTGACGAGCCGTGGTCGCCATCGAAAATACTACATGGAGACAAACCGATTCTTATTGTTGAGGGGATGAGTGGTGCCTTTTTACCATCATCTTTATTTGATGTGACAATCGCTTGCTATATAGATAGTCAGACAGAACTTCAGCGGCGTTTAAGCAGAGATACTAAAGTACGTCAACGTAATTCGGAGTTTGTCAAGAAGACACATGCGATTCGACGTCAGCAATACCATCATTATTTAGAACCAATCATAAAAAATGCCCATATCTTAATTGATCAGTCCGCCAATGATTTTAAGGTAACCTACCAATCCTCTTATTTGAAGGATTTGAAATAAGATTTCTTATTATGAAGAGGCGAAGACGCGGTGGTTGAGGGTGTTCTAACGCACTGATGTCATCAAATTTTACAGCTTAGTGATATAAACAATGCTTACTAATCTTCGAAACTGGACGATCATTTTCCTTAGTATTTGAGCTATCCGCTGATGAGAGTAATAGTGCATTTAGATAGTTCTTTTCGGTTTGATATTAAACCTACTATAGTGAGAAAAACGGAATTTTAGCCATCTAATGATTTCCTGTTTCAAACTCTTTTATCTGCCAAAAGCTTGGTTTTTTGTGGTAAAATAGTAGCAGTTATTATCAAGGAGAAATCATGTCAGACTTGTTTGAAAAACTCATGGAACAGATTGAAATGCCGCTTGAACATCGTCGTTCAAGGGCCTTTTCGTCTGCAGATATTATCGAGGTTAAGGTGCATTCTCTCAGTCGTCGCTGGGATTTTCATTTTGCCTTTGAGCACATTCTTCCCATCGAGCTTTACCGTGAGCTTGAAATGCGTCTAGTGTCAACCTTCAAAAATGCTGACATTAAGGCATCTTTTGATATCAAGGTTGAAGATCCTGAGTTTGACCAAGAACTCTTGCAGGCTTATTACTGTGAAGCTTTTGAACATACTCTTTGTGCCAGTGCTGGGTTCAAGGCTACTTTCTCTAAACTACAAGTGTCTTATGATGGTCAAAACGTCATTATCACAGGGCCAGCATACGCTGATAATGAGCATTTCAAAAAGAATCATATTCCTAAATTAGCGCAGCAAATGGCTATGTTTGGTTTTGGAGATTTGACCTTTGAAGTTGCTTCTGATCAAGCCATGACAGAAGATTTGAAGTCGTCATTTGAAAGTAATCGTGAAGCCCTCTTAGAACAAGCTGCGCAGGAAAACCTGGAGGCACAGAAAGCCTTAGAAGCGGCGGGTCCTCCACCAGAAGAACCTAAAGCAGCTCCAGCCTTTGACTATAAAGAAAGAGCAGCTAAACGCCAAGCGGGATTTGAAAAAGCAGAAATCACCCCAATGATTGATATCCAAACAGAGGAAAATCGTATCGTCTTTGAGGGAATGGTCTTTGATGTTGAGAAGAAGACGACACGCACAGGTCGTCATATTATCAACTTCAAGATGACAGACTATACCTCCAGCTTTGCCATGCAAAAATGGGCTAAAGATGACGATGACCTCAAAAAATACGACATGATTGCTAAAGGCGCTTGGCTTCGTGTGCAAGGTAATATCGAAAATAACCAGTTTACTAAGAGCTTGACCATGAACGTTCAGCAGGTTAAGGAAATTGCTCATACGCCACGCAAGGACCTCATGCCAGACGGTCAAAAACGGGTGGAATTTCATGCTCACACGAATATGTCAACCATGGACGCCCTACCAACCGTGGAATCTCTGATTGATAAGGCGGCAGAGTGGGGGCATCCTGCGGTTGCCATTACAGACCATGCTAATGTACAGAGTTTCCCGCACGGTTATCATCGTGCCCGTAAATTGGGGATAAAGGCTATTTTTGGGATGGAAGCCAACATTGTTGAAGACAGTGTGCCGATCACCTATAATGAAGTTTCCATGCCTCTCAAAGAAGCGACCTATGTCGTTTTTGATGTGGAGACGACAGGACTATCAGCTGTTAATAATGACCTGATTCAGATTGCGGCGTCCAAGATGCATAAGGGTAATATCATCGAACAATTCGATGAATTCATTGACCCAGGTCACCCACTATCAGCCTTTACAACGGAGTTGACAGGGATTACCGATCAGCACGTACAAGGGTCTAAGCCACTAAAACAAGTTTTGGAAGAATTTCAAACCTTTTGTCAAGATACTGTCCTCGTTGCCCACAACGCTACTTTTGACGTTGGCTTTATGAATGCCAATTATGAGCGTCATGGCTTACCACTCATTACCCAATCTGTCATTGACACCTTGGAATTCGCTCGTAATCTCTACCCAGAATACAAACGTCATGGTTTAGGACCTTTGACAAAACGTTTCCAAGTTGCGCTTGAGCATCACCACATGGCTAACTACGATGCTGAGGCAACAGGACGCCTACTCTTTATCTTTATCAATGATGTCTTGGACCGTCATGGCATTACCGATATGGCAGACCTTAATACCAAGCTGGTTGCGGAAGATTCTTATAAGAAGGCTAGGGTCAAACATGCGACTATCTATGTGCAAAACCAGACTGGCCTTAAAAACATCTTCAAGCTAGTCTCCCTCTCAAATGTCAAATACTTTGAAGGGGTTGCTCGTATTCCAAGGACAGTGCTCAATGCTCATCGCGAAGGGCTCTTACTAGGTTCAGCCTGCTCAGAAGGGGAAGTCTTTGATGCTGTCTTAACCAAGGGAGTTGAAGCAGCCGTTGAAGCAGCTAAGTATTATGACTTTATTGAAATCATGCCACCTGCTCTCTATGCACCGCTTTTAGCACAAGGTACAATCAAAGATGAGACGGGAATCCAAGAAGCTATTCAAGATTTGATTGAAGTCGGTCGTCGTTTAGATAAGCCAGTTCTAGCGACCGGAAATGTGCATTATATCGAACCTGAAGAGGAGATTTATCGAGAAATCATCGTCCGCAGTCTAGGACAAGGGGCTATGATTAACCGTACCATTGGACGTGGTGAGGGTGCCATGCCAGCGCCGCTTCCTAAAGCTCACTTCAGAACCACCAACGAGATGTTGGATGAGTTTGCCTTTCTGGGGAAAGAGTTGGCTTATGAGGTTGTCGTCACAAACACGCAAGCTTTTGCCGAACGCTTTGACAACATTGAAGTCGTTAAGGGAGATCTTTACACCCCTTACATCGATAAGGCTGAGGAAACTGTCGCTGAATTAACCTATGAGAAGGCTTTTGAGATTTATGGCAATCCTCTACCTGATATTATCGATCTGCGTATCGAAAAAGAGCTGTCGTCTATCTTGGGTAATGGCTTTGCCGTGATTTATTTGGCTTCGCAGATGCTGGTTAATCGCTCTAACGAACGAGGGTATTTGGTAGGTTCTCGTGGTTCCGTTGGTTCTTCCTTTGTTGCGACCATGATTGGGATTACTGAGGTTAACCCCATGCCACCGCATTATGTCTGCCCAAACTGCCAACACAGTGAATTTATTACAGATGGTTCCTATGGTTCAGGCTACGATTTGCCAAATAAAGATTGTCCTGAATGTGGCACGCTATACAAAAAAGATGGTCAAGATATTCCCTTTGAAACCTTCCTTGGATTTGATGGAGACAAGGTTCCCGATATTGACTTGAACTTCTCAGGTGATGACCAACCGTCAGCCCACTTGGACGTTCGTGATATCTTTGGTGAAGAGTATGCCTTTCGTGCGGGGACTGTTGGTACTGTTGCGGATAAGACAGCCTACGGTTTCGTTAAAGGCTATGAGCGTGATTATGGGAAGTTTTACCGTGATGCCGAAGTGGATCGCCTTGCCAAAGGAGCGGCAGGGGTGAAACGGACCACCGGTCAGCACCCGGGTGGTATCGTTGTTATTCCAAACTACATGGACGTCTATGACTTCACACCTGTCCAGTATCCAGCAGATGATACGTCTGCAGAATGGCAAACCACCCACTTTAACTTCCACGATATCGATGAAAATATCCTAAAACTCGATATCCTTGGGCATGATGATCCGACTATGATTCGTAAGTTGCAGGATTTATCGGGAATTAATCCTTCGGAAATCCTACCCGATGATCCTGGGGTAATGGCTCTCTTTTCTGGGACCGAAATCCTTGGGGTGACTGAGGAGCAGATTGGTACCCCTACGGGGATGCTCGGGATTCCAGAGTTTGGAACCAACTTCGTTCGAGGCATGGTCAATGAAACACGTCCAACAACCTTTGCGGAATTGCTTCAGCTGTCAGGATTGTCCCACGGAACAGATGTCTGGCTCGGAAATGCGCAGGACTTGATTAAGCAAGGTATCGCTGACCTATCGACCGTTATCGGTTGTCGGGATGACATCATGGTTTACCTCATGCACCGTGGTCTTGAGCCTAAGATGGCCTTTACCATTATGGAGCGTGTGCGTAAGGGGCTTTGGTTGAAAATTCCTGAAGACGAGCGCAATGGCTATATTCAAGCTATGCGTGAGAACAATGTGCCAGACTGGTATATCGAGTCTTGTGGAAAAATCAAGTACATGTTCCCTAAAGCCCATGCGGCAGCCTATGTGTTGATGGCCCTTCGTGTAGCCTACTTTAAAGTTCATCATCCTCTATATTACTACTGTGCTTATTTCTCCATTCGGGCAAAAGCCTTTGAGCTTAGAACCATGAGTGGTGGTTTAACAGCTGTCAAAGCCCGTATGAAAGATATTACAGAGAAGAGGCAGCGTAATGAAGCAACGAATGTAGAAAATGACCTTTTTACAACACTTGAGTTAGTTAATGAGATGTTGGAACGTGGTTATCAGTTTGGTAAATTAGACCTCTATCGTAGTGATGCTCTTGAGTTTATCATTGATGGTGATACCTTAATTCCGCCATTTGTAGCTCTCGAGGGTCTGGGAGAGAACGTTGCCAAGCAAGTGGTTCGTGCTCGTCAGGATGGAGAATTCCTTTCAAAGACAGAGTTGCGCAAACGTGGCGGCCTGTCATCTACTTTAGTTGAAAAAATGTCCGATATGGGTATTCTTGGCAACCTTCCAGAAGATAATCAGTTGAGTCTTTTTGATGATTTTTTTGCTTAACAGGCATGCAACTGTGACTTTTATTCCAAAATCTATGACAACAGGAGCTTGAAGCCTTTCAACTCCTGTTTTTTCTTGACCAAATAGGTCTTCTGATGATATGATGGCACTAATTAGTATAAGAAACCTTTAAAGGAGATGAGGATGAGTAGACTGGACAGTAATACTGCTCTAAAAGCTATGGTTGTGTTTCGAAAGGCGGAGAGAACTTTGGATGCCTTGGGGGCAAGTGTATTTAATAAGCATCAGATTACGCCAACACAGTTCAGTGTTTTAGATGTCTTATATACTAAAGGCGAGATGAATATCGGTAAACTGATTGACTCAATCCTAGCCACATCGGGAAATATGACTGTTGTTTTGAAAAATATGGCGCGTAATGGATGGATATATCGCCGTCGTGATGATAAAGATAAACGCGCTTACGTCATTGGTTTAACAGATGACGGTCGCCGATTGATTGAGCAAGTTTTACCGGAGCACATCGCACGGGTTGAAGAATCATTTTCTGTTCTAACGGAAGCAGAACAGCTACAGTTGATAGACCTTTTGAAGAAATTTAAAAATTTGTAATACATAGTACTTTTTTCTTTACAAGATAATATAGTTCTGATACTATAACGACATAGTAATAAATTGCTACTAATTAGAAGGAGTCTTTATGACTATCATTACTAAATTGAAATCACTTTTCAAAGGGGAAAAAGAAATGAAAAACATTTTATTCGTTGTTGGTTCACTACGTCAAGGGTCATTCAACCACCAAATGGCAGAATTAGCTGAGAAAGCACTTGAAGGTAAAGCAAATGTGACTTACCTTGATTACTCAGATGTTCCTGTTTTCTCACAAGATTTAGAAGCAGTAGTACCGGTATCAGTTGCTCAAGCACGTGAAGCTGTTCAAGCAGCAGATGCTATCTGGTTCTTCTCACCTGTTTACAACTTTGCTATGCCTGGTACAGTGAAAAACCTTCTGGACTGGTTGTCACGTTCACTTGATCCAACTAACCCAGCAGCAGAATCAGCTATTCACGATAAAGTAACAACAGTATCACTTGTTGCTAACGGTGGACATGAGCAAGCTGGTGACCAATACCGTTCACTTCTTCCATTTATCCGCACAAATCTTGTTGACCAATTTACAACATCAAAAGTTAACGATTCAGCATGGGCTGACGGTAAATTCGTTGCCACTGAAGAAGTTTCAGCAGACTTGAATAAACAAGTTGAAGCCCTTCTTGCAGCTATTAACGAATAATAACCTTTTAAAGGGGCTGGTAAAAATCTTCTTTTTAGAAAAAAGTCCAGTTAATCTCTTTATAATGAAATGCATCCTGTCAAGGTTTTAGTCGCTTGGCAGGATGCATTTTTTTTTGAATCTGAGATCTTTTTGGAAGCATTCTATTTGTTTTAGAAAATGAAACAGAAGTCCATATAAAAAGTTTGTGAAATCACTAACTTTCATTAATTCCAAAGCCTTCTGTTATAGGTTAGAAAGCGTTTTATTTTCTTGCAAATTGTGAATAATTACGTTATCATGAAGAGTGATTAATATATTATTGGAGGACAGTATGGTTACTTTGTCTAAAGAACAACACATGGATATGTTTTTGAAAATGGAACGTATTCGTGAATTTGATATGCGTATCAACAAGCTCGTTCGTCGCGGTTTTGTTCAAGGGATGACTCACTTCTCAGTTGGAGAAGAAGCAGCTAACGTTGGTGCTGTTGCGCACTTGAGTTACGAAGATCTTATCTTCTCAAATCACCGCGGTCATGGTCAATCAATCGCTAAAGATATGGATCTTAAAGGGATGATGGCTGAGCTTGCTGGTAAGGCAACAGGTGTTTCAAAAGGGCGTGGTGGCTCTATGCACTTGGCTGACTTTGAAAAAGGTAACTACGGAACAAACGGTATCGTTGGTGGCGGTTTCGCACTGGCAACAGGGGCTGCGCTTACACAACAATACAAGGGAACAAATAATATTGCGGTTGCATTCTCAGGAGATGGTGCTACTAATGAAGGTTCTTTCCATGAGTCAGTTAATATGGCTGCGACTTGGAAACTTCCTGTTATTTTCTTTATCATCAACAACCGTTATGGTATCTCAATGGATATCTCAAACGCAACAAACACACCGCACCTTTATACACGTGCAGAAGCATACGGAATCCCTGGCTTCTACTGTGAAGACGGTAACGATGTTCTAGCTGTATATGAAACGATGGGTAAAGCTGTTGAGCATGTTCGTGGTGGTAACGGTCCTGCTATCGTTGAGGTTGAATCATATCGCTGGTTTGGTCATTCAACATCTGATGCTGGTAAATACCGTACGAAAGAAGAAGTGGCTGAGTGGAAAGAAAAAGATCCAATGCTTAAATACCGTGCTTATTTGACATCAGAAGGAATTGCAACTGATGAAGAGTTAGATGCTATCCAAGAGCAGGTAAAAGCAGAAGTTGATGAAGCTTATGAGTTTGCGGAAAACAGTCCATTCCCAGAGCTTTCAGTAGCCTTCGAAGATGTATGGGTAGACTAAGAGTAGAAAGGTAGAGGAAAAGAAAGAATGACAGAAACAAAATTAATGGCATTACGTGAAGCCGTAAACCTTGCTATGTCTGAAGAAATGCGTAAAGACGAAAACATCTTCCTTATTGGTGAAGACGTTGGTGTTTATGGTGGTGACTTTGGTACGTCAGTAGGTATGCTGGAAGAATTTGGTGCTAAACGTGTTAAAGATACACCGATCTCAGAAGCAGCTATTTCAGGTGCAGCTATTGGTGCAGCTATCACAGGTCTTCGTCCAATCGTTGACGTTACCTTTATGGACTTTATTACCATCATGATGGATGCTATTGTTAATAATGGTGCTAAAAACAACTATATGTTTGGTGGCGGTCTTAAAACACCTGTTACTTTCCGTGTGGCATCAGGTTCAGGTATTGGTTCTGCAGCGCAACACTCACAATCACTTGAAGCTTGGTTAACCCACATTCCGGGAATCAAAGTTGTTGCACCTGGTACAGCTAATGAAGCTAAAGGTCTTCTGAAGTCATCGATCCAAGATAATAACATCGTTATCTTCATGGAACCAAAAGCTCTTTATGGTAAAAAAGAAGAAGTTAACCAAGATCCAGACTTCTATATCCCACTTGGAAAAGGTGACATCAAGCGTGAAGGTAAAGATCTTACCATCGTTTCTTACGGACGTATGTTAGAGCGTGTTCTTCAAGCAGCAGAAGAAGTTGCAGAAGAGGGTATTGATGTTGAAGTGGTCGATCCACGTACCTTGATTCCGCTTGATTTGGATATGATCGTTGATTCTGTTAAGAAAACAGGTAAATTGATGCTTGTTAATGATGCTTACAAGACTGGTGGATTTATCGGAGAAATCGCTACAAAAGTTACTGAAAGTGAAGCTTTTGACTATCTTGATCATCCAATCGTTCGTTTGGCTTCAGAAGATGTGCCTGTACCATACGCACGTGTTCTTGAACAAGCAATCTTACCAGATGTAGAGAAAATCAAAGAAGCTATCCGTAAGATGGCTAATAACGGTAACTAATCACAATAAAATATCAGGATAAGAAGGGAAATGAAGACAACTCTCCCTCTTATCTATTTTACGACATAATGGGCTGAGCCCCAATTATTCTAAGAAAGGAATACTATGGCTGTCGAAATTATTATGCCGAAACTCGGTGTTGACATGGCTGAAGGTGAAATCATCGAATGGAAAAAAGCCGAAGGTGATACTGTCGCTGAAGGTGATGTTCTCCTTGAGATTATGTCAGACAAGACGAACATGGAAATCGAAGCAGAAGATTCAGGTGTTCTCTTGAAAATCACTCGCCAAGCTGGTGAAACTGTACCGGTAACTGAAACCATTGGTTACATCGGTGAAGCTGGCGAAGAAATTACAGAGACTGCAGGGTCAGCACCTGCACCTACAGAAGAAGCGAGCCCAGCACCCGCTGCAGCTCCAACTCAATCAGCTGCCCCAACTCCAGCAGTAGCTGCCGCTCCTCAAGGAAAAGGCGGAAAAGTACGTGCTACTCCAGCCGCTCGTAAAGTGGCTCGTGAGCAAGGTGTTGATTTAGGTCTTGTTCCTGGATCTGGTCCTAAAGGGCGTGTTCATGCTGCAGATGTTGAAAACTTCAAAGGTGCTCAACCTAAAGCAACCCCACTTGCTCGTAAGATAGCTGAAGCAGAAGGTCTTGATCTTTCAGCGATCACAGGCTCTGGGTTCGCTGGTAAAATTAGAAAATCAGATGTTCTTGTTGCCCTTGACGCATCTAAACCAGCATCAGCTCTAGAATCAGCTCCTGCTAAAGAAGAAAAAGTGGTTGAACTTCCTGAAGGCGTTGAGCACAAACCAATGTCAGCAATGCGTAAGGCTATCTCTAAAGGTATGACAAACTCTTACCTTACAGCACCTACCTTCACGCTTAATTACGATATTGACATGACAGAAATGATCGCCCTTCGTAAGAAACTCATCGACCCAATCATGGCTAAAACAGGACTTAAAGTTAGCTTTACTGATTTGATTGGTATGGCAGTTGTTAAAACATTGATGAAACCTGAGCATGAATACATGAATGCTTCACTCATCAATGACGCCAATGACATTGAGCTTCATCGCTTCGTTAACCTTGGTATTGCCGTAGGTCTTGACGATGGACTTGTCGTTCCAGTTGTTCATGGTGCTGATAAGATGAGTTTGTCAGATTTCGTTCTTGCATCAAAAGACGTTATCAAGAAAGCTCAAAGCGGTAAATTAAAAGCTGCTGAAATGTCTGGTTCAACCTTCTCAATCACAAACTTGGGTATGTTTGGCACTAAGACCTTTAACCCAATCATTAACCAACCTAACTCAGCTATCCTTGGTATCGGTGCAACGATTCCAACGCCAACAGTTGTGGATGGTGAAATTGTCGCACGTCCAATCATGGCAATGTGCTTGACAATTGACCACCGCTTGGTTGATGGTATGAATGGTGCTAAATTCATGGTTGACCTAAAGAAATTGATGGAAAATCCATTTGAATTGCTTATCTGATGAGATTGATTTAATTTAGTTATATCATCTACTGTAAACAAAAACTAAAGATGGGCTGAAAGAAGAATGATTTAAGATTATCTGTGGGACATGGCTGTCTACGTAGGATTGTCAAAAATCCTTCTTTCAAATGCCCAATGTATCTTACGAAAGGAAATCAATAATGGCTGTTGAAATTATTATGCCAAAACTCGGTGTTGATATGGCCGAGGGTGAAATCATCGAGTGGAAAAAAGCTGAAGGTGATACTGTCGCTGAAGGTGATGTTCTTCTTGAAATCATGTCTGATAAAACAAACATGGAAATCGAAGCAGAAGACTCAGGTGTTCTTTTGAAAATCACTCGTCAAGCTGGTGAAACGGTACCAGTAACAGAAACAATCGGGTACATTGGTGAAGCTGGTGAAGAAGTGGAAGCTGGTTCACCTGCAGGATCTGATGTTGATGTGAAACGTACGACTGAAGACCTTGAAGCTGCAGGTCTTGAAGTGCCAAAAGCACCAGCTCAAGAAGCTGCGCCTGCTGCTGAAAAAGCGCCACTTGCAGATAATGAGTACGACATCATCGTTGTTGGTGGTGGCCCTGCTGGTTACTACGCTGCTATTCGCGGTGCTCAACTCGGTGGTAAAATTGCCATCGTTGAAAAATCAGAATTCGGTGGAACTTGTTTGAACGTGGGATGTATCCCAACTAAGACTTACCTTAAAAATGCTGAAATCCTTGATGGTATTAAGCATGCGGCCGGTCGTGGTATCAACCTTGCTTCAACAAACTATACTATCGATATGGATAAAACAGTTGACTTCAAAAACTCTGTTGTTAAGAAATTGACAGGTGGTGTTGCAGGTCTTCTTAAAGCTAACAAAGTAACCATGTTCAATGGACTTGGACAAGTTAACCCAGATAAAACAGTTACAATTGGTTCAGAAACCATCAAAGGACGTAATATTATCCTTGCAACTGGTTCAAAAGTATCACGCATCAATATCCCAGGAATTGACTCTAAACTTGTCTTGACTTCTGACGATATTCTTGACCTTCGTGAAATGCCGAAATCACTTGCTGTTATGGGGGGCGGTGTTGTCGGTATCGAACTTGGACTTGTATGGGCTTCATACGGTGTTGAAGTTACTGTTATTGAAATGGCTGATCGTATCATCCCTGCTATGGATAAAGAAGTGTCTCTTGAACTTCAAAAAATTCTTGCTAAAAAAGGTATGAACATCAAGACATCTGTTGGTGTTTCTGAAATTGTTGAAGCAAACAACCAATTGACATTGAAACTTAACGATGGTTCAGAAGTTGTTGCTGAAAAAGCACTCCTTTCAATCGGTCGTGTACCACAAATGAATGGACTTGAAAACCTTAATCTTGAAATGGAGCGTAACCGTATTAAGGTTGACGAGTATCAAGAAACATCTATTCCAGGTATCTACGCACCAGGTGATGTGAACGGTACTAAAATGCTCGCGCATGCTGCTTACCGTATGGGTGAAGTAGCTGCTGAAAATGCTATGCATGGTAAAGTTCGCAAAGCTAACCTTGAATTTACACCAGCTGCTGTTTACACACACCCAGAAGTTGCCATGGTTGGTATGACTGAAGAAGATGCTCGTGCTAAATACGGTGACATCCTTATCGGTAAAAACAGCTTCACAGGTAACGGACGTGCTATTGCTTCAAATGAAGACCAAGGTTTTGTTAAAGTTATCGCAGATGCTAAATACCATGAAATCCTTGGTGTGCACATCATTGGTCCAGCAGCAGCTGAAATGATCAACGAAGCAGCAACTATTATGGAAAATGAATTGACAGTAGATGAACTTCTCCTTTCAATTCACGGACACCCAACCTTCTCAGAAGTTATGTACGAAGCATTTGCTGATGTATTGGGTGAAGCTATCCATAACCCACCAAAACGTAAATAAGAGTAGTTGTTTCTAAGGACTAAAGTCCTTGAAACAAGACGCTAACCGCTATGGCGGCTTAGCTAACTCTTACATTAGAAAACACCTTCCGTTAAAATCGAACGGAAGGTGTCTTCGTCATAAGATTATTCTAATCTAACTGCTAAAGCAGTTGATAACAAACGGTGAGCACTATGGTGCCTCACCTAAACCTTGAACTAGAAAAATGACCTCATTAATGTCGAACGAGGTCATTTTTCGTCGTAAGTATCTATAATATTAGCCCCTATTGTTAAACTTTATTATTGTGAGTATAAAGCTCAGCTTGATGACCTTTAATTCAATCTTCGCTTTCGCTGCCTAGTATCTGCTGAAAAGAATTGATTATTGTGAATAGTATGTCTAGATAGTTAATGGTTTAATCAACAAAAAGAGTAGCAGTATTACCGACTGCTGCTCTTTTTGTTGATTTAATCAGTAGATTCTATCGTAAGCTGTTGTTTCTAAGGATTAAAGTCCTTGAAACAACAGCTTAGTTAACTCTTACATTAGAAGACACCTTCCGTTAAAATCGAACGGAAGGTGTCTTCGTCATAAAATTATTTTAATCTAACTGCTAAAGCATTTGATAACAAACGATGAGCACTATGCTGCCTCACCTAAACTTTAAACTAGGCAAGATATCTCGTTAAATATTGATCAAGGTGTTTTGTCGTCAGAAGGTTATTGAGCGTGAAGCTATCAATAATCTAGTTTATTTTAATACATTTTTGGAGCACTTGAAGTTGAACAGTATAATGCGTCTCTAAAACTTAGAAGAACTGTTATTGAATAGATTTTAGGGCAAAGATTTGTAATATCTTGTTATTTGCTAGCGTTTGCATTATACTTAAAGAGTATATTTTTGCACACGCAAACTAGCTAAAATAAAGGAGTTTTTTGATGAAATATATTGTCAATACCAGTAATAATCCACATTACAATATTGCCCTTGAAGCTTATGCTTTTCGTGAACTAGTTGATGAGGATGAGCTATTCATTTTATGGATTAATGAGCCAGCCATTATCATCGGTCGTCATCAAAATGCCATCGAAGAAATTAACAAAGAATACACTGACGCGCATGGTATCCATATCGCTCGCCGTCTTTCAGGTGGCGGTGCGGTTTACCATGATTTGAACAACCTCAACTATACCATCATTTCTAATAAGGCTGGCGAAGGGTCATTCGACTTTGAAACGTTCTCAAAACCTGTTATCGATACCTTGGCAAAATTGGGTGTCAAGGCTGAGTTTTCAGGGCGTAATGATCTGGAAATTGATGGTAAAAAAATCGCCGGAAATGCTCAAGCCTACCACAAAGGTCGCATGATGCACCATGGTTGCCTCCTCTTTGATGTAGATATGACGGTGCTGGGAGATGCTCTAAAGGTGAGTAAAGATAAAATCGAGTCTAAAGGTGTCAAGTCAGTTCGTGCCCGTGTCACCAATATTAATAACGAATTGCCAGAAAAAATGACAGTTTTGGAGTTCCAAGATGCCCTCTTGAACCAAATGAAAGAAGAATACCCTGACATGACAGAGTATGTCTTCTCAGATGAAGACCTGGCAGCCATCCAAAAATCATACGATGAGCAATTCAATACTTGGGAATGGAACTTTGGCTCATCACCAGAGTACACAGTTTCACGTGCCGTTCGTTACCCAGCAGGTAAAATCACAACCTATGCCAACGTTGAGAACTCAATCATCAAAGGCTTGACCATCTATGGAGACTTCTTTGGTGTCAAACCAGCTAAAGATATTGAAGAGCTCTTAGTAGGCACCCGATATGAGTACAAAGACGTTCTTGAAAAACTCCAAACAATCGACACCACACAATATTTCTCACGCATGACAACAGAAGAAGTAGCTAAAGCTATTGTTGCCTAAAACAGTCGGCTAGGACATAAGGTTCTAGCCTTTTTATTATCCTCTATTTACAGCGAACTTATTTTCAACCATCAATATTAATATAACAAAAAGTAGTGGGTGCTCTCGTGCTTCGGAGCTGTCCCACTACTTCATTTTAGTATGTTAATCTAAGATAATAACCCCTTCTTCGATTTTGAAGGGTTCTGCAATATTGATGCGATCATAGAAAAGGACGCCATTAAGGTGGTCTATTTCATGTTGAACGACAATGGCATTGTATCCTTTGAGTTTTAGCTTTTGTTTATGACCATCCTTGTCGAAGTATTCGACGGTAATGCGAGAATGACGAGGAACATATCCCTCAACCACACGATCGACTGAAAGACATCCTTCACCATCTGCAAGCGCAGCCTGCTGTACAGAATGAGAGATAATTTTGGGATTGTACATCATTTCTTGAAGACTATAGGCCTCTTCAGGTGGATTCCCCTCCTCATCTTCAGGATTTGGAACAAGAACAGCGATGATACGTTTTGAAATATCCAATTGTGGCGCAGCTAAACCAACACCACCACGAAGGCCAAGTTTTTCAGCCATAACAGGGTCTTGTGAGTGTTTCAAGAATTGCATCATTTTTTCACCAAGGATAATATCCTGATCTGAAAGAGGAAAAGTAAATTCTTCCGCCTTAGCGCGAAGAGTCGGATTGCCCTCACGGATGATATCATTCATATCAATCAAATGCGCTGCTTTGGTAATTTTTTCAATCGGTGACATATGGTTTCCTTTGCTAGTTTTATTGATAGTTTTCGTACTTTTAACTATATCATAAAATGAAAGTCAGTTAAAGTTTTGATCACGCAAGATTTGTAAGCTAAGAAAATAAAAATACGAACAAAAATAAATATAACTATAAAATAGTTCGATAAAATCATTGAAAAAAAGAAAAAATGATGTTAGAATGAAATATATTTTTATTTTTAGAGGAAATATTAGATGTCTTTAGAAAAAAAGTTGGTTTTAGAGGAAACATCCGAACAAATCTTGTATAAAATTGAGGACAAGCCACCAGTAGGAGTATCAATTGTATTGGCTTTGCAACATATTCTTGCAGCCTTTGCTGGTATTATTGCAGTACCACTTGTTGTTGCTGGTGCGCTCAAACTTAGCGTCGAAGATACATCAATCATGGTATCTGCCTCCATCTTTGTAGCTGGAATAGCGACAATGCTTCAATCCAAAGGTTTGGGGCCAATCGGATCTCGTGTCTCAGGGATGATGGGGACAGACTTTACCTTTGCCAATCCAGCCATATCTGTTGGAAGCCGTTTTGGCATTGCTGGGATTGTTGGAGCAACTGTTGCTGGTTCTTTGGTAGAAATCGTTCTTAGCCGCTTTATTAAACCATTGATGAAATTCTTTCCGCCATTGATTACAGGGACCGTTGTGGCTCTTATCGGTATCACACTCTTACCAGTCAGCATGGACTGGGCAGCCGGTGGTTCTGGTGCCAAGGATTATGCTTCTGTGGAAAATATTACCATTGCTTTTGTCGTCATGGTCTTCACCCTTATCCTAAACCATTATGGTAAAGGGATGTGGTCAACAGCATCTGTTTTTATCGGGATGATTTTTGGGTACATCCTTTGTATTTTTCTGGGTAAAGTGGACTTATCAGCGGTCAATGAGGCAGCCTGGTTTGCCTTTCCAAAGATTTTCAATTACGGTGTTACCTTTGATTTCTCTGCCATTCTATCTTTTGTGCCTGCTTATGTGGTATCGCTCATCGGTACGGTTGGAATTATGATGGCCATTGGAGAAGCTTCTGATACTAAAATCACCAGCGAACGTGCTGCCAACGGTGTTTTGGCAGATGGTGTTGGTTCTATGATTGCAGGAGTTTTCGGTGCAGGACCAAACACAGCCTTCTCTCAAAACGTTGGGTTGATTACCCTTACCAAAGTCGCTAGCCGTCACGTCATGGTAGTTGCCGGTTTGATTTTGGCAATCCTCGGAGTCTTTCCAAAAGTATCAGCCTTGATTTCGATCATGCCACAGCCAGTTTTAGGTGGTGTTGGAGTGATTATGTTTGGACTAGTTGCCGCACAGGGGATTAAGACCCTGGCGACTGTGAAAATGGGTGACCGCGAGTTACTGATCATCTCTGTTGCCTTCGCATTAGGGATTGGAGTAACCGTTCGTCCCGAACTCCTATCAGGTTTACCAATGCCCATCCAAATGGTCCTCTCATCAGGCATCTCAACAGGAACACTAGCAGCCTTGGTTTTGAATCTTGCATTAAAAGAGAAAAAATAACAAGGTAGTCGATTTGGTTATTAAAGTATTATGGTGTAAAAAGAGAAAATTAATATGAAGAGAGCTTTGATTTTAATTGATATTCAGAGAACATTTAGAGATGGTTCGTGGGGTGCTCGTAACAATGAGGATGCTGAGAAACAAGCTGGCAAACTCTTGAACTTCTTTCGAGAAAAGAAAGAACTTATTGTTCATATTAATCATTTCAGTAAATCTCCAGAATCTCGTTTTTTCTACAAAGGAAGTGGTTTTGAATTTCAAAAGATTGTGACACCAAAGATGGGTGAAAAAGTGATTTCCAAAACAGTAAACAGTGCCTTTATAGGTACTGAATTAAAAAAATATTTAGACGACCAAGAGATAGATACGTTATTCATTGCTGGTTTGACAACTCCTCATTGTGTATCAACAACAACCAGAATGGCTGGTAATTATGGTTTTAATACTTTTTTAGTAGAGGATGCGACAGCTTCTTTTGATTTACCTGATCATCAAGGTAATAGTGTTCCTGCACAAACGATTCATGATATTAGTATTGCAACATTACATGATGAATTTGCAACAATTATACGGACTGAAGAAGTCATTAAAAAAGTTTAATTTCATCTAGAAATGGTAAAGAGTAATAGAAAAAATAGCTAGCTTTTTGAATAACCTTGTGTTAAAATATTTAAAGCGTAGGTTTTTAAACTCATCCCGTGAGGTGAGAAAGACATCAAGGAAAATACTCAAAAAAAGATGTGTTCTATCAGCTTTTGAGGATTAAACAATTGAGGGCCTATGACTATATGATATAGCTGGGTCCTTTTGTGTAGACAAAAGGGGTTGTATTCCATGTGAATATGACTTTTCTTATGCCCAGAGAAAGAGGAGATATGTCACAAAACACGATTACTACAGATGAACATTCAGTCATTGATGTTGATTTGAATAAAGTCGATTTGCTTTTAGATGTTCATGAAAAGCCGGCCTTTGGTAAAGGCATTTTGCTTAGCTTCCAACACGTTTTTGCCATGTTCGGAGCTACTATTTTAGTTCCCTTGATCTTGGGTATGCCAGTTTCAGTTGCCTTGTTTGCTTCAGGTATTGGAACCTTGATTTATCAAGTTGCTACTCAGTTTAAAGTGCCCGTTTATCTAGGTTCTTCTTTTGCCTATATTACGGCGATGGCAACTGCAATAAAAGCCATGGGTGGTGATGTTTCAGCGGCTCAAACGGGGATTTTCTTTGTCGGGCTTATCTATGTTCTGATTGCAGGTCTTGTCGGCTTAGTGGGAACATCTTGGATAGACAAATTACTACCCCCTATTGTTATTGGACCAATGATTATTGTGATTGGTTTGGGCTTGGCAGGTTCTGCGGTGACCAATGCCGGTTTTGTTGCAGATTCTGATTGGCGCCATATCTTGGTAGCTACAGTAACCTTCTTGATTGCTGCTATTATCAATACAAGTGGTCGTGGTTTTATCAAAATTATTCCATTTTTAGTAGCGATTATTGGTGGTTATGTGCTATCTGCTTTCCTTGGTTTGGTTGACTTTACACCTATTAAGGAAGCAGCTTGGTTTGAAATTCCTCAATTTTACCTTCCTTTTAAAGCAGGTCATTTTCAAACCTATAAGTTCTATTTTGGCCCAGAAATGCTTGCTATCTTACCGATCGCAGTTGTAACGATTGCTGAACACATCGGTGATCATACGGTTCTTGGTCAAATTACTGGTCGTCAATATTTAAAAAATCCAGGGCTAAAGTATACCTTAATTGGGGATGGTGTGGCAACAGCAGTATCTGCTTTGATTGGTGGTCCTGCTAATACGACTTACGGAGAAAACACTGGCGTTATCGGAATGACAAGGATTGCCTCTGTATCAGTGATTCGTAACGCAGCCTTGATTGCTATTACCTTCTCCTTCTTTGGAAAATTTACGGCCTTGATTTCAACGATTCCAAATGCTGTATTAGGAGGCATGTCCATTCTACTTTATGGTGTTATTGCAAGCAATGGTTTGAAAGTATTGATTGAAAGTCGTGTGGATTTCTCTCAAGTACGTAATCTAATCATCGCTAGTGCCATGCTTGTTCTCGGTTTGGGCAGTGCTGTGCTTGAGTTGGGAGCCTTGACGCTTTCAGGGACAGCACTAAGTGCCATTGTTGGTGTCATTCTTAATCTTGTCTTACCGTCAGCTCATCCAAAACAAGAGTAGTAAGAATTGGAAAAGCACTTTAATCTTGGATTGCCAAGGCTTGAAGTGCTTTTTTATTAGTGATTTTGTAGTGTTTGAAGCGTGTTTTTTGAATAATATTTTCATCAAGCATTTGTTTCACCACACGGTTTAAATGACGGTAGCTGGTTCCAAAAGCATCAGCTAAAAGGGACAATTCCAGTGTGAATTCTTCTGTATTGGCTATATTTAAAATATGGCTAGCTAAACGCTCTTTAACAGAGTAGGTGATATTAGTAGATGAGCTGACATTCTGTTGATAGCATTTTAGCGCAATTTCTCGACCAACTTGATATAGAAACAGCGGATCCGATAATAACTCTGCCTTATCAAAAAGTGGTAGTTGAATCAGTTGACAATCCTCTAATGCGATAACAGAAGAGACAGCAGTCTTCTGAGCCAGAAGTTCAATATCACCGATGATAGTGGGGGTTTGAATAGTCTCTAAAATATGTTCCTTACCGTTTGCAGATTGTCGAATGACTTTAGCTTTGCCAGATAGAAAATAAGAGATGTGATTCAAAAGGTCTCCTTGATAACAAATGACTTCTCCTTTTTGATAAGTAATAAGCCGTAAATAGCGATGATATTTTTCTGGGAAAAAATGGTGTATGGCCTCATTAGTTAAGTGGTCCTCGATTGATTTGTCCATAAAAATCGTTTTCATCCTCCTTTTAGGACATAGGTCCTATTTATAACACTTAAGATTCATTATACTGAGCATAGTTTAATTGTGCAAGAAAGGTTCCTTATGAAGTCTACCCTTGAAAGAGCTAGTCTGCTCTCCTTATCTCTAATGTTGGTATCAACTTTTGCCATATCACCAGCCCTACCTCAGATGATTAGTCATTTTGAAAAAAATGGTTACACAGCTTCGCAAATTGAGCGGCTTATTCCCCTGTCTTCTTTTGCTATCATGGGGATTCTACTCTTAAGTCCATTCATCAACCGATTGTTAAAAGAAAGGGTCATTATTGTTATTGGTCTTTTGTTATTATCTGTCGGAGGCAGTTTACCGGTTGTTTTCCAAAGTTACCCTTTGTTACTTGTCTCACGAATCCTTTTGGGAAGTGGGATTGGTATGCTTAATGCGCGTGCTATTAATATTATTAGTGAACGCTTTACAGGAAAAGATCGTAGTCGAATGCTTGGTCTCAGAGGTTCTATGGAAGTTTTGGGTTCAGCAGTACTGACCTTTTTGGCAGGACAATTCTTGGGTGTCTCCTGGTCCGCTTCGTTTGCGATTTATGCTTTTGGTTTATTGATTTTAATCATGTACCTAGCGTTTGTACCAGAAGCCCCACAAGAAGACCATGAGCAAACTCAGGTAAAAGCAACTCGTCTTTCTTACCAGCAATTACTTTATATTGTTGGGACTGCTTGCTATGCGGGCTTCATTATCTTGGTCAATTCCTCAGTCACTATTAGGATTCCTCAAGTTGTGGAGAGTCTCGACTTAGGAACAGCGTCCCAATCCAGTATTCTACTGAGTGCTATGATGATTATGGGGATTTTAGCGGGAGGTTTATACTCTCCCTTGATGGATTTTTTAGGGAAATTCTTCCAAGTTGGTGTTAGCTTGATTTTTGGTTTAGGCTGCCTCATCTTATGGCAAGCTGATAACTGGTTATTTTTAGTAATTGGCGCCTTGATGTCAGGTTTCTTCTATTCTTTAGCTGTGACTTACGCTTTTCATACCATCTCAGAAAAGATGCCTGCTCATCTTGTTGCAACAGCGACAACTCTGGTTCTTCTGGGATGCAATCTAGGAGGAGGGTCAACAGCTTTGGCGTTAGAAGTGTTGAGCGCTTTAACAAATACCTCAACTGGTGTTTTTGGCTTATATGCTTTACTCATCCTTAGTATGTCAGTTTGCTTACTGGGAGGTCGATTGTTTTCAAAAAGAAAAAATTGACCCTAAGTCTATAATTTGATAAAATAATAAAGTCGGTAATCGACAAAACCAACTTTTTCTTGGTTTTAGGAGTGCCAATCCTAGGACTCGGATCAAGCAAAAAAAGGAGAATATACTATGGCAATCTCAAAAGAGAAAAAAAATGAAATCATTTCACAATATGCTCGTCATGAAGGCGACACAGGTTCAGTTGAAGTTCAAGTAGCAGTACTTACTTGGGAAATCAACCACCTTAACAACCATATCAAAGAGCACAAAAAAGACCACGCGACATACCGTGGTTTGATGAAGAAGATCGGTCACCGCCGTAACTTGTTGGCATACCTACGCCGCACAGACGTAAACCGTTACCGTGAGCTTATCCAATCTCTTGGACTTCGTCGTTAATTCGGATACAAAAGCCGTCAAAAAGCGACTGAAAAATAGAAAACTGCCCGAAATGTTTATTTCGAGGCAGTTTGTCTTTTTTCCGATCTTTTAGGCTGTGTTCAACGAATCTGTCAGGGCGTTTAACCATTCGTATAAAGATAGAAAAATGATGCTGTATGTTTGTACACTAGGATTTTAGCCTGAGTTCAGTTAAGCATCTAATCTACGGGTATTTTTCTTTTGTTTTAAATACATTTCAGGAGCCGTCTAGAGAACTTTCTCTTTTCGTCAAGTCTCGTAGGCGAGTTCAATGCAACTCTTCCATTTGGGAGAGCTTTAAGCAAACATGAAAAAAAGAGAATCCTTATAAGGAATTCTCTTTTCTACTTTATCGATGTGTATAGTAGTAGGCTGCAGCAGCTGCTAGTCCTACTTTAACACCTGTATAGATGAGTACACCAGTTAGCATCGTTTTACCTCCATTTTTTACTCAATTCTAAACTGCAGTTTTAATGAAAGTGTAAGAATAATATCGTTTAGAAATGAATTTTGTAATAGGTCAAATATGTCCTGTTTTCTAGGAGATATTATTTTATAATGGTAAGACATGCACAAAGGAGAAAAAGATGTCTAAACAAATTGAAGTCAAACAGTTATCAAAGTCATTTAAAGGTTCATCTGCGCTGAATAATATTTCTTTTAGCCTTGATAAAGGTCAAATATTTGGATTCTTAGGTCCTTCGGGAGCTGGTAAGACAACAACAATTAACATTTTAACTGGTCAGCTTCGTGCGGATAGTGGAGGAGCAATTATCTTCGGAAAAGATGTGTCATCATTAACCAAGCATGACTTCAAAAGGATAGGTATCATGAGTGATGTTGTTGGTTTTTATGAAAAGATGACCGTTGAGGATAATCTATTATTCTTTGCAAAGTTTCATAAAGTCTCGAAAGAGACGGTCTATGATTACTTAAAGAAGCTAGATTTATATGATAGTCGTCATAAAAAAGCGGAAAGTTTATCTGTTGGTATGAAACAGCGTCTGCTCCTCATTCGAGCGATTTTGCACAATCCGGAAGTAGTTTTCTTGGATGAGCCTACTTCTGGAATGGATCCCAGTCTAGCAGAAAAAGTACATCATCTCTTGTTTGATTTGAAATCTAGGGGTACAACCATCTTCCTAACTACGCATAATATGTCAGAAGCTAGCAAAGTTTGTGATTATATTACTATTTTACATAAAGGACAAATTGTCGAAAATGGAAGTCCATCTGATATCATTACTCGACATAGTAAACAAGATGCTATTGAATTAACATATGCTAGTGGCAAAAAAATCATTGTAGCTAAATCGAACGTCAAAGATTATTTGGATCATGATATTGTTAGTATGCATACCTATGAAACAAGCTTAGAAACTATATTTATCAAATTGACGGAGGAAAATCATGGCTAATTTTTCATCTTTGTTGTGGTTGAGATGGCGCTACCTATTAAGTAATAAAGTCATTCTAATCATCTGTGGTCTTATGCCAATAGTAGATGCCTATCTTTTGAATATTATTCCTGATATGAGAGGAAGTGTTTCTTTGCTATCGATGTCAATTAATATGATTTATGCGCTAACAGCAGGTATTTTTTCATCGATGATTATTAGCGAGGAGAAAGAAAAAAGAAATTTGAAGACCTTATTGCTGTCTGGAGTTGGTGAGGCAGAGTATCTGCTTTCGATATTTGCCTTTCCTATCGTTTTTTCTACCATTTCTGCGCTTGTTATCCCAATGATAGGTGGTGTTGAGATTGTTTCTTGGGGGACATATGTTTTCGTTATTTTAATGACAACAATGGTTTTTATTGCATTAAATAGTACGATTGCCTTATTATCTAAAACGCAATTGCAAGCCAGTGCATACAGTTTAATGATTTTCTTTTTTGTAACTTTTCTCCCAATTTTATCAGCTGAACTTAAAGGTTTTAATACAGTTTTGAATTATTCCTTTATCGGTTTAAGTCAGGCCTTTTTGACCCAAGGGAAAACATTTGAGTTATTTTCTCAGCAGTTTTGTGCCCTATTGGTATGGGCAATTTTACTTGCTGTTGCTCTCATTTACTCTTACAAGAGGAATTTAAAAATGCGTCAATAATACAGAAATATTAATATTTCTGTATTTTTTGTTATAATAATATCATTATTATGCATGGAGAATAATGATGTCTGAGGAATTGAAAGCTGAGATAGGACAGCGGGTTAGGGCTGCAAGAAAGCGTAAGGGGTATACAAAGGAAGCTCTCTGCGATGATGAATCACATTTGAGCGTCCGACAATTAACTCGGATTGAAACAGGGAAGAGTTTGCTGTCAATAGATAAAGGCCTTTTTATTGCGTCAAGACTAGGCGTTTCCATTCAGGAGTTTATTGAACCTGATAAAATGGCGCTTCCTCAATCATATGTGTCTCTTAAACGTCGTATTGTCCAATTCAAAAGTTACGAAGATCCTGAAAGACTAAACTATTTGGATGGGTTGATGGATGAACTGCAAACCTATTATGATTCAGTCCCTGAAGAAGAACAGATGGCTATTGAGGTGTTACAAGCTGATTTGGATGTTTTTGTTACCCATAAAACAGCTTTTGCAGAGCAACTGATTGAAGAATATTTTGAACAAGTTTTACTGAAAAAGGCTTACAATTGGAATGACTATCTTCTTATTTCTCTATACCTCTTTTTATGTGCAGTAGGTATTGAAGATAGTCGTTATTTTGATTACTTTATTCCGTCTATTTTTTCAAAAGGAGACTTATCTGATCCAGATATTGCTTATCAAATGGAAGAAGTTGTTTTGGCAGTTTTAGCACAAGAAAATGTTGCCTACTATCCAGACTGTATTGATACTTTAGATCGTGTGATTAAAGTCACTAAGCATTATCAAAACAAGCCGATTTTAGAGATGTTTAAAGCTAAATTGGCTTTATTTCAAGGGGATATCGAGCAGATGGAAAGTAGCTATCAAACAGCTTTTCTAATCGCCGAGTCTTTAGACGAACCGATATTGCTTAATCGTTTAAAAATGGAATACGACAAAGACAAAAGGTTAGTCTAGGACATTATTGTCCTGTTTTTAGAGTTTATCATTGTGATATATTTTCCAAGAAAGTAGCTATATCATGAATTTTGGTTCGATTTTATGGTTTTTTATTTGATATTCCTAGTGGAATATCTTTTTTTGTTTATAAGTATATTGTTGAGATTGAAACTGTTTTCTTATTATTTTACTGAGAGAGTGATATAATAACGTCATGTCTATTTTTAATCTTAATCATGTGTCTTATCAAGTAGCGGATAAGGCAATTTTATCTGATATCTCTTTATCGGTGGAAGATGGAGAGCGAGTGACCTTATCAGGTCCATCTGGAAGTGGTAAGAGTAGTCTATTGAAGCTTTTATCAAGCCTGATTTCCCCAGTTTCTGGAGATATTATCTTTGATGGCAAGTCTTTGGCAGATCTAGATCCTGTAAGCTATCGTCGTCAGGTGTCATATTGTTTTCAACAGCCTGTCTTGTTTGGTAAGACTGTCAGAGATAATATGCAGTTTCCTTTTGAGATTCGTCAACTTCCTTTCAATGAGGCTAAGGTAGTGGGGCAATTGGAACGTTTTGATTTATCTAGAGCTTATCTTGACCAAGAGGTCAAGGACCTATCTGGTGGTGAGAAGCAGCGTGTGGCTCTTGTGCGCAATTTGCTTTTTGAACCTAGGGTTTTGTTACTGGATGAGGTGACTGCTGGTTTAGATGGTGTTACTAAGCGCTTGGTTAACGGTGTTATTGCAGACTACCATACGGCCGGTCACACCATTATCGAAGTGACTCATGACAGTGAGGAAATTCAAGCAGCTAGTCGTCTGGTGACTATCGAGAAAGGAGTATTAGTCGGTGACAAACGTATCAGTTAGTAACTTATCTTTGGCTTTGGCTTTCGGCTTAGTGCTCTTAGCCATGGGCATCAGTGCTAAAGAAAAATTAGGCTTAGGGAAAGATGTGGCTATCGCCGTGGTACGAACGGTTGTACAGTTGGTACTTGTTGGTTTTGTATTGAAATATATTTTCCAAGTCAATAATATCTTTTTGACCTTTGCTATGGTTATGGTGATTATCTTTAATGCCAGTCGACAAGCCCATTCGCGCAATCCTAATAAGACCAAATATCTATGGCAGTCTTGGGTGGCGCTGTTGCTATCAACGATTATCACTTTGGGTATTCTGATTGCTTCGGGTGCCATCAAAGCTGTTCCTTCTCAGATTGTTCCTATTTCAGGGATGATTGCCAGCAACTCTATGGTTGCCATCGGACTCAGTTATCGTGCCATGCACAGTTTGTTCACGGATCAGCGCCAGCAAGTCTTGGAAAAGTTAGCCCTTGGATCGCCAGTTAAGATGGCTTCGCTATCTATTTTGCGTCAAGCGATTAAAACAGGTGTTCAGCCAACCATTGACTCTGCGAGAACAGTTGGTTTGGTTAGCCTACCAGGGATGATGTCTGGCTTGATTTTTGCAGGAGTAGACCCGGTTTACGCTATTAAATATCAAATTATGGTCATGTTTATGCTTTTAGCGGCTACAAGCTTGGGTTCTGTGATTGCTTCCTATTTTGCTTACAAAACCTACTTTAACGAGCAGATGCAGTTGGACTTCTAAGCGATTATTTGACTTTACAAAGACCAAGAAGACATGGTGAATAGCCGTGTTTTTTTGATGATTTTATGGTAGAATAATACAGATACCATGGTTTGTTGCAAAGCTGAGTTTGACGGATTTTCAGTTAGGTTGAGCTTTGTAAAAAACAAGGTATCTAACGTTCTATTAAAAGAGGTAAATACATGAGTAAACAGGTTTTTGAAACAACATTTGCTGGAAAACCTTTGGTGGTTGAAATTGGTCAAGTTGCCAAACAAGCCAACGGTGCTACAGTTGTCCGTTATGGTGATTCAACGGTCTTGACAGCTGCTGTTATGTCTAAGAAAATGGCTTCTGGTGACTTTTTCCCGCTTCAAGTTAACTACGAAGAAAAGATGTATGCTGCGGGCAAATTTCCAGGCGGATTCAATAAGCGTGAAGGTCGTCCATCAACGGATGCAACCCTAACAGCACGTCTCATTGACCGCCCTATTCGTCCGATGTTTGCAGAAGGCTTCCGTAACGAAGTTCAAGTGATTAACACCGTTCTTTCTTATGATGAAAATGCTAGTGCTCCAATGGCTGCTATGTTTGGTTCATCACTCGCTCTTGCTATTTCGGATATTCCATTCAAACGCCCTATTGCAGGGGTTCAAGTGGCTTATGTCGATGGCGAATTCATCATCAACCCTGATAAGGCGCAAAAAGAAGCTTCTGCCCTTGAGTTGACTGTTGCTGGTACCAAAGAAGCAATCAACATGGTTGAGTCTGGTGCCAAAGAATTATCAGAAGATATTATGTTGGAAGCTCTCTTGAAAGGTCATGAGGCTATCCAAGAATTGATCGCTTTCCAAGAAGAAATTGTCGCTGCTGTTGGTAAAGAAAAAGCAGATGTGGAACTACTACAAGTTGATCCAGAGCTCTTCAAAGAAATCAATGACAAGTACTACGATGATTTGGCGCGTGCGGTTCAAGTCGAAGAAAAATTAGCTCGTCAAGATGCAACACATGAAGTCCGTGAACAAGTCTTTGGTGAATACACGGCTCGTTATGCGGAAGATCCAGATTTCGAACGTATCTATCGTGATGTGACTGAAATCTTGGAGCAAATGGAGCACGCTGAAGTTCGCCGTCTCATTACAGAAGACAAGGTTCGTCCTGACGGCCGCCGTGTTGATGAGATTCGTCCTTTAGATGCAGAAATTGACTTCTTACCAAAAGTTCACGGTTCAGGTCTCTTTACACGTGGTCAGACACAAGCCCTCTCAGTCTTAACGCTTGCACCAATGGGGGAAACCCAAATTGTTGATGGTTTGGATCCAGAGTACAAAAAACGTTTCCTACACCACTATAATTTCCCACAATACTCTGTTGGGGAAACTGGTCGTTATGGAGCTGCGGGCCGTCGTGAAATTGGTCACGGTGCCCTCGGTGAGCGTGCTTTGGAACAAGTTCTTCCAAGCTTAGAAGAATTCCCATATGCCATCCGTTTGGTAGCAGAAGTTTTAGAATCAAACGGTTCGTCTTCTCAAGCCTCAATCACGGCTGGTACGCTTGCCCTTATGGCTGGTGGTGTCCCAATTAAAGCACCTGTTGCAGGGATTGCAATGGGACTTATCTCAGATGGGACAAACTATACTGTTCTCACAGATATCCAAGGTTTGGAAGACCACTTTGGTGACATGGACTTTAAGGTTGCTGGTACGCGTGATGGTATTACAGCTCTTCAGATGGATATCAAGATTGAAGGGATTACTCCACAAATCCTTGAAGAAGCTTTGGCGCAAGCTAAAAAAGCTCGATTTGAAATCCTTGATGTTATCGAAGAGGCTATTGCTGCACCGCGTCCATACTTGGCGCCAACAGCACCTAAGATTGACACCATCAAAATCGATGTGGATAAAATCAAAATTGTCATCGGTAAAGGTGGCGAAACCATTGATAAGATTATCGCTGAGACAGGTGTTAAGATTGATATCGATGAAGAGGGCAATGTGTCTATCTACTCTTCAGACCAAGATGCTATTGATAAAGCTAAGGACATCATTGCTGGTTTAGTGCGTGAAGCTAAGGTTGGTGAAATTTACCATGCTAAAGTTGTTCGTATCGAAAAATTCGGTGCCTTTGTTAATCTCTTTGATAAGACAGATGCCCTTGTTCACATTTCAGAAATTGCTTGGACACGTACAAATCGTGTTGAAGATGTGCTTGAAGTTGGTGAAGAAGTCGATGTCAAAATCATTAAAGTTGATGAAAAAGGTCGCGTTGATGCCTCTATGAAAGCTTTAGTACCACGTCCCAAACCTGTTGAAAAGCCTGAAGAAAAGCTTTCGGATAAAAAGGAAAATTAAGCATGGAAAGATTTAACATTGAGTTGGGTCTAGCCCTTCGTCAATTCATCGCAGAACCGGATAATTTTCTGCGAAGCATTGCTCTGGTCAATAGTATGCATATGTATCCTGTCCTTGCCAGTTCAGAACCCTATGCGATTGCCATTGATGGGCAAAAATTAACACCAGTATTTACTAGTACAGAAGATCTTGAAGTCTTCTGTCATGAGCATCCATCAGCATCAGGGCAAGACTGGATTGAACGCTCTGCCCTAGATGTGCTTGAAGAAGCTATTTTGCATCAGTTGACAGGTTTGATTTTTAATGTCAAACGTTCAGGAGATTTCAGTAATTCAACCATTTTTCAATCGAGTGAAATGATTCAGTTTGTTAATACCTTTACACAACTAATCAATGACATCATGAGTGATGAAAATCAAGCCGCTGACTTGTTAGAGAAAGTTTATTTGGTGCCAGTTTTTATCTATCCAAAAGAGGATGGCAGCCATGAGCGTCGTTTCCCAACCCTAGCAAACGAGTTGGAGCAGAGCTTTGTTCCTGTCTTTTCAAGTTTGCCACATTTTGCAGACTGGTATAACAACGAGGAGTTTGGCTTGCCTTTTAGAGAAATGGGAGGGTCAGTTTTCGTTTGGAAACTAGAAGAGATTCTTCAGAAAGATCGTCAAGAAGCTGGCGATACTTTAGGTGTTGTGGTCAATCCTTTGGCAGAACAACAGGCCATTGTTGAGTGGGCAGGAATCAATCAATAAGAATGAGATAGAAACAGGTGACACCTATTAGAGTGTTAGGATAAGTAGACAAAGAAAAGGAGGATGCATATGGGCTGGTGGCGAAAATCGATTGATATTGTAAAAGAATTAGACCCGGCGGCTCGTACGTCTTTGGAAGTTGTCCTTACTTATCCAGGGATTAAGGCGCTGGCTGCGCACCGTATTTCTCATTATTTATGGCAACGTGGTTTTAAATTAATCGCGCGGATGCATAGTCAGTTTTGGCGTTTTTGGACCAATATTGAAATTCATCCGGGAGCAGAAATTGCAGCGGGTGTCTTCATCGACCACGGTGCGGGCTTGGTTATTGGAGAAACGGCCATTGTCGAAGAAGGAGTCATGCTCTATCATGGGGTGACCTTGGGTGGTACTGGTAAGGATACTGGTAAGCGTCACCCAACGGTACGTCGAGGTGCCTTGGTATCTGCTCATTCTCAGGTTATTGGCCCTGTTGAAATAGGTGTAAACGCCAAGGTTGGTGCTGGAGCGGTTGTCGTCTCAGATGTCCCACCAGATGTTACCGTTGTAGGTGTTCCTGCCAAGGTTGTCCGGGTTCATGGTAAGAAGGATGAACTGGTCAATCATGCGGTTGAAGAAGACCGAAGGAGTCATTACTATGCTTCTAAATTGGAAGAGGCAAAAGATAGGAGTCACCAATCGTCACATCTCTAAGTGAAAAAAATAATGTCAAACTAATAGTAGATTATTGGGAGGGTTGATGAAAACATTTTTGAAAGGAAATGGCTTATTTTTGCTATGTGCTATCATTCTGATAGTTCTATTAGTACAAGTATTGATGAGGGAAACACCTGAGAAGGGGGATTAGTATCTCATCACGATATCTATACTAGGCATTTTATCTAGTATAGTGTTAATCTACCGTAGATGCTTCTTAGACAAAAAGAAATAAGTGATTGAAATTGGCGGTACCATAATCCGCAGGTTACGAGATTTGCTTTGTCTGAAAGAAACAAAGGATAGAAGTCACCAATCGTCTTATTAATAGAAAAATCCCTGAAATCGTTTGGTTGGTTTCAGGGATTTTGATATACTATAACAAATGTGAAAGGATAGGGTGTCAGAGTCTTCTTCGGGCTATTGTTTTTCCAATGATGAACTTTCACCCTAGGTGTTTGCTTATGCTTCTTGAAGAATTTGAGCCTGGACGTGCTGTCATTGAGCCTGAGAATCTGTCTCTGGAATCAGGGAAAGCAGATTTCATGGTTCGTGAAGTCTGTGATATATTGATTTATTCCTTTAATGGAGAAATTGTTGATATTATCCGTCAACATCCAGATGTATATGAAGGTGGCTTTATTAAGAGCTTGAATGGCAAACACCCCTGGTATATCTATGAAGAGGATGGTTTCAAAGTAGCTGTTATGTTGGCTTGCATTGGAGCCCCCATGGCAGTAGGGAATCTGGAAGAATTAAAGGTTGTCGGTTTTCGGCAGTTTATCGTTTTAGGCTCCTGTGGCGTACTGGATAAAAACATGGCAACAGATAAGATTATCCTGCCTCAGACAGCACTTCGTGATGAAGGGACTAGCTATCATTATGCTCCAGCTAGTGATGAGATTTCTTATGATGAGAGGTGCTTGGTTAAAATGGAAACTTCTTTGCGACAAGCAGGTATTGATTGTTTGAGAACTAAAGCCTGGACTACGGATGCTTTTTTTCGTGAAACAGCTGATAAGGTCAAACGTCGTATGCTTGCGGGTGCTAAAGTTGTTGATATGGAAGCTGCCTCAATCATGGCTTGGGCTCAATATCGTAAGGCTGATGTTTATCAGTTTTTCTATACAGCTGACTATGTCGACCATCTTAATGATGAGTGGGACCAGCGTCATGCGGAAAGAATCACAGATGTTATGGTATTTTTCGATATCGCTATGACGATTGCTAGAGAATTGTAAAGGAGAACTAGTCTTTCTGTTTGAGTCTAGTTTTGTGGTATAATAAAACGGTCTAGTAGCCTGCTTTATCCTATATTTGTTGACAAAAAGAGAATGAGTTCTGATTTTAGACCTAACGATGAGTGAGTAAAAATTAGGGCTGAGATAATGACTTTCTGAGATGATAGATTATAAAGGTTGAAAATGATGGAAAAAATTCTTATGCGTCTACAAATGCTACAAGTGATTTCAATTCTTTGTTTAGGCCTTGTTAGTATTGCTGTTGTAGTTGCTCTTGTTAAACAGAATTGGTGGTCAGCTATTCTGGGGCTGATAGCGGTAGCGATAATGATTGTTGTCTATATCATCAACCAACAGTCCTTGAAAGAACTGAAATATCAGATGACTAAACAGGCAACGCTTAGAAACGATGATGAAAGAGAATAACTATGATTAAAATTTATGATACGATGACTCGCAGTCTTCGTGACTTTGTACCTTTGCAAGAAGGTAAGGTCAAGATGTATGTCTGTGGTCCAACGGTTTATAACTATATCCATATCGGAAATGCCCGTTCAACGGTGGCTTTTGATACCATTCGTCGTTATTTTGAATACCGTGGTTATGAGGTTAACTATATCTCGAACTTTACGGATGTGGATGATAAAATCATCAAGGCTGCTAACGAAGCGGGGATTTCAACCAAAGAGCTTTCAGACAAGTTTATCGCTGCTTTCATGGAAGATACAGCTAAGTTGGGCGTCAAACCAGCCACTAAAAACCCTCGTGTCATTAACTATATGGATCAGATTATTGCCTTTGTGGAAACACTTGTGGAAAAAGGATTTGCCTACGAGTCACAAGGGGATGTCTACTTCCGTGTGGAAAAATCGGAGAACTATGCCAAATTAGCCAATAAAACCCTCGCTGATTTGGAAATTGGAGCTTCAGGTCGTACGGATGAGGAAACAGCTCGTAAGGAAAATCCTGTCGACTTTGCTCTCTGGAAATCTGCCAAAGATGGAGAGGTTTCGTGGGATAGTCCTTGGGGTTATGGCCGTCCAGGTTGGCATATCGAGTGCTCGGTGATGGCGACGGAAATCCTCGGTGATACCATTGATATCCACGGTGGTGGTGCTGACTTAGAATTCCCCCACCATACCAATGAGATTGCCCAGTCTGAAGCTAAAACAGGTCGTACTTTTGCCAACTACTGGATGCACAATGGTTTTGTCAATGTGGATAACGAAAAAATGTCCAAGTCACTAGGTAATTTTGTGACGGTCCATGATATGTTAGAAACAGTTGATGGTCAAGTTCTCCGTTTCTTCTTGGCAACTCAGCAGTATCGTAAGCCTGTCAACTTCACTGAAAAGGCCATTCATGATGCTGAAATCAATCTCAAGTATTTGAAAAATGCTTATCAACAACCCGTTCAAGAAACTGTGGATAGTGATGACTTTGATAGTTTCAAATCACAGTTTGTAGCGGCTATGGATGATGATTTCAACACGGCTAATGGGATTACAGTTCTTTTTGATTTAGCAAAATGGATTAATTCTGGTCATTATACTGCTATCATCAAGGAAGAATTTGCAGCTATGTTGGCAGTCTTTGGGATTGTTTTTCAAGATCAAGAAGAGGTACTTGATACGGCTATCGAAGCTTTGATCGAAGAACGCCAGGAAGCGCGTGCTAATAAAGACTTTGCACGAGCAGATGCTATTCGTGATCAGTTGGCTGAGCAAGGTATCAAACTGCTCGATACCAAAGATGGAGTGAGGTGGACACGTGACTGATAAGAGTCAAGTAGATGTGAATCTCATCAATGGTATTGCTCTTGCTTTTGAAGGGGATGCGGTTTACTCCTATTATATTCGTCGCCATCTGATTTTTACAGGTCAGACTAAGCCTAATCAGCTGCACCGCTTAGCTACTAAATATGTGTCAGCTAGGGCACAGGCAAGCCTTATCACAGCTATGTTAGAAGCGCAGCTTTTGACCGAAAAAGAGGAAGATATTTATCGTCGGGGGCGCAACACCAACAGTCACACCAAGGCAAAAAATGCGGATGTTGTGACTTATCGCATGTCGACTGGTTTTGAGGCTGTTATGGGGTATTTGGATATGACTGGTCAAACGGAGCGCCTAGAAAAGCTAGTCGCCTGGTGTATTGATTGGGTAGAACAAGAAGCTAAATAAATGTAAAGTCAGGTTTCCTGGCTTTTTTTCGTATGTTCAATCTAGGGTGAGTTGTTTGGTCTGACAGCTGCTCTAAAAAATGATATGATTTGATTATCAAATTATTTAGAGAGGGTAATCATGTCTTATTTCAATAATTTTATGCTAGCTAATCAAGCCTATGTTGCCTTACACGGGGAAGAGCACCTACCGATTAGGCCTAAGACGAAGGTTGCTATTGTTACTTGTATGGATTCTCGCCTTCATGTCGCGCAAGCTTTAGGTTTGGCACTTGGAGATGCACATATTCTCCGTAATGCAGGTGGACGTGTGACGGATGATATGATTCGCTCTCTTGTTATTTCTCAGCAGCAGCTTGGAACAAGAGAAATCGTAGTGCTCCACCATACTGATTGTGGTGCGCAGACTTTTACCAATCCAGAATTTCATGAGCAGTTGCAGCACGATTTGGGGGTTGATGTATCAGATAAAGATTTTTTGCCCTTTGCAGATATTGAAGAAAGTGTCCGTGAGGATATGCAACTGTTAAAAGATTCTCCTCTAATCCCAGAAGACGTTATTATCAACGGTGCTGTCTATGATGTGGATACTGGTCGAATGACAGAGGTAAAATGAGAGAGTTATTGAAGCTAGGTTGAGAGACCTAGTTTTTTCTGTGCTTACCAATACTGTAATGATGGTTTGGGTTCAAACTGCTGGAGACTTGTTTTACCATGTTGGAAATCATTCTCAAGACTGATGTTATCGATTTCATATCCTGTCATAATAAGGATAATGGAGGATGAAAAAATGACAGATCAACGAATGGCTTATCATATTGATAGTAACATGCAGTTTCCTCTGGTGGAAATTGCTCTAGAGGCTGGCGAATCAGTCTATTTGCAACAGGGTAGTATGGTTTACCATACACCGGGTGTTCAGTTAAATACTCGTCTGAATGGACGGGGAGAAGGCCTTGGAAGAATGTTGGGAGCTCTTGGTCGATCCATGACTTCTGGCGAATCTTTTTTCATTACCCAAGCCATTTCGACAGAAAATGATGGTAGGTTGGCCTTGGCTCCTTCCATGCCTGGACAAGTGATTGCTTTGGATTTAGGTCAAAAGCAATATCGCCTTAATGATGGTGCTTTTTTGGCTTTGGATGGCTCCGCACAATACCGTATGGAGCGACAATCAGTCGGTCGTGCCTTCTTTGGTGGACAAGGTGGTCTTTTTGTCATGACGACAGAAGGTCAGGGAACACTCCTAGCAAATACTTTTGGTTCCGTTAAAAAGTTGGAGCTTCATGGTGATAGCATTACTATTGACAATGCTCATGTTGTTGCCTGGAGTGATAGTCTGGATTATGATATTCATTTGGAAAATGGCTTTTTACAATCGATTGGTACGGGTGAGGGTGTCGTTAATACTTTCAGAGGCTATGGGGAGATTTACGTCCAAAGTCTGAATATTGAAACCTTCTCCAAAGTTATTGGAGGGCATCTCATTACTGGTGGCAAGGGAAATGGTGGCAAAATAGATAGTGTTTTGGATTTGTTTTAATCAGAAATGATGGGTTGAGAGAAGTCTTTCGACCCTTTTTGTTCTGTCGATAAGTATCTGAACAGCTTGCTAATTAAGAGGGTCTTGTATAATATCAATTTGTTACAAAACTCCTCGCCATTTCTTTAGCTGACAAAGCCGACTTATGCTATAATAGTATAGATTGGCAAGGAAGAGTATTTGCCCAAAGCTATTGATTACAATAATACAGGAGACAGACATGTCAAACGATATTCGTGTGCGTTACGCACCAAGTCCAACGGGTCTTTTACATATCGGTAATGCCCGTACCGCACTATTCAACTACCTCTACGCTCGTCACCATGGAGGAACTTTCATTATCCGTATTGAAGACACTGACCGTAAACGTCACGTTGAAGATGGTGAACGCAGTCAGCTTGAAAACTTACGTTGGTTAGGGATGGATTGGGATGAAAGTCCTGAAACACATGACAACTACCGTCAGTCTGAACGCTTAGAGCTTTACCAAAAGTATATTCAACAATTACTTGATGAAGGCAAAGCCTATAAATCATACGTGACAGAAGAAGAATTAGCTGCGGAACGTGAACGTCAAGAAGCAGCTGGTGAAACACCTCGTTACATCAACGAATTCTTGGGCATGTCTGAAGATGAAAAAGTGGCTTATATCGCAGAACGCGAAGCAGCAGGTATCATTCCAACGGTGCGCTTGGCAGTCAATGAGACAGCTATCTACAAATGGACAGATATGGTCAAAGGTGATATCGAGTTTGAAGGTGGCAACATCGGTGGTGACTGGGTTATCCAGAAAAAAGATGGCTTCCCAACTTACAATTTTGCTGTCGTTGTGGATGACCATGACATGCAGATTTCTCATGTCATTCGTGGAGATGACCACATCGCTAATACCCCTAAACAACTCATGGTTTATGAAGCCCTTGGTTGGGAAGCGCCAGAATTTGGTCATATGACCCTTATCATCAATTCTGAAACGGGTAAAAAACTCTCAAAACGTGATACCAATACCCTTCAATTTATCGAAGATTACCGTCGTAAAGGTTACTTACCAGAAGCTGTTTTTAACTTTATCGCTCTCCTTGGTTGGAACCCTGGTGGAGAAGATGAAATCTTCTCACGTGATGAGTTGATCAAGCTCTTTGATGAAAATCGTCTCAGCAAGTCTCCAGCTGCCTTCGATCAGAAGAAATTGGATTGGATGAGCAACGACTACATCAAGAATGCAGATTTTGACAAGGTCTTTGAACTTTGCAAACCATTCCTTGAAGAAGCTGGTCGTTTGACTGATAAGGCTGAAAAATTGGTGGAACTCTATAAACCACAAATGACAGCTGCTGATGAGATTGTCCCATTGACAGACTTATTCTTCTCAGACTTCCCAGAATTAACGGATGCTGAGAAAGAAGTCATGGCTGGTGAGACAGTTCCGACAGTCCTTGAAGCCTTCAAAGCGAAATTAGAAGCTATGTCAGACGACGATTTCCAACCAGAAAATATATTCCCGCAGATTAAGGCTGTTCAAAAAGAAACGGGCATTAAAGGGAAAAATCTCTTTATGCCGATTCGTATCGCCGTTTCCGGTGAAATGCATGGTCCAGAATTGCCAAACACCATTTTCCTACTGGGACGTGAAAAATCAATTGAACATCTTAATAATATGTTACAAAGTCTTTAATAGCAGAAGAAGAGCGGGACTTACCTGACTCTTCTTTTCTATGTTTCTTGTGTATGACAAAAAACCATCATAAAGAATAGAATATTTAGAAGGAGGATGGATGGAAAGCGTTGGGTTATACATTTACTGCTTTGCTTTTTCTGTAATCTGGTTGATATATCAAGATATCACGCAGAAAAAATTGAAAGGTGTTTATTTTCTCGTTACTCTTTTATTATCTATCGTTTTTGCCCTCTTATTTCCTTTGAATCCTTTTTTACCACTTTTTCTAGCCTTTTTCAGCTTATCTCTACTGGCGAATTCCGCAAAGACACTTTGTAGACACTTTTTTTACAGTGCTTTCCCTGTTATCTTTGTTGATCTTTTTGTCAGAACGGTTACCTTTTTCATTTACCCAAAATTGTTTCAATATGATATCGTTCAAAAGCCGTTTTCTGCCTGGGAGATAGTGTTTGCTCTACTACTAGTCTTACCGACTAATAGGGTTTTAAAGAGGCTATTTAGGATTGATTACCCAGCTATTTTGCAAATGCCAGACAAACGTATTCAGAGCTATATTTATAGCATGAATGGCTTCTTTATTCTGTATTATCTTGTTTATTATGGCATCTTCTTTAACGTAAAATCGAGTGTCGCTAACTATCACCAGCTAACCCTGTTGGCTTTCATTATGCTTTTAATTTATATGTTGACTTTACTTAATCGACAAGCTCAACTAAGTTATCAATTAGAAGTGGAAAAAGAGCAAAGTCAATATCTGGAAAATTTGGAACATTATAGTCAGCATCTTGAAGCTATTTATGAAAATATTCGAGCTTTTAAGCATGACTATGACAATATCTTGATTAGCTTGAAAGATTGTATGTATAATGGAAACCTAGGAGATATCAAAACGGTATATGAAGACGTTTTAAAAAAGTCTCGTGATAACATGGAACATGATGATTATTTACTTTATCAATTAATCCCCTTGAAGGATAATAACCTTAAAATGATGTTAATTCGTGATTTGTTAGATATCAAGAACCAAGGGATCCATGTGTCAGCCTCTATTTGTGAGATAACAGCACATTCTTTAAACTTGCAAAAAGATTTTGTGCTTGTGATTCATCTCTTACTAGGATTGGCTAGTAAACTAACGAAAGCTAGTCCTAAGCCTTGGTTAAAGTTAAGAATCACTCAGAATGAAAGTAGTTTTGAAGTGAGTGTTTCTTATGCGACGTCAATGGAACGTCTAGAAACAAGCTGTCTTTGCTTTGCGACTCAAACATTGAATGATGCTCTTGATGTCAAAGAGATGCAGACGCTTCAAGCTATTTTCCAAGCGCATCCACATTGTCAGCTGCTTTTTGAAAGTGGATTTTACAAATCTAAAGAGACCCTTATTATTGAAAAAGTAAGGGAGGAAGTCGTATGAGTATTGTAGCATTTAAAGATTTACTAGTTTATGTGATTATTTGGTATATGTACTGGTTGATTTTCTCACATACTAGCGGCATTACGATTTCTAAAAGACTATTTGTCCCTTTGTCAATCTTATTATTAGGCGTTGTTTATCATTATCAGCTTCTGGGGTATTCGTTAAGTGTTCTCCTTTTCTGTGGCATCTATTATTTTTACTATCCTAGAGAGCATCTTTCCAAGTATCTTTTTTATAGTTTCTTCCCAGTTGTGACAGTTGATATCTTTTCGAGAATGATGGCTTTATATGTCATCTCTCCGTTATTAGATCTGACGCCAGAGGCTTTAAACAACAATACCATGCTTTTATCTATTAGTTATGGAGCGGTTTTTCCTATTTATTATTTTTTGAATAAAATTTTAGATTTGGATTTCCAGAGAATTCAAAATGGAAAGACGGCTCGTAAACGATTCTTGGCTAGGATTTTTAACCTTCTTTTAGTGACTTATCACATTATGTTAGCGAGCACTACAATCATCAGAATCATATCACCTAAATTGGATGGTTCATTTTTTGAACCTCTATTGACGATGGCGGATGGTATTTGGCTGTATCGTCAACAATTGGTGTTTGTATTTGTTGTGTTTTATTTTTGGTTGCTATCTGAGATTAATCATGAAACAAAAATAGAGATGGATCGAAAACTAAAGAAAGCACAAGCTGATAAAATTAAGGCTTTAGAAGATTATAATCAACAAATCGAATGGTTATATAATGATATTCAACAATTTAAAGATGAGTTTGATAGAACCTTTGAAGAACTCCGTGTCTTGATTGATCAGGGAGATGTAAAGGCTATTAGCGATGCTTATGGTAGGATGATTGCTGGAAGGCAAGTCGCTATTGATCAATCGCAGTATGAGTTGGGGCGACTGGTCAATCTTAAAGTATCCCCGATAAAGAGCATACTATCTGCTAAGATGATTGAGGCGCAAAGTCAAAATATAGAAGCTTTTTTAGAAATTCCTGATGTGATAACGGACATTTATATGGGGGCTCTTGATCTGGTTATTATTTTATCTGTCTTTTTAGACAATGCCATTGAAGCTGCAAGAGAAGCGAAGAGACCTCATGTTAGTGTTGCTTTTTTTGAGAGAGAAGACAGTCAGTTATTGATTGTAGAAAATAGCGTTACCAAAAATAGTGTTGATATCTCAAAAATATTTCATGCCGGATATTCAACAAAAGGACCAAATAGAGGGATTGGTTTATCAAATGTTCAACGTATTTTAGAAAATTATCCGCAAACCATGCTATCAACAAAAACAGGACAGCATAGTTTTACTCAAATCCTAGAAATGAGACAAGAATCATGAACATCTTTATTTTAGAAGATAACCTTTACCAAAAAGAGCGTTTGTTAGCAACGATCAAAGATATCTTAAAAGAAGAAAATCTTGCCTGTCGCCATTTAGAAGCCTATAGCAAGGCTTCAAATTTACTTGACAATATTAAAGAAAGAGGGAGTCACCAGTTATTTTTCTTTGATATTGAAATTAAGGATGAAGCAAGAAAAGGGCTGGAAGTAGCTTCTGAATTGAGGCAAGTAGATCCTAATGCTGTTATTGTGTTTGTCACAACGCATTCAGAATTTGCGCCAATCAGTTTTAAATATAAAGTAGCTGCCTATGACTTTATTGATAAGGCGCTGGATCCTGAAGATTTTAAAGAGCAGGTGCGTGATTGTATTCTTTATACATCAAGTCTTTCAGGAGGCATTCAAAGTGAAGTATCTTACTTTGATTATAAATCCTCTAAAGCTCAAATTAAGGTTCCTTTACATGATATTCTTTATTTTGAAACCTCTCAAACAGCCCATAAACTTATCTTGAGAACTAAGACAGAGCGTCTAGAATTTTATGCTAAGATCTCCGATGTTGAACAAATGAGCGACAAGTTTTACCAGTGTCACCGTTCATTTTTGATTAATCTAGATAATATCAGTCGTGTTGATAAATCCTCTCAACTGGTTTATTTTGATAATGGAGAAACCTGCTTAGTCTCTCGATTGAAAATGAAAACTTTACTCACAAAATGGGAAAATAACATTTCGTGAGTAAAAAACGACATTTCACGACTTATGACTGGTTAACTAAACTGATTATGGTAGACTAATAAGTGTAAAGGCGAGGAACTCTCTTAAACATATTGACTGTTCGATACATCTCAATAATCTCCACCCTCGCCTTCCTAATTTAATCTCCTTTCTAGTTTCAAATCTCCTATTAGTAAGCTAGAAATTGAAAACCTACCATTCTTGGTAGGTTTTTTTGACATGTAAAGTAGTTTTGAAGTCACCAACCCCACTGAAATATGAATGACTGATGTCAGAGGAGAGAGTAAACCATTGTTTTGATGGCAAGAGATATTGTAGAAGACTAGGCTTTAGAATGGTGTTGTTTTATAGCCTGACCCCAATAGGAGACCAACGATAGAGTGTATCATCATTCAGGGATTTTTGGAAGCTAGCTACTGATAGAGAGTTTTTATGGGCATTGACATGCTATCTGGATCGCTAAATCTAGGAGTACCTCTCCCATTTTATACTAATCTTATGATATAATATAGATTAGAATGGAGGTTATCATGACAGAAACGAAATTGTATATTGCTAGACACGGAAAGACTATGTTTAATACAATTGGTCGCGCTCAAGGGTGGTCGGATACTCCTTTGACTGCTTTTGGTGAAGAAGGCATCAGAGAACTCGGTATTGGTTTGAAAGAAGCTGGTATTCCTTTCAAAGCAGCTTTTTCAAGTGATTCTGGTCGTACGATGCAGACCATGGAAATTATCCTTCGTGAAACTGAAAATGAAAGCCTTCCTTATAAACGGGACAAACGCATTCGTGAATGGTGTTTTGGTAGTCTAGATGGTGGATATGACGGCGATCTTTTCCAGGGAGTTCTTCCAAGAACGGTTGCTTTTGCGGATGGCCGTTCCCTAGACGAAATGCCTTACCCAGATATTGCTCAAAGTATTGTAGAAGTTGATACTGCTAACTGGGCAGAGCCATGGGAAGTTTTAAGTAAACGTATTTATGATGGCTTTGAAGCGATGGCACAAGAAATCGAAGCCCAAGGTGGCGGTAATGCTATTGTTGTTAGTCACGGTATGACAATTGGTACTTTCATGTGGTTGATTGACAACAATCAAGAAAAACAACGTATTGAAAATGGCAGTATTTCAGTCGTGACTTATAAAGATGGCAAATTTAAGATTGAAACAGTAGCGGATTTATCTTACCGTGAAAAGGGAAGAGAGATTATCGACGCGAATGAGAAGTAAGTTAGGAAAACAGTCCCTGGTCATTTTGGGATTTGCTTTTTTGGTCTTGGTAGGAGTCTTATTTTGGTACAGAAGTCAAGGGGTATCCCATCGATCAGCTGGAAAAACAGTCATCAAACCTACTAAGCAAGTTTCTGAAAAAAATCATACTTCAAAGGAAAGATCACAATCATCTGATTTACCCAAGGTATCACCGAATGATTGGGGTTTAATCTTGGTTAACCGTGAACACCTGACGCCAGAGCTAAACCCCGAGTTGGAGGCAGTCGATAATATCACAGTGGATAAACGGATTGCTGAAAATGTTAGGGATTTTCTAAAGGCTGCTCAAGAAGTTGACCCGGCTTTCCATTTGATTTCTGGTTACCGAAGTGTAGCCTATCAGAAAGAATTATTCCAATCCTACATAGACCAAGAAAAGGCTGCTAATCCTAGTTTGAGTGAAGAAGAAGCTGAGAAATTAGTCAAAACCTACTCTCAACCGGGTGGAGCCAGTGAACATCAAACTGGATTGGCTATTGATCTAAGTACTGTGGATGCTTTAAATCAGGCAGATAAATCTACTATGTCAGAAATTCATCAAATGGCACCTGACTATGGTTTTGTACTTCGCTTTCCTGATGGAAAGACGGATTTCACAGGAGTAGGTTATGAAGATTGGCATTTTAGATATGTTGGTAAAGCGTCAGCGCGTTATATGACCGATCATGGTTTAACTTTAGAAGAATATACTGAGCAGTTGGAGGAGAGAGAGTGAGACGACGGTTTAAATTTTCATTTTTTATTGGTCTTGCAATTGCTTTTATATTGATTGGTATCTTACCATTAGCTTTGAACTACGGAAGTTTATCAGCTGAGAAAAAAGTGGCTACAGGCTTGGATAATGATCGCTTTATTGAAAAAATTGCTCCTGATGTGCAAGAGTTATCAACTTATTATGGGATTAGACCGTCAGTTTTGATTGCCCAAGCAGCTTATGACTCTAATTTTGGTCAGAATTTACTAGCTGCCAAGTATAATAATTTATTTGCTATCCCTGCCAAACCAGGCGAGGATAGTATCCGTTTAAGTAACATGGAACGTAACGAGGGTAATATTAGCGAGGTCGAAAGAGACTATGCTATTTACCCATCTTGGAATCATGCTTTGGAGATTTATTTAGCAGGCTTAAAAGATGGTAGTCTAGCCAATAAAAATTTATATAAGATCCTAGCAACCGCTTCTAGCATTAGTGTTGCAGCCCAAGCTTTTTACCGCTACGATTACACTCAAGATGATGATTATGCCAATCAACTTGAACGTATCATTAAAGAATATGATTTAGAAAAATATGATAAACAGATTGATTAGCACTCATGGATAAAGAGTGCTAATTTTTTGAGTTTTTCGCTTGACTTACGCTAGGAGAGGTGTATAATTAGAAACATAAATTAGCATTCATGGATAAAGAGTGCTAAGGCGTGGAGGGAGGTTCTATGATTACACCTAGACAAAACGATATCTTAAATTTAATCATTGATATGTTTACCCAAACGCATGAGCCTATTGGCTCCAAAGCTTTGCAAACTGCTATAGATTCTAGTTCAGCAACCATTCGTAATGAAATGGCTAAACTGGAAAAACTTGGATTTTTGGAAAAGGCTCACACTTCAAGTGGTCGTTTACCGAGTAAAGCTGGTTTCCAGTATTTTGTTCAAAACTCATTGGCATTAGATAGTATTGATGAGCAAGATGTTTATCAGGTCATTAAGGCTTTTGATTATGAAGCTTTTCGTCTTGAGGATATCTTTGCAACGGCCAGTCAACTGTTAGCAGATTTGACAGGTTACACATCTGTCATCTTGGATGTTGAGCCGAAGCATCAACGCTTGACCAATTTTGAGTTAGTGCAGCTGTCCAATCATGACGCCTTAGCTGTCATGATGCTAGATGATTCTAAGCCAGTGACAGTTCAGTTCGCTATTCCCAAGAATTTCTTGTCCAAGGATTTGGAAACCTTGAAAAACCTGGTTAACGAACGTTTCCTTGGTAAAGCAGTCTTGGATATTCACTATAAATTATTGACAGAAGTGCCTCAGGTTATTCACAAGTATTTTACGATTACGGATAACATTTTGGATCTGTTTGATTATATTTTCCAAGGGCTGTTCCGTGAAACTATCCTGATTTCAGGTAAGGTCAATGCTCTAACTTATGCAGATCTGCCGACGTATCAGTTTCTGGATAATGAGGCCAAGGTTGCTATGGAAATGCGTAGCAGTTTATCTGAGAAAGAGCCGACCACTATCCAAGTGGCAGATAGTAGGGAACCCGCTCTTGCTAATCTAACCGTCATTAGACATCAGTTCTTGATTCCTTATCGAGGCTTCGCACTCTTGAGTGTGATTGGACCTGTTGAAATGGATTACCGACGGATGATTAGTCTGATTAATGTAGTCAGCCGAGTTCTAGCCTTGAAGTTAGCTGACTACTATCGTTATTTAAGTGGTAATCACTACGAAGTGAATTAAAGTATAAATAGAAGAGGTGACAAAGTGTCAGAAGATATTAAAAATGAAGAAGTCGTTGATGAAACGATTGATAATGAAACAGTCACTGAAGAAATTGTTGACGAAACCGTTGAGTCAGAAGAGGCTCCTGAAAAATCAGAATTAGACTTAGCCAATGAACGTGCTGACGAGTTTGAAAACAAATACCTTCGTGCTCACGCAGAGATGCAAAACATCCAACGCCGCGCCAACGAAGAACGTCAAAGTTTGCAACGTTACCGTTCACAAGACTTGGCTAAAAAAATCTTGCCAAGTTTAGATAACTTGGAACGTGCCCTTGCTGTTGAAGGGTTGACAGAAGATGTTAAAAAAGGACTTGAAATGACGCGTGATAGCCTCATCCAAGCCCTTAAAGAAGAAGGTGTTGAAGAAGTTGACGTTGAAAGCTTCGACCACAACCTTCACATGGCAGTTCAAACCCTTCCAGCAGATGACGACCACCCAGCAGATACGATTGCAGAAGTCTTCCAAAAAGGCTACACATTGCATGACCGTCTCTTGAGACCAGCAATGGTGGTAGTTTACAACTAACTAAATAACAGTTCGTAAATTGTCCGAAATGACAATAAACTATGAAAATTGATAAAAAAATCTCCTTTATAGCGTCAGCAATGAAGCGAACGAAGTGAGCCTTACCGATACTCTTCGCCGTAGTAACTATGAAACGCCGTAGGCGGTTACTAGCATCCGCACTACTTAAGAAGAGTATCACAAAGAAAAGCAAATAAAAAAAGAGGAAAAAACATATGTCTAAAATTATCGGTATTGACTTAGGTACAACTAACTCAGCTGTTGCAGTTCTTGAAGGAACAGAAAGTAAAATTATTGCTAACCCAGAAGGTAACCGTACAACACCATCAGTAGTGTCATTCAAAAACGGTGAAATCATTGTTGGTGATGCAGCTAAACGCCAAGCAGTAACAAACCCAGAAACAATCATTTCTATCAAATCAAAAATGGGAACTTCTGAAAAAGTTGCTGCCAACGGTAAAGAATACACACCACAAGAAATCTCAGCAATGATTCTTCAATACCTTAAAGGTTACGCTGAAGATTACCTTGGTGAAAAAGTTGAAAAAGCAGTTATCACTGTTCCAGCTTACTTCAACGATGCGCAACGTCAAGCTACAAAAGACGCTGGTAAAATTGCTGGTCTTGAAGTAGAACGTATTGTCAACGAACCAACAGCAGCTGCTCTTGCTTACGGTCTTGATAAACAAGACAAAGACGAAAAAATCTTGGTATTTGACCTTGGTGGTGGTACTTTTGACGTATCAATCCTTGAACTCGGTGATGGTGTCTTTGACGTTCTTGCAACTGCTGGTGATAACAAACTTGGTGGTGATGACTTTGACCAAAAAATCATCGACTTCTTGGTTGAAGAATTCAAAAAAGAAAATGGTATTGACCTTTCATCAGACAAAATGGCACTTCAACGTTTGAAAGATGCAGCTGAAAAAGCTAAAAAAGACCTTTCAGGTGTGACACAAACTCAAATCAGCTTGCCATTTATCACAGCTGGTGAAGCAGGACCTCTTCACTTAGAAGTATCATTGTCACGTGCTAAATTCGATGACCTCACTCGCGACCTTGTAGAACGTACTAAAACACCAGTTCGCCAAGCTCTTTCAGATGCTGGATTATCTCTTTCAGAAATCGACGAAGTTATCCTTGTTGGTGGTTCAACGCGTATCCCAGCAGTTGTTGAAGCTGTTAAAGCTGAAACTGGTAAAGAACCAAACAAATCAGTTAACCCTGATGAAGTAGTTGCTATGGGTGCTGCCATCCAAGGTGGTGTGATTACTGGTGATGTTAAAGACGTTGTCCTTCTTGACGTTACACCATTGTCACTTGGTATTGAAACAATGGGTGCCGTCTTTACAAAATTGATTGACCGTAACACAACAATTCCAACATCTAAATCACAAGTCTTCTCAACAGCAGCAGATAACCAACCAGCCGTTGATATCCACGTTCTTCAAGGTGAACGCCCAATGGCAGCAGATAACAAAACACTTGGACGTTTCCAATTGACTGATATCCCTGCAGCTCCTCGTGGAATCCCTCAAATCGAAGTAACCTTTGATATTGATAAAAATGGTATCGTATCTGTTAAAGCTAAAGACCTTGGTACTCAAAAAGAGCAACACATCGTTATCAAATCAAACGACGGACTTTCTGAAGAAGAAATTGATCGCATGATGAAAGATGCTGAAGCAAACGCTGAAGCTGATGCCAAACGTAAAGAAGAAGTTGACCTTAAAAACGAAGTTGACCAAGCTATCTTTGCAACTGAAAAAACAATCAAAGAAACTGAAGGTAAAGGCTTTGACGCTGAACGTGATCAAGCACAATCAGCCCTTGATGAATTGAAAGCTGCGCAAGAATCAGGTAACCTTGAGGACATGAAAGCAAAACTTGAAGCTCTCAACGAAAAAGCACAAGCTCTTGCAGTTAAAATGTATGAACAAGCAGCCGCAGCACAACAAGCAGCTGGAGGCGCAGAAGGTGCAGAAGCAGCAGGAAATACAGGCGATGACGTCGTAGACGGAGAGTTTACGGAGAAGTAAAAACGTTCAGTGAACGTTTTTAGCCCACGAGCTGAAAAATATCGCTTTGAAAATCTCACGTCGTAAATGATGTTGACAATAAAGTACAAACTCAGAGGTTGCAACCCAGCCTCTGTTTTTGGCTAAGGAGGTCGTTATGAAGAAGGTTGCTTGCTTGTTATACCCGAATTATTCCCTCTATGAAATAACTACTTTGACTAGCACTTTAGTTTTACACTATGGAGTAAAAATAGATTATATCGCTTCGAAAAATCAAGTTGTTGTTTCAGAGGACGGTCTGGACACACTTCCTACAAAATTGATAGATGATGTTAATTTAGATGATTATTCTTGTATCATTTTACCAGGAATGATTGATTTTAAAGAAGCACTTTATGATGATAGACTGATTACTTTTTTAAAGACTTTAAAAAATAGCTCCCTATTGATAGCAGCTATTTCCTCGGCGCCGCTGCTATTAGCAAAAGCAGGGTTGTTAGAAGACGTTTGTTACACTGGTGGTATTTGGCAAAACTTTTTCAATTATTTTGATTTTCTAAAAATAGATAATTTTAAAGCTCATCCGGTGACAAAGGATAAGAATATTGTCACTGCCATTGGTTTCGCCCACCAAGAGTTTGCAAGGGTTGTTTTAGAGGAATTACATCTAGTTAGTGATGCTTCTGGATTTTTTAGGGAAAAAGACTCCTATCAAAAATCAGACATCATATTTACATTATCAGAAATTGAATTCGCTGAATTTAAGGAAGACTTTGAAAAAAATGTTTAATGTCACAGAAGGGAATGTAAGTGTTCTTGATTGAATATGACTTTTAGAAGTATTTTATTCACAAATGAATTGAAAAGATCGCGCTTACGACTCTTTGAAAAAAGAGAAATACCTCTTAGATATGTAAAGTATCTGCATCGGATTTCCTATTTTTCTTTGAGATGAAATTACAGAAAGGAATACAAGTTCGTTTATTCGAACACAGGCTAAAAACCTAGTGAAAAAGATAAACTTCCTAGTGTGTTTCACACATGGTGGTAGTTTCCTGTTTTCATACGGTTTTCTTAACGCCCTTTGTATCTTAATTATGAACAATACTGAATTCTATGATCGTCTGGGGGTTTCTAAAGATGCCTCTCAGGACGAGATTAAAAAAGCTTATCGTAAGATGTCTAAAAAGTATCACCCAGACATCAACAAGGAAGCTGGCGCTGAACAAAAATATAAGGATGTTCAGGAAGCTTACGAAACCTTAAGTGATAGCCAAAAACGGGCAGCCTATGACCAATACGGTGCAGCAGGCGCACAAGGTGGTTTCGGCGGCGGTGCTGGTGGCTTTGGTGGCTTCGATGGCGGTGGCTTCGGCGGTTTCGAAGACATCTTCTCAAGTTTCTTTGGTGGCGGTGGTGCTAGTCGAAATCCTAATGCACCTCGACAAGGTGATGATCTTCAATACCGTGTTAACCTCAAGTTTGAAGAAGCCATTTTTGGTGCTGAAAAAGAGGTTACCTATAGTCGTGAAGCGACTTGCCATACTTGTGGTGGTAATGGTGCTAAACCTGGTAGCCACCCTGTCACTTGTGGTCGCTGTCATGGACAAGGTGTCATCAATGTTGATACCCAAACACCACTTGGTATGATGCGTCGCCAAGTAACCTGTGATGTCTGTCATGGAACAGGTCAAGAAATTAAAGACCCATGTACAACTTGTCACGGAACGGGTCATGAAAAAGAAAATCATAAGGTTGATGTCAAAATTCCAGCCGGCGTTGAGACTGGTCAACAAATCCGTCTCCAGGGTCAAGGAGAAGCAGGTCATAATGGTGGTCCTTATGGTGATCTTTTCGTTATCATCAATGTCATGAAGAGCGATAAATTTGAACGTGAAGGAGCAACCATTTACTACAATATGAATGTCAGCTTTGTTCAAGCTGCGCTCGGTGATGTGGTTGATATTCCAACCGTACATGGTGACGTCGAATTGACCATCCCAGCCGGAACCCAAACTGGTAAGACCTTCCGTTTGAAAGGAAAAGGGGCTCCTCGTCTTCGTGGTAACGGGCAAGGTGATCAACACGTGACCATCAATATCGTGACGCCAACGAAACTTAACGACGCTCAAAAAGAGGCGCTTCGTGCCTTTGCTGAAGCAGGTGGCGAAAAAGTTCACCCCCAAAAGAAAAAAGGTTTCTTTGACAAGGTCAAAGATGCTATTGAAGAATTTTAATAGTTGATAAAAAACATCTCGAACGTTAGTGAAAGCACTAATAGTCGAGATGTTTTTGTTGTCTAACCTTGCAATCTTAGAGAATTGTGTTAAACTATTTTAAACTTTTCTAAGGAGCCTCGCCTATGTTACTTGAAGAATTTGATACCAATTCCCATGCAATTATCAATCCGGAGATGGTCAATGAGCCAATCGAAGCTTTTCCTGAGACAGTAGTGACTTGCTTCGCCAGAGGGACCTTTGGGAGGATTTTAAAGGAGCTACCTCATAAGCATTTGGTGACAACGAGTGTCGCTAATCTGGATATCCCCATTTACGAGATAGACTTTGACGGTCACAAAATTGGTTTTTTCAATTCTTATGTTGGTGCTGCTGGTTGTGTTGCCGTTCTCGAAGATTTAATTGTGATGGGCATGAAAAACTTAGTCGTCTTTGGCACCTGCGGTGTTCTTGATAGTAGTATTGCAGAGACGTCTATTATCATTCCAAGGGCTGCACTGCGTGATGAGGGAACTAGTTTTCATTATGCATCTCCTAGCGATGAGATTGCGGTTAACCAGGATTTTCATGAAGATTTTAAGGCATTTTTAGACCGTCAAAATGTTTCTTATACCGAAGGAAAGGTCTGGACGACTGATGGGATTTACCGAGAAACAGCTGATAAGATGGCAAGGCGTAAACGCCAAGGAGCTATTTGTGTCGATATGGAATGCTCTGCCATCGCAGCTTTAGCTGATTTCCGAGACATCAACCACTTCCAATTTTTCTATTCAGCGGATAATCTGGATGCGGAAGTTTGGGATGAGCGAACGCTCGGTAATGACGCCGACCTAGAGACAAAAGATAGGATTGCCTATATCGCTTTAGGCTTTGCGATCGAACAATTTAAATAAATAATCCACGTTTAACTGGAGATGATGCAGTGATTTTTTAAGATACTAAAATTGTCTAGCGAAAACAATGGATAATATTACAAGTGTAAGCAATGGTGGTAGATAGATCATCCCAAAGGTGACCAAATCCAATTTATTTCGATTTTTTTGAAAACTTATCAAAGCCATAATAGCTATGATAATAGTCACTAACCATAGCCCTAAAAGGATGTAAAGAGATTGACTTGTGATATCCCAACCATTGGAGAAAGCTTGTAGAGCATACCCAGCTATCATCCCAATTGGAAATGACAAAAAGTATAAAATAAGGCCTAGTGTAGCTAGCCAGCGTTTAAACCAAATAGCTGGAATAAGCCCAATTAGTGATAGTATGGGATTGATAATCAAGGAGACCAGTGTCGCCCAGTGAGTTGGGAATAATATCTCAAAATCAATGAAGAAGCTACTATAAAACAAGATAGTTTGAACTATTAGAATCACGTTAACAGATTTTCTCATCACACCCTCCTGAAATCGCTCTCTTATTGATTATATCACAAAAAAGAAAGTCATATTTTCACTTAGAATAGAGGATGTATTACCTTCATTTTGAGAAATGCTGAAAGTTTGCTATAATCAGTTTCATGACACGATACAAAGCAATTATTTCTTATGACGGTACGCTTTTTTCAGGTTTTCAAAGACAACCTGGGGCTAGAACTGTTCAAGAGGAAATTGAGAAGACTCTTTTACGATTAAATAGTGGCAAACCTGTTACCATCCATGGTGCAGGACGAACGGATGCTGGCGTCCATGCTTATGGGCAGGTGATTCATTTTGACTTACCTCAGGCGCGTGATGTTGAAAAACTACGTTTTGGTTTGGATACTCAGTGTCCTGATGATATTGATATTGTTGATATAGCCATTGTTTCAGATGACTTTCATGCTCGGTACAATAAACATCGTAAAACCTATGAATTTCTAGTAGATACTGGACGTCCTAAGAATCCAATGATGCGACATTACGCGACAGCCTTTCCTTATCCTCTGGATCTAACTTCTATGCAGGAGGCTATCAAAGATTTGGTAGGAACCCATGATTTTACAGGATTTACAGCATCAGGAACAGCTGTTGAAAACAAAGTTAGGACCATCACCCAAGCAAGTCTGGAAGTAGATGCTAAAACAGGCCTTTTAGTGTTTACCTTTTCGGGAAATGGCTTCTTGTATAAACAGGTGCGAAACATGGTGGGAACGCTATTGAAAATCGGAAATGGTCGCATGCCAGTTAGTCAGATTAAGACAGTTTTAGCATCAAAAAATCGCGATTTAGCTGGACCAACGGCAGCAGGAAACGGACTCTATCTTAAGGAGATAACATATGAAGACACCTTATATTCTGACCATAGCGGGCAATGATATTTTAAGTGGTGGTGGCTTTCAAGCTGACTTAGCAACTTTTTCAGCCCATAAGCTCTATGGCTTTTTGGCTCAAACCTGCATGACAGCAATAACTGATGATGGTTTTGAAATTTTTCCAACAGATGATAATCTCTTTCAAAAACAGCTGGATAGCTTAAAAGGTATTCCTTTTTCAGCCATTAAAATTGGTCTCTTACCAACGCCTCAGATAGCTAGGGCTGTCAAAGTCTTTATTCAAAAACGACCACAAGTTCCTGTGGTTCTAGATCCAGTTCTAGTTTTTAAGGAAAATGCTGACCAAGAAGTCGCTCAAATGAGTCAAGAATTGCAAGAGCTCTTTCCCTATGCGACCATCATCACCCCCAATCTCAAAGAAGCAGAACTCCTATCTGGACAGAGCATTTCTAACTTGGAAGAGATGGGAAATGCTGCTAGAGTCTTGCAGCAAATGGGTGCCAAATCAGTTGTTATCAAAGGTGGTGCAAGACTAGAAGGAGACCAAGCCTTCGATGTTTTATTAAGAGAAGACGGTCAGGTGGATTTCTTACAGTCATCCCTTCTTGATCGCAATAATCAAGGGGCAGGATGTACTTTTGCTTCAGCTATAGCTAGTGGACTAGCTAAAGACCGGACCATTAGACAAAGTAGTCAGGCGGCAAAGGATTTTGTTTACCAGTCTATCGCACATTCAAATGATTATGGAGTGACACAATATGAAACAGACTAATATTCGTCAATTAGCCCTCTTGGCTATTTTAACAGCACTTAGTGTTGTCTTAGCCTACATTCACATCCCCACACCAACGGGTTTTTTAACCCTGCTTGATGCCGGTATTTATTTTACAGCCTTTTATTTGGGTTCAAAAGCTGGTGCTGTCGTGGGTGGTTTATCAGGCTTTCTCATAGACATGCTTCTAGGTTATCCTCAGTATATGATTCATAGCTTGATTGCGCATGGAACACAAGGCTTCTTTGGTGGTTGGAACGGCAAAAAGCGTCTCATAGGCTTGATTCTCGCCAGCCTTTTCATGGTAGGGTGGTACTTCTTGGCTGCTTTATTACTGGGTTATGGACTTGGTGCGGCTTGGGCAGGTATTTTTGGGAATATCTTTCAAAACTGCTTTGGTATGGGCTTGGGATATATTCTCTATAAAGCTATTATCAAACTAAATCTTCGAAAGTAGCCCTCATAACGACAATTTAGAAAGGTAAGCTCATGGATATTAAAACGCTAGCTGAAGACACACAAAAAATAGTGATGGATATTATCGACAGATCTGCCATTCAAAAAGGGCAGTTATTCGTATTAGGCTTGTCATCAAGTGAAGTTTTAGGGGGGAGTATTGGTCAAAATTCCAGCCAAGAAATCGGGGAAATTATTGTTAAAGTCATCCTCGATGAATTAGGGAAATCAGGGATTGAGTTAGCCGTTCAAGGGTGTGAACATCTTAATCGTGCCCTTGTTGTTGAACGAGAATACGCCCTACAAAAAGATTTAGAAATAGTCAATGTCTTGCCGTCTCTTCATGCTGGTGGTAGTGGGCAGCTAGCAGCCTTTAAGTTTATGAAAGATCCTGTCGAGGTGGAAGAAATTGTGGCTCATGCCGGACTTGATATCGGTGATACTTCGATCGGTATGCATGTTAAGCGGGTTCAAGTCCCATTGAAACCCATTCAAAGAGAATTAGGCGGAGCTCACGTTACCGCTCTTGCTAGTCGCCCAAAACTTATTGGTGGCGCGCGTGGTCAGTATTTAGAAGATCCTATTCGAAAATATTAGTAACAAATTATAAAAAGATAACTTGATTGTCTTCTCAAGTTATCTTTTTGATTATATGACCGCTAGTTTCTTTCATACCTGCGAAGAAAAATGGACAAGAAAGCTACTAGGGTAAGTGCGAGTTGATAGTTATTTAGTAACGATAAGTTTCTGGTAAAGTGAAGATAGACAAGACATAGACAGCTGTCATCAAAGCATAGAAGAGGTGGGCTAGGTTAAGTCCAAAGTTAGCGAGAACTAAACTCCAGACGAAGGTTAAGATGGTATATAAGCCATAAGTAAGAGCCCAGATAATTCCAAACATCAAGGTTGCTTTTTGCGGATTCATATCAGGAAGTTCATGTGGCAAGTTAAGAAAAACAGGATATTGTAGAAAAATAAGTAGCCCAGTGATAAAGAATAACGCATAAGCGAGAATTGGTGAACTTGGAACGATAAATAGTCCTGCTTGTGTCACTAAAATAGCGCTGATTCCCATAACAACTAAATAAGGTTTTCGAGGTCTGTTAAGAGGGAGTTTCATCATGATCAGTGTCGCTACCATTCCCCCGCCGGAGACAGCAAGCAACATGAGGCCTGCTTGAAAACCATTGTTACTAAAAGCACTAGCAAGAGTTGAAGGAAGGCTTGTTAAGCTCATGACGTATAAAAATAAGAAGCAGCCAAAGCCGACAGAAAATCGCCAAATAAAAGGATCTTTGATAGCTATGCTATAACTGTAGTGTTCGGCATGATTAGCAGCATTGCCTCTTGTATCAAAATCTTTGGCTTTAAACATCCAAATCAGAAACATACTAGCAGAAACCAAACCGATGATGGTTAAAGTAATGCGCCAATCTGCCTTCATAGCATCTGCGAAAAAGAGAAAAGCAACCGCAACAAAGAAAGCTCCGATATTATAGGTTGCTGTAATAAGTGATGAAACCATGAGCTTGTACTTGGGTTGGATAAAGCGAACAACCAGAGGATTCATATAAACCATAATCATAGAGCCACCTAGAGCCATAAACATACGCGCTATGATATAGAACCAATAATTAGGCATCCAAACAGCAACTAAAGAAAATAACAGCAAGATAAAAGCCAAGGTTGAAGCTCTTTTGATACCCAGTTTAATGAGAAAATAAGCGGCTAAGAAATTAGCAATGGCTCGAGCAATAGTTATGGTATAGTTGACAACCTGGCTGATAACAGGTGATACTGGACCGCCAAAGTAGTGATTTGTAATTTCAGCACTGAGATTTGAACCTCCGACCCAGCTGGCTGCAAATGTAATGTAAGCCAGAACTAATGTGAAAAACATAATGAGACCAGTTTTGGTCGAAACATTGGTATTGGACATATGATTTCCTTTTCTAATGATATAATTTCCTTAGAGCACTACACGGATAGCTCATCGTTACGATTTGTTGTAGATAATCATGCTATGGCATCGTCTGATTTTATTCTCTTAGGAAATTAGTAATGATATCAATCTATCAAAAGCTAGACATTTTTGATTCTTTATAGGCCTTTTAAAGAAATTAGTCATAGTTAAAGGAAGATAGAAAGCGTAAAAGTTCACAAAAAAGAAAGCGCATTCATTTGTGTAATCATAAGTTTATTTTATCTTATAAAATTAGTCAACTATAACAACTTACTATTTTAAAACTTATAATTTTCTAAAAATTAAAAACAAAGAGAACTCTTGCTCAATCAAGAGGATAAGCAAGAACTTAACTGTTAAACTGTCTGTTGAAATCTGAGCAGTATAAAACGAGAGTGGGAGAAAAATTGCTAACTCGAAGCCTTCGATTTTCCCCTCACTCCTAGGTTCGGACAGTTCAAATAGTTAGGGTAGTGACTATTGGGGTTGGAATTTGAGGAAGTAAGATTAGGGGTGTAAAAGCTGATGATACCAGCACATTAGAGAGTAGTGTTGCTTTGTGCCTCATGATTTCCTACCTTTAAGGCTTATAGGTCTTTAGGCACTCACCCCTGCTTAGTTGAGCAAATATAGTCTTTTGAATTAACTTTAGCACTCTCCGCTTTTTGATTTCTAGACTCAGATATGAGAACGTCCTCATAAGGCTTTGAGATTTCAACTTGCAGCCCCTGATGGGGGTAGGTTTTTCTTATCTTAGCTCCCACCTCAAACGGTTCATTAAACGGTTGAGCTGTCTACGTCTCAGTTACTTGTCCAAAAGTGAATTTATTTGACGATAACTAAAAAGGCAAGGACTTTTGTCCCTGCCACATGTTTTATTTTAAAATATTTTCCATTGATTCTCCGCCTAACACTCGCAGTTAGAGTAGGTTGATAGTGAGAAAAGTCTGGCTTATACGATGAGTTCTAGCAGGCTTTTTGAGGATACAGATAGAAGATAATCTAGGAGCATTCCCTTGGGAATGTATCACGCGAGCGGAAAATCCATTTGACAGTCTAAAAGTAGTTAGTTGTCTAGGAGAAATACTAAAAGATATCAATGGCTAAGTCTTTCTCCCGTCTAATATGTGATGCTATACAGCGAGATTAATTTTGATGTCCAGTTCTTACTTATTAGATTATTATAGAGTGTTACTGGTGTCCGATAGGTGTCACGGTTGGTAACTGAATACCCTCTTTTAGTAAGGCTTTCTGATAGAACCTGAAGAATTTTGGCCCAATAGTATATTGTTTCCCATTTTGCACGAAGATATTGACGCGGAAAACAAGTTGATTATTGGTGTTGGTAATAGCGCCGATAATATCTGGATTGTTAACAATTTCAGGATATTGCGGAACCTTATTGTCATTGACGGATTTGACAATTTCAATCACCTTCTCAAGTTCTGTATGGGCATAAATTGGTATGTCAACTTGAGCACGCATATTACCACGCGATTGATTGCTAACAGTACTGATATTGCGGTTAGGTACAAAATGTAAGGTACCATCAAAGCCGATAATCTGAGTTGTTCGAATTCCAACGCTTGCAACTGTACCAGAAACGTCACCAACCTCAACGACTTCATCAACTTCTAGCTGATTTTCAAAAAGGATGAAGAAACCATTGACCATGTCGGATAAAAATCCTTGTGCCCCAAGACCAACAGCAACACCAGCAATCCCAGCACCAGCTAGGAGGCTAGAGACTGGAATCCCTAAAATACTTAAAATCCAGTAAATTAGTAAGAAATAGAGGGCATAATTCATGACGTTATGAAGGAGTTTAGTCATGGTACGCTTTCTCATAGGACTCTGTTTGGTGAAGGCAATAGAGCGTTCGATAGCCTTGGTAAAAAGCATGTCAAAAATCTTTTTAGCTAGGAAAAAGAGCACTAGTAGTAAAATTAACGAGACAGTCTTCGAGATGATATTTTCTGCAATAGTTTCGATATGGAGTTTATTCCAATAATTTTCAATATAAGTCATAGAAGTAGTTTATCAAAAAAAGTTATAAAAATCATTTCATATTGAGAGAAAGCTCTTACTATTTACTTTCTTCTAATCCCTTGATTTTCAAGAGAAAACTGACAAAAAACTTTAAAAAAAATGGTAAATATGGTAAACTAAGCTGTATTATAAATTTTTAAGGAGAAATGACTTAATGTCTACATCATTTGAAAACAAATCAACTAACCGTGGTGTTGTAACATTCACAATCGGTCAAGATAAAATCAAACCAGCTCTTGATCAAGCTTTTAACAAAGTTAAAAAAGATTTGAATGCACCAGGTTTCCGTAAAGGACACATGCCTCGCGCTATCTTCAACCAACGTTTTGGTGAGGAAGCACTTTACGAAGATGCTTTGAACGCTATCTTGCCAGAAGCATACGAAGCAGCTATTGCTGAACTTGGACTTGATGTTGTGGCTCAACCAAAAGTTGATGTGAAATCAATGGAAAAAGGTCAAGACTGGGAAATCACTGCTGAAGTTGTGACAAAACCAGAAGTTAAACTTGGCGACTACAAAGACCTTGAAGTTTCAGTTGACGCTTCTAAAGAAGTTTCAGAAGATGAAGTGACTGAAAAAATCGAACGCGAACGTAAAAACCTTGCTGAGCTTGTTATCAAAGAAGAGGCAGCTGAAAATGGCGACACAGTTGTTATCGACTTTGTTGGTTCAGTAGATGGCGTTGAATTTGACGGTGGTAAAGGCGATAACTTCTCACTTGAACTTGGTTCAGGTCAATTCATTCCAGGATTTGAAGACCAACTTGTTGGTTCAAAAGCTGGTGACGAAGTTGAAGTTAAAGTTACTTTCCCAGAAGATTACCAAGCAGAAGACCTTGCAGGTAAAGACGCAGTCTTTGCAACAACAGTTCATGAAGTTAAAACTAAAGAAGTTCCAGAACTTGACGATGAACTTGCAAAAGACATCGACGAAGAAGTTGAAACACTTGATGAGTTGAAAGCAAAATACCGCAAAGAACTTGAAGCAGCTAAAGAAATCGCTTATGACGATGCTGTTGAAGGTGCTGCTATTGAGCTTGCTGTTGAAAACGCTGAAATCGTTGAATTGCCAGAAGAAATGGTACACGACGAAGTTCACCGTGCTATGAACGAATTCATGGGCAACATGCAACGTCAAGGTATCTCACCAGAGATGTACTTCCAATTGACAGGCACAAGCGAAGAAGATCTTCACAAACAATACGAAGCTGACGCTGATAAACGTGTTAAAACGAACCTTGTTATCGAAGCTATCGCTAAAGCAGAAGGTTTTGAAGCTTCAGAAGAAGAAGTTGAAAAAGAAATCACTGATCTTGCAGCTGAATACAACATGGATGCAGAGCAAGTACGTTCACTTCTTTCACCAGAAATGCTTCAACACGACATTGCTATGAAGAAAGCAATCGAAGTAATCACTAGCTCAGTTAAAGTGAAATAATTATTTCAATAATAACTAAAAATGGTTCAAAGATAAGACCGAAGGTTGATTCTTTGAACCATTTTTTTATGCTCTCGACAGAGGTATTCAACTGTTTTTATCTCACACGAAGTTTAATTATGCAATTTTAACAAAAAAATAAATAAAAATACAATTTTTCTTGACAAATGCTCTTATATGCATTAATATATAGAACGTGACATAAATATGCAAAAATGGAGACGAATTATGACTAAAGAAAAAATTGTTTTAGCTTACTCGGGTGGACTTGATACATCAGTAGCCATTGTCTGGCTTAAAAAAGACTATGATGTCGTAGCAGTTTGTATGGATGTTGGTGAAGGAAAAGATTTGGATTTTATTCACGATAAGGCCCTTAAAGTTGGTGCGGTTGAATCTTACGTCATCGATGTGAAAGAAGAATTTGCCAATGACTATGTGCTTCCAGCACTTCAAGCACATGCCTTCTATGAACAAAAATACCCATTGGTATCAGCGCTTAGTCGTCCTTTGATTTCTAAAAAATTGGTAGAGTTAGCTCATGAAACCGGAGCAACAACAATTGCGCACGGATGTACCGGAAAAGGGAACGACCAAGTTCGTTTTGAAGTGGCTATTGCAGCTCTCGATCCAGAATTGAAAGTGGTCGCCCCTGTCAGAGAATGGCAATGGTCTCGCGAAGAAGAGATTGCCTATGCCAAAGAAAATGACGTGCCAGTTCCAGCAGACTTGGATAACCCTTACTCTATTGACCAAAACCTTTGGGGGCGTGCTAATGAGTGTGGTGTTTTGGAAAATCCTTGGAATCAAGCGCCAGAAGAAGCTTTTGGGATTACCAATTCTCCTGAAGAAGCACCAGACCAACCGGAATTTGTGGATATCACTTTCGTAGCTGGTAAACCTGTTGCAGTCAATGGTGAAGAACTCAGCCTAGCAAAATTGATTCAAAAGCTCAATGTTATTGCAGGTAAACATGGTGTTGGACGTATTGACCACGTTGAAAACCGTTTGGTTGGTATCAAATCAAGAGAAATTTATGAGTGCCCAGGAGCTATTACCCTTCTTGCCGCTCACATGGAAATTGAAGATTTGACATTGACACGTGAAGTCTCACATTTTAAACCTATTTTAGAAAATGAATTTGCTAATCTTGTCTATAATGCTCTTTGGTTTAGCCCAGCGACAAAAGCTTTACAAGCTTACATTGCTGAAACGCAAAAAGTAGTTAACGGAACAGCAAAAGTGAAATTATACAAAGGTCATGCCCAAGTTGTGGCTAGAAAATCAGATAATTCACTTTACGACGAAGATTTGGCAACTTACACAAGTGCAGATAGTTTTGACCAAGAAGCAGCAGTAGGCTTTATCAAACTTTGGGGCTTACCAACCCAAGTTAATGCTCAGGTCAATAAAGATTAAGGAGTTATTATGGTTGGAAATCAAAAATTATGGGGTGGCCGTTTTGAGGCTCAAGTAGCGGAATGGGTAGAAGCCTTTGGCGCTTCTATCGGATTTGACCAAAAAATGGCAAAACAGGACTTAGAAGGCTCAATTGCCCATGTGACCATGCTGGGTGAAACAGGAATTATTAGCCACGAAGAGTCTTTTACCATAAAAACAGGGTTGATGGAGTTGCTATCTGAACTTGAAGCAGGTACTCTCAACTTTGATATTTCTAACGAAGATATCCACATGAACATGGAGAGTCTGTTGACGCAAAAAATTGGTCCGGTTGCTGGTAAACTCCATACCGCACGCTCTAGAAATGATCAGGTTGCGACAGATATGCATCTCTATTTGAAAGAGCAATTACACACCATCGTGTCGCTCTTGAAAGACTTACGTCAGGTTTTAGTTGCCTTGGCTGAAGAGCATGTAGAAACCATTATGCCGGGTTATACACACTTACAACATGCTCAGCCAATTTCTTTTGGGCATCACTTGATGGCCTATTATCAGATGTTTACGAGAGATAGTGAACGGTTCACCTTCAATCTCCAGCATACGGATGTCTCACCTCTTGGAGCAGCTGCCTTAGCTGGTACGACCTTTCCAATTGATCGTTACCTGACTAGTGACTTGCTTGGTTTTTCAGCGCCTTATGCGAATTCTTTAGACGCTGTGTCTGATCGTGATTTTATTTTGGAATTTTTAAGTAATAGCTCTATCCTCATGATGCATCTTAGCCGTTTTTGTGAGGAAATCATCAATTGGTGTTCACATGAGTACCAATTTGTGACCTTGTCAGATACTTTTTCAACAGGGTCATCTATCATGCCTCAAAAGAAAAATCCTGATATGGCAGAATTGATCAGAGGCAAAACAGGTCGTGTATACGGTGATTTACTAGGTTTACTGACGGTTATGAAATCTCTTCCCTTGGCTTATAATAAGGATTTACAAGAGGACAAGGAAGGTATGTTCGATACAGTTGATACTGTCACCGTTTCCCTAAAAATCATGGCTGGTATGTTGGAAACCATGACGGTTAATAAAGACCTTATGGAAACGTCAACGACCAAAGATTTCTCAAATGCAACTGAGCTTGCGGACTATTTAGCGGCTAAAGGCTTGCCATTCCGTGAAGCACATGCCATTGTCGGACATATGGTCTTGGAATGCACCAAAAAAGGGATTTACCTTCAGGATGTGCCTTTGGAGGACTATAAGGTTCAATCAGATTTGATTGAGGCCGATGTCTATGAGGTTCTGGATAGTCATCAGGCTGTTGCCAGACGTCAATCCCTTGGTGGAACAGGATTTGATCAGGTTCTGTGGCAGATTGAAAAAGCAAAAACAGATTTATTGTCATAATCGCTCTAAAGTCAATAGTCGCAAGGCTTTTGGCTTTTTTGATGTTTTTTTGATATAATAGGGAGAATACAGATATTTGGAGATCACTTTGAAAAAATCATATCGTGTTAAAAGTGAGAAGGATTTTCAAGCCATCTTTAGCAAGGGGAAAAGCTGTGCCAATCGGAAGTTTGTTGTCTATCGTTTGGAAAAAGAGCAGCCACATTATCGCCTGGGCTTATCGGTGAGTAAAAAGCTTGGTAATGCTGTGACACGTAACCTTATCAAGAGGCGATTGAGACATATTGTGATGGAGTTAGACTCAGGTCTGCGTCATCAAGACTTTGTTATCATCGCTCGTAAAGGTGTGGAAGAGTTAAGCTACCAAGATATGAAATCTAATCTCATACATGTACTAAAAATTGCAGAATTATTTGAAGAAGGACAAAGTAGTGAAAAAGAAATTTAAACTCTTAGGAATGGGTGGACTAGCTCTTATCTTGTTAACAGCTTGTGGCACCAGTGAAGTTACCAAATCGTCAAATGGTTTTTGGAGCCAGTTGATCTATCTTTTTGCAGAAATCATTCGTTTCCTTGGTTTTGGTGGCTCAATCGGTCTAGGTATTGTACTCTTTACCCTCTTGATTCGCTTGATTTTGATGCCGCTGTATCACATGCAACTCAAATCAAGTCAAAAAATGCAAGAGTTACAGCCAGAATTACGTGAGTTACAACGTCAGTATCCTGGAGCTGAAAACCGTGTGAAATTGGCAGAAGAAAGCCAGGCGCTCTATAAAAAGTATGATGTTAATCCATATGCTTCCTTATTGCCATTAGTGGTTCAATTACCTATTTTGATGGCTTTGTATCAAGCATTGAGCCGCGTTGCTTTCCTAAAAGAAGGTCATTTCCTCTGGGTCAACCTAGCTGAGAGAGATCCTTACTTTATCTTGCCAATTCTCGCTGCCTTCTTTACTTTCTTATCAACCTGGTTGACTAATAAGGCTGCTAAAGAGTCAAATATCACCTTGACTATGATGACCTACCTCATGCCGATTTTGATTTTAGTGATGGGGGCTAACTTGGCTAGTGGTATTGCCCTTTATTGGACAGTGTCAAATGCTTTTCAAGTTGGTCAAATTCTTCTCTTAAATAATCCTTTCAAAATCATTGCAGAACGTAAACGTTTGGAAGAAGAAGAGAGAGAACGTTTGGCGAAAATTAGACGAGCTAAGAAAAAAGCGCGTAGAAAGTAATAAAGGAGAAAGAAAATGGCTATATTTACAGGTAAAAACGTAGAAGAAGCGATAGAGACTGGTTTGAATCAGCTCGGAATCCCTCGTTTAAAAGCACGTATCAAGGTCATTTCCAAGGAGAAAAAAGGCTTTTTAGGTTTTGGTAAAAAACCTGCTCAAGTCGAAGTTTCTAGCATAGAAGACGCTCAAGCATCTGATAAAAAAGCCAGCAGTGTCACTAGTATTTTCAAGGAACGTCCAAAATCGACCGCTGAATTAGATGACAAAGCATTAGTGGCAGAATCGACTGATTCCCAAGAAGTTTCAGAGCCTTCTCAGTCAACTGTTCTGGATCCAGAGGTGACCGATACAAAAACAGTGATTGAAGAAGCGATAGTCACTCCAAGCGAGTCCGCAGATAGTGTTGAAATCCAGCCGTCAGAAGTATCTTCCGAAGCAGAAGTTCGTGTAACAGAAGAATCTGAAGGGCTGCTGATTATTGAAGAACAACCAAGTGTTGATAAAGAAATTTCTGATACAGCGGCACAGGTTTCTGATGAAGAGACTTTCGATCAATTCGTTGCCAAAGAATTTTCAGCTGATGATAATGTGTCATCACCAGAGTTGGTTGCGGAATTAGAAGAAGCTGCAAGACAGGTGACAGCCTATGTTCAGAATGTCATTGATGAGATGGACGTGGAAGCAAGTATTGACACGCAGACTAGTCGACGTCGAATCAAGTTACAAATTGAGACAACAGAACCTGGTCGTGTGATTGGTTACCACGGCAAAGTGTTGAAATCACTTCAATTGTTAGCGCAGAATTATTTGCATGACCGTTATTCACGCCATTATTCCGTATCCATTAATGTTCATGACTATGTTGAACACCGCACGGAAACCTTAATTGACTTTACGCATAAAATTGCTGACCGTGTTTTGAAATCAGGAGAGTCATTTGATATGGATCCAATGAGTAACAGTGAACGCAAAACGGTTCATAAAACCATTTCGCAAATCGAAGGCGTATCGTCTTATTCAGAGGGTGATGATCCTAATCGCTACGTGGTAGTGACTTTATCAGAAGATTAATCATAGAAGCTAGCTTATTTAGCTTCTTTTTTATTGTTTCTGACCACTTAGAGGTTCTTTTTAACCACTTATCCAAGAACCTGTCACAAACTAAGAAGGATTTGATATCATAAAACCATAAAGAAAGATAAGAAATGAGGTGGTGATGGTGAAATGGGAATTTCAGCAACAAGCTGTTGACGAATTGTCAGTCATCATTCAAAATGGGAGCTATGACCAAGAAGTCGCAGAGTTTGTGAGCTACATCGAAGCCTACCAAGCTAATAGGAAGGATTTAATCACCATAAAAACAAGTGATGATATTCTGATTTTAAAAATTGCTGATATCTCAGCTGTAGAAGTCGACGGAGATTATCTGCTTATCTACGAGAAAACGAGAAAAGTCAGGACTCGTCAAAGGCTCTACCAGTTGAAGGAAAAGCTAGGGGATAGAGACATGATTCAAGTTTCCAAGCAAAGTCTGATTAACATCAGCCATTTAGAACGGATGGAAGCGTCATTTTCTGGTAACATGACCGCCTTTTTAAAAGGTGGTTTGAAAGTCACTGTTAGCAGACGTTATTTAAAAGCTTTGGAAAAACGATTAGGCATTTAGAGGAGAAGAAAATGAAAAAAATAGTGCGTTATTTTATGATGGGTGTAGGTATCGGATCGTTTTTATATATCGTATCGCTTTTAGCTTATGGCTTTGAACCAACTTGGGAAAACGTAATTGTTGATTGGTTAGCTAGCGGCCTTATGGGGATTTCAGGACTGATTCATGAACACCCTAAGTGGTCTGATGCCACAAAAAATACTTTAAACTTATTGGCGGTCTACGTACTAGTGATGGGGATGTTGCTTTATAATTCTTGGTTACCTTTGGAGTTTGGTTATGTGATAGGTGGGACTATCCAGTTTCTGGTTATCTATGGGTTGATTGTTTTATATTTTGCTTGGCAAAATAAAGACAGTGTCTCTAAAATCAACCAAAAACTCAGGAATAAAGAAAATAAATCTTGACAAGGATTGCTAATTTCTGTAAACTAGTATGGTATGTTTAGTAACTGATATCACAAATAGCCGGCTAAACGAATACGAAAATCTATGAGGAGGTATTCATTGTGAAACGTACTTATCAACCAAGTAAAATTCGTCGTCAACGTAAACACGGATTCCGTCACCGTATGTCTACAAAAAATGGACGTCGCGTGCTCGCAAGCCGTCGTCGTAAAGGGCGTAAAGTCTTGTCAGCTTAATCGCTAACAAGTGATAATAAAAGAAAACCAGAAGTGCTCGAGACTTCTGGTTTTTTGTATGCTTTCTTATATCGCCTTAGGGGCATTGGCTTGTGCTTTCAGGCGTTTGCGCATGATAAAGGTACTTGGTAGCAGAACAAGAAGGGCTCCAATCCATGCTGCAGGATTGGAGGCAGCGATACCGCTAAAACCAAAGTAGATAGAGCCGACAGTCGCAATACCTGCACGCATGACGAGTTCCATAATCCCTGCTAGAGTTGGTACTAAACCTTTTCCTAGTCCCTGAATGAAGCTTCGCGTCACAAAGAGAATGGAAAGAATCCAATATAGAACACCGTTAATCACATAGTAAGATAAAGCAAGATTGTAAACGGCTTGACTACCATCTGAAAGGAAGAGCCCACTGAAGAAACGGTTAAAGAAAATAAGAATCGTTGCAAAGAAGATAGCCCATAAAATCGCAATAAAAATGGTGCGGTAAAGTCCTTGTAAAATACGCTTGTATTCTTTAGCTCCATAGTTTTGGGCAGTAAATGTTGACATGGCTAGCCCTAAGTTAATCATTGGTAACATGGCTAACTGATCGGTTTTACTAGCGATAGCTTGGGCTGCAATGGCATCCGTTCCCAGTTGATTCAAACTGATTTGGAGGATAATAGCACCAATAGCAATGATACTAGATTGAAATCCCATAGGGAATCCTAATTGCGCGTGTTTTTTGAGGTTCTCGTGATTTAAGCGCCAATCCGACAAATGCATATGAAAATAGGGAACTTTTCGGTAAATATAAATAGCAAGATATACTACAGAAAAAGCTTGCGCAATAATAGTAGCCAATCCAGCACCAAAGACGCCCATATGGAAGTTGAGGATAAAGACGAAGTCTAAAATGACGTTGATAATACTGGCGATAATTAAGGCAATCAAAGGTGTTTTTGAATTTCCCAGACTCCTCAAAACGTTTGAGAGGTAGTTGAAGAAAATGGTGAAAATCATACCCCCATAAATAGCAGTCAAGAAACGTTGGGCATGATCAATGAGATTGTCAGGAGTTTGCATCAGTTCAAGGCTAGGTCGAAGAAAGATCAGAGCTAGCGCCGTCAACACGATACTTGTCACCAGTGAATAAAAGATACCGTGAACGAAACTTTGTCGGATGCCGTCATCGTCTTTAGCGCCAAATTTTTGTGCTGTCACGATGGTTAAGCCTGCGGTTAATCCTTGAGCAAAACCAAGGATAAGAAAGGTAAGGCTACCAGTGGCTCCTACGCTAGCAAATGCTTCTTTTCCAAGTGTTTGTCCCACAATCATACTGTCAGCGAAATTATAAGCTAATTGGAAAAAGCTCCCAATTAGTAGAGGAATGGTAAAAAGAAGGATGACCTTGATAGGACTCCCTTTGGTTAAATCTTGCATGTAATCTCCTTAATTAGTGTTTCGGAAAATGAATCAGTCTAGGAATGAGTAAATCGACCAGTTGTTCCCAATGATATGCTAGATGCTCTGACCCGTCAATAAAACGAACAAAAGACAGAAAGAATGATCTGCATCTTGCTCGTTTTACATCTTAATATCCTAAAATCGAGCTTGGAATGAGGCTCTTCTAATTTTCTTCAAAACGCTCGTATCCTAAATGTTCATAAGCTTTTGCGGTTGCTACACGTCCTGTCCTGGTACGCATGAGGAAGCCTTTTTGAATGAGGTAAGGCTCGTACATGTCCTCAACAGTTTCGCGTTCTTCTGCAATGTTGACGGATAGGGTTCCTAAACCAACTGGACCACCGTTATACATCTCAATCATGGTTTTGAGGATTTTTTGGTCCACATAATCCAGACCTTCATGATCAACATCCAGCATGGTAAGAGCCTTGTCTGTGATTTTATCGTCAATGATACCGTCTCCCATGATTTGGGCGAAATCACGGACACGTTTTAAGAGTCGGTTGGCGATACGGGGGGTCCCGCGACTTCGTTTAGCCAACTCAATGGCAGCTTCGTGCGTTATCTCCATTTCAAAGATGTCGGCAGTACGCTCAACAACCTCTGTGAGGTCAGCTAACTCATAATACTCCATGTGTCCGTTTATCCCGAAACGAGCTCGCAAAGGATTGGACAACATACCAGCGCGGGTAGTGGCACCGATAAGGGTGAATGGCGGCAAGTCCAAGTGGACACTACGGCTGGTTTCACCGGCTCCAATCATGATGTCAATGTAGAAATCCTCCATGGCAGAATAGAGGACTTCCTCCACAGCCATTGGCATACGATGAATCTCATCGATGAAGAGGACGTCGCCTGGTTCAAGTTCGTTGAGAATAGCGACCAGATCACCAGCTTTCTCAATAGCAGGTCCAGAAGTCTGCTTGAGGTTGACGCCTAGTTCGTTAGCGATAACAAAAGCCATGGTTGTTTTACCGAGACCTGGAGGTCCAAAAAGAAGAACATGGTCAAGGGCTTCATCACGCATTTTAGCAGCCTTGATGAAAATCTCTAGCTGTTCCTTGACCTTGTCTTGTCCAATATATTCTCTAAAATATTGTGGGCGGAGAGTGCGTTCAACCAGCTCCTCATCACCCATTAAATCCTTGTCTAAAATTCTTGTCATGAAGCTATTTTACCATTAAAGAAGAGGAGAGGCAAAGGAAGTTATAAACGATTTAGCATATTTCAAACTGATGTCGTTTAGCTATGTTATAATATTTCTATGGAAATCTTTGATACACATACCCACTTAAATGTGGCTAATTTTACAGAAACAGTTGAAGAAGAATTAATCTTGGCGCGTGAAGTGGGCGTTACCAAGCATAATGTGGTTGGTTTTGATCGCGAGACCATCGAGAGAGCTTTGGAGATTGCAGACCAGCACCCAGAAGTTTACTTAACACTGGGTTGGCATCCCACTGAAGCAGGTTCATATAATGATGAGGTCGAAGCCTACCTTCAAAAAGTGCTCAAGCATGACAAAGTAATTGCTCTCGGTGAGATTGGTCTGGATTATCACTGGATGGAGGATCCTAAAGAGGTTCAAATCGAGGTTTTTAAACGTCAAATAGCTCTTTCAAAAGATTTGGATTTGCCTTTTGTGGTTCATACTCGGGACGCCCTTGAGGATACCTACCAAGTCATTAAGGAAGCCGGCCTTGGTCCACGTGGAGGAATCATGCATTCTTTTTCTGGTTCGCTAGAAGAGGCTCAAAAGTTTGTTGATTTAGGCATGATGATTTCATTTTCAGGTGTTGTTACCTTTAAAAAAGCAACCGATATCCAAGAAGCAGCGCAGCAATTACCATTGGATAAAATCCTTGTCGAAACCGATGCCCCATACCTAGCTCCAGTACCAAAACGTGGGAAAGAAAACAAAACTGCCTATACCCGCTATGTGGTCGAAAAAATCGCTGAATTACGAGGTATTAGTGTAGAAGAAGTCGCACAAGCAACAACAGCAAATGCTAAACGACTGTTTAGGATAGGTGAATAGAGACGAGCGAAGCGAGTCATACTCGAACTGAGGTGCCGTGGTAAAAAGACCAGTAGTAGCGCTACTGGTCAGGGGAAACTCAGAGACCAAGGCTCTGAGTTTAGGCATGAGATAGCTCGCTAGCTGCTGCCGACCCTACCACTTAAACCTCAGTTCAAAAAAGGAATTATGGAAAAAATCAAAATACAAGAAGTTCTGGTCGTCGAAGGCAAGGACGACACCGCCAACCTTCAACGCTTCTACGACGTTGATACCTATGAAACAAGAGGTTCCGCTATCTCCGATGATGATTTGGAACGTATCGAAAGGTTACATGACTTACGTGGTGTCATTGTCTTCACAGACCCAGATCATAGTGGGGAACGCATTCGCCGTATCATCATGGATGCTATCCCGACGGTACGTCACGCCTTTCTCAATCGTGACGAAGCTGCACCTAAATCCAAAACCAAAGGCCGTTCTCTTGGTGTTGAGCATGCTAGCTTTGAAGACTTAGATAAGGCTCTATCCAAAGTTACCCAGCACTTTGATGACGAAGATAATTTTGATATTACCAAGTCAGATTTGATACGCCTCTGCCTCCTTATGGGAGCTGATAGCCGCCAGCGTCGTGAATATCTAGGTAAACAGCTCCGCATTGGTTATAGCAATGGAAAACAACTCCTCAAACGATTAGAACTCTTTGGAGTGACCTTGGAAGAGGTTAAGCAAGTGATGGGGGAATATGGAGAATCGTAAAAACAATCTTGAAAGACAATGGGAGTTTTTCAATGAATTGAAAAAGTTAAAAACCGTATGTCGACAAAACCAAACGCTGGATGGCCGATTTGAAAATTCAGCTGAGCATTCTTGGCAACTCGCTCTAATGGCAATGACCTTGCAGGAGTATTTTGCTGAATCTTTGGATATGACTAAAGTGATGACCATGCTTCTTGTTCATGATATCGGAGAAATTGGTGCGGGAGATACCTCAGCTTTTGATGAGGTTGGAAAATCGACTTCTTATGAAAGAGAATTACGGTCTGTTACATTAACCTTTTTCTTGTTGCCAAAAGAACAAGGAGATCACTATTTAACTTTATGGACAGAGTTTGAACAAGGGGATTCCCCAGAAGCTCGCTATGCACGATGTATTGATGCTATCGCTCCTTTGATGAATCACCTCTTGATTACTAAGAAAAATGACAATTCTGATCAATTAACCAAAACACAAGTCTTATCTAAGAAATCATTTATTGAAAAAGAAAGTCCTACTCTATGGGCTTGGGTCTTAGATATGATGGATAAGAGCCTTGATAAGGGGTTGTATTTAGACAAATAGAAAGAAAACACATGAGAATTGCAGACTACTCCGTGACAAAGGCTGTCCTTGAGCGTCACGGTTTTACCTTTAAGAAATCATTCGGTCAGAACTTTTTGACCGACACTAATATTTTGCAGAAGATTGTTGACACGGCGGAGATTGACAAGAACGTTAATGTCATCGAAATCGGTCCTGGTATCGGTGCCTTGACGGAGTTTTTGGCTGAGAATGCTGCTGAGGTCATGGCCTTTGAAATCGACGACCGTCTGGTGCCGATTTTGGCTGATACGCTTCGCGATTTTGACAACGTCCAAGTCATCAATCAGGATGTCCTCAAAGCTGATTTGCAGACGGAGATTCAGAAGTTTAAGAATCCCGACCTACCCATCAAGGTGGTGGCTAACCTCCCTTACTACATCACGACCCCTATCCTCATGCACCTGATTGAGAGCAAGATTCCTTTCACGGAGTTTGTGGTTATGATGCAAAAAGAGGTTGCTGATCGCATTTCTGCTGAGCCAAATACCAAAGCTTACGGTAGTCTCTCTATCGCTGTCCAGTATTACATGACTGCCAAGGTGGCTTTCATCGTGCCTCGCACGGTCTTTGTGCCAGCACCTAACGTTGATTCGGCTATTCTTAAGATGGTTCGTCGGGAAAATCCTTTGGTCCAAGTGCAGGACGAGGATTTCTTGTTTGACGTTTCAAAAGCTAGTTTTGTCCATAGACGTAAGACCCTCTGGAACAATCTGACCAACCGTTTTGGCAAAACAGAAGATGTCAAAGTGAAGTTGGAAATGGCTTTAGAAAAGGCGGAGCTAAAACCAAATCTTCGTGGAGAAGCCCTCTCCATCGCAGACTTTGGCCGTTTAGCGGACGCCCTTAAAGAGGTAGGATTACCATAAGAAAAAGAGACCTTTGCTTGATACAGAGGTCTTTTTGATAGTATAAAGGGACTAGACAAGTCCACCTAAGAGTTGCCCGATTCCATAGGCGACACCAGCTGCAATAATGCCAACAAGTAAGGTTCGTAGGATTTCAACTTTCTTGGATTGACCAGTGATAGTTGCCTTAACCCAGCCGAGAGCGATAAGGGCTAGGGAAACAAGGACACTAGCCAAAATCAGAGTGATTTGGTCTGTAAAAGTAGCGATTTTAATCAAGAATAGATAAGCAAGTAGTGGAACGAGGCCAAAAAGATTAAAGGAAAGTAAGGTCATCAGGGCATTTTTTAGAGCTTGTTTTGAATTAGTGCCATCCTCTGTCGTTGAACTGAGATAGTCGCCTGCCGCCATAGAAAATCCATCTGCCAAGAGGTTTGAAAAACCAAGGATAATGATGGCTGTCACACCAAGCTTTCCACCGATAGCTCCAGCGACAACAGCAAAAGTGGTGATGATACCATCTAAACCACCATAAGTAATAGATTTAGCGTATTTGGTAATGGTCATGTCCTAATCCTTTCTCTATTCTCATTGTCTGATGTTATTATCTCATTTTTACAAGGTAAAAGACAAGGGTTGGATAGCTTGATTGTTTGTTGTGGAACAATCTGTTAAAATTATTTACAAATGAGCAGAAAGGTTGTGATAGCTATGAAGAATCTTATTAACCGTATGCTGATGAAGGACAATCTCCATTCAAAATAGAAAGATGGTGTTTAGATGAATTTTTCGACACTGAATATACAGACGGACCGTTTGGTGATTCGACCGCTCACATTTGATGATTACGAGGTGTGGTACCAAGCTTATAGTGATCGTAAACCGTCACAATCAGCCTATGACGATGGCTACATAGATATGATACCTTGCACTAAAACTTGGTTTGAAGAGTTAGTGCTCAGACATCGTCAACTAGCCGATAATGATGAGCAATATATTGTAGCGATATTCACTCAATCGGGTAGACATCTTGGGATGATTGACATCGTGACACTGGCGCGTGCTAACATGAACTGGTGTGAATTGGGCTACTTTATTCATAATCAAGAATGGCGTCAAGGTTATGCTAGTGAAGCATTGTCTGCTTTGATTGGGCATTTGTATCCTTGCTTAGATTTTCACCGAGTTGAAGCTCATGTTTCCTTGGGAAATGACCCGTCACGGCAACTTCTTGAAAAACTGGGCTTTCGTCTCGAAGTTATTCGAGAGCAGTTTATGTTTGAAGACGGCGAGTGGATTGATAAGGCTGTCTATGTTAAGAACTTACACAGTGACTCTCTAAAATAGATGATTCCCTAGTTATTGAGCTAGGGTTTTGCTTTCTGTGATAGCTTTTGCCTATCGCACGATAATGAATTGGTATAGCTAATCGTTCAGTGAAAAGATCAATTAGTGATATAATAAATCTAAATATTTTTGAGTTTATCAAAAAGTATTAGTTTAAGGAGTTTTAACATGAAATTGAAAAAAGTTTTAGCTGTAACTGGCCTTGCTTTGGTATCAGGTCTTGTTTTAGCAGCATGTTCATCAGATGCTTCAAAAGAAAAATCTGGAAAAGAAGAAGTAGTCTTTGCGACAGTCGGTACAACAGCTCCATTCTCTTATGAAAAAGATGGAGAATTAACAGGGTTTGACGTTGAATTAGCGCGTGAAGTCTTCAAAGATTCAGATGAATATAAAGTTAGTTTCAAAAAAATTGCTTGGTCTTCAATCTTCACAGGACTTGATGCAGGAAAATACCAAATGAGTGGTAATAACTTGTCATTCTCAGAAGAGCGTGCTTCAAAATACCTTTATTCTTACCCAACAGGGACAACACCAGCAGTATTGGCAGTGCCAAAAGACAGTGACATCAAGACTTATGATGATATTGCTGGTCACACCACACAAGTTGTTCAAGGAACATCAACGGTAACACAATTGGAAGAGTTTAATAAAAAGCATTCTGATAATCCCGTTGAGTTGAAGTTCTCAAGTGAAGACATTACACAGACACTTCGTGGTCTTAATGAAGGTAAGACAGATTTCAAATTATTTGATGCACCAACAGTTAACAGTATCATTGAATCACAAGGGTTAGATAATCTTAAGACTATTGAGATTGATGCTAAAGAAAAACCTTACATCTACTTTATTTTCGCTGATGGTGAAGATGATCTTCAAAAATTTGTGAATAAGCGCATCAAAGAACTTCAAGCAGATGGTACGCTGGGTGATTTAGCTGAAGAATACCTTGGTAGCAAAGGCTACATTCCAGCTAAATCAGCATTGAAAGTACCAACAAACTAAGTTTAAAAATAGACATAAAAAGTCTCCTTGAGTAAAATGAAATGGTAACGATTATCTTTTAGATTCTTTATCTCAGTTTTACAGCAAGGTCCAAAATCTCCCAAACACCTGAAGCACTTCGCTTTAGGTGTTTTTTAATGTTTATATCGTTTTATTTTCAGAAAACTCTTCGTTAGTTTCTGAGTGTAATGATAAGGTCCATTATCAAAAAAATGATCTTTTTTGACACTTTTCCATATTTTTTTCGAATAAATCAGTAAGAAGAAAAAATAAGGAATGATTATGCACATATTATCATGTTTGATATCAGTCTCGGCTACAATTTCTTGCTTTGCTTTGATGACGGAAACCAGTCGAAAAGGTGGGTGGGTACGCCGCTTTAAATTTATCTATCTGTGGGCTTTGCTCTTGCTTCCACTTGCCCATTGGCTAGCAGTAGACTATCTTTGTCAAATGCTACGCTTTTTAACTATTTTTGGCGCCTTTATTATTATCTGTCATATTCCTTATGACAAGATTAGTAAATTCAAAAAAGTATGCCTAGTTTGTCTCTATTGTGGCTTAAGTTTTCAAATTGTGACTCTTTTGGGGCATCAAATACTAAGTCTGTTATCCTAGAGATTTGAAAAGGAGATTAGTGGCTGAAGATTGAGGATAATTCTGGTATAATAGGCATATCTTGAATTACTAAGGAGTTCATTTGCAAGGAAGAATTATCAAAGCCTTGGCAGGATTTTACTATGTAGAATGTGACGGCCAAGTCTATCAAACCAGAGCTAGAGGCAATTTTAGAAAAAAAGGTCAGACCCCCTATGTAGGAGATTTTGTGGATTTCTCCGCAGAGGATCATTCTGAAGGTTATATTTTAAAGATTTATGACCGTCATAACAGTCTTGTTCGTCCTCCTATTGTCAATATCGATCAAGCGGTGGTCATTATGTCGGCTAAAGAGCCAGATTTTAATGCCAATCTTTTGGATCGTTTTTTAGTTTTGCTAGAGCATAAGTCTATCCAACCAGTTGTCTATATTTCCAAGATGGATTTACTGGACACTCAATCTGAGATTGAAGCAGTAGCCGCTAAATATCGAGATATTGGTTATGACTTTGTGACCACACAAGAGGCGCTTCTCCCTATGCTAAACGATAAAGTCACCGTCTTTATGGGTCAGACTGGTGTTGGAAAATCAACCTTACTCAATAGGATTGCTCCAGAGTTGGCTCTTGAAACGGGTGAGATATCAGATAGTCTGGGACGTGGTCGTCATACGACGCGTGCAGTCAGTTTTTACAATGTCCATGGTGGAAAAATCGCAGATACGCCAGGATTTTCATCGCTAGATTATGAAGTAAAAACTGTTGAAGATCTGAGTGAATCCTTCCCAGAAATCCGCAAAGCTAGTCATTTTTGTAAATTCCGGTCCTGTAGTCACACTCATGAACCGTCATGTGGTGTTAAAGAAGCGCTTGAAAACGGTGAAATCTGGCAATCTCGTTATGATAATTACCTGCAATTCCTCAGTGAAATCGAAAATCGCCGCGAAACATACGCAAAAGTCATCAAAAGAAAGTAGGCTACCATGTCAAACCAAAAAATCGCTCCATCTATTTTAGCTGCTGATTATGCCAATTTTGCTTCTGAACTAAAGCGCATCGAAGAAACAAGCGCTGAGTACGTTCATATTGACATTATGGATGGTCAGTTTGTGCCAAACATCAGTTTTGGTGCTGATGTTGTGGCTAGTATGCGTAAACACAGTAAATTAGTTTTTGATGTTCATCTCATGGTGGTTAATCCTGAACGATTCGTTGATGCCTATGCTCAGGCTGGTGCGGATATCATGACCATTCATACGGAGAGCACACTACATATTCATGGTGCGCTTCAAAAAATCAAGGCTGCTGGCATGAAAGCTGGCGTCGTTATCAATCCAGGGACGCCTGTTGAGAATCTTATTCCTGTTTTGGATTTGGTCGATCAAGTCTTGATTATGACCGTTAATCCAGGTTTTGGTGGACAAGCCTTCATTCCAGAATGTTTGGAAAAAGTGACTAAGGTTGCCCAACTGCGTCAAGAAAAAGGATTGCACTTTGATATCGAAGTAGATGGTGGGGTTGACAATAAGACCATTAAAGCTTGTGCGGATGCTGGTGCTAATGTTTTTGTTGCAGGTTCTTACCTCTTCAAAGCACAAGATTTGGTGTCTCAAGTGGAAACCTTGCGCGTGGCCTTAAATGACTAAAGTAGCACTTCTAGCCGGTGGCGATTACAGTCCACCGAAGGGTGATTTTGATGTCTACATTGGGATTGATCGTGGTGCTTTGAGACTTTTGGAAAATGGCTTCGCACTGGATTGGGCTGTAGGTGACTTTGATTCTATTTCTTCAGACGAACTAGCAAAACTTAAATCGTCTGGTGCGATTATTCACCAGTCGCCCACAGAAAAAGATGATACGGATACGGAGTTAGCCTTGAAACTGCTATTTAAAGCTTATCCGCTAGCGCAGGCAACGATATTTGGAGCCTTTGGTGGCCGTATTGACCATTTTCTATCCAATGTTTTTCTTCCGAGTGACCCTGAGCTTCAACCGTTTATGAGTCAGATTCATTTGGCTAATGAGACTAATGTTATTTCTTATTTTCCAGCTGGGGAGCATACTTTTAGAGCTCATCCAGAGATGGACTATTTGGCTTTTATGACAGATGAAGAAACGGAGCTCACTATCTTGGGTGCTAAGTATGAACTCACTGCGGCGAATTATTTTAAGAAAAAAATATACTCTAGCAATGAAGCTGTTGGAAAACCTATTAGCCTAACGGTTCCATCGGGATATGTCATCGTTATAGAGAGCAAGGATTGAAGAAAGGAGCCACGATGCAGACGCTTATGATATTGTTTTTGATTGCTAGCCTCGGGCTAACTTTCTTTTTATACCGCAAGCTGATCAATATAGAAGCTAGTCTCAAAGACCAATTAGAGGAACATGCTGACAATCTCTCTGAACAAGTATCTTATCAGTTAACCAGTTCAACCAATGATCAACGCTTGGCAATTAGTCAAGATGTAAATCGCCTACAGACAGATATTTACCAACAGTTGACTGATATCCGAGATGTTTTACATCAAAATTTGTCAGATAGTCGAGACCGCTCTGATCAACGCTTGGAAATAATTAATCAACAACTGACAGATGCTGTTAAAACGATGCAAGAGTCTAACGAAAAACGTTTGGAGCAGATGCGTTTGACGGTTGAAGAAAAGTTGGAAAAAACCTTGCAAACTCGTTTACAGGCGTCGTTTGATAGTGTGTCTAAGCAACTTGAGTCTGTTAATCAGGGTCTTGGTGAGATGAAAACAGTCGCACAAGATGTTGGGACACTTAATAAAGTTCTTTCTAATACCAAAACACGTGGTATTCTTGGAGAGCTTCAATTGGGTCAGATCATCGAAGATATTTTGACAGAGAGTCAATACGAACGAGAATATGCAACGGTTCCTGGTTCATCTGAACGCGTTGAATACGCCATCAAGATGCCTGGGGCTAGTCAGGGTGACTACGTTTATCTCCCAATCGACTCTAAATTTCCTTTAGAGGATTATTATAGACTGGAAGATGCCTACGAGAGTGGTGATAGGGAAGAGGTTGAACGATACCGTAAGGCTCTTCTGACTAGTATCAAACGTTTTGCAAAAGACATCAATCAAAAATATATTAAGCCGCCTGAAACCACAAATTTCGGTGTGCTCTTTCTGCCGACTGAAGGTCTTTATGCTGAAGTGGTTCGCCAATCAGCCTTCTTTGATAGTCTAAGGAGAGATGAAAATATTGTCGTTGCTGGTCCATCTACTATGTCAGCACTTTTAAACTCTTTATCAGTTGGCTTTAGAACACTTAATATCCAAAAAAATGCGGATGATATCAGCAAGGTTTTGGGTAATGTCAAACTGGAGTTTGATAAATTTGGTAATATGCTGGTCAGAGCGCAGAAGCAATTATCAACTGCAAGTAAGACGGTCGATAGTCTGTTAACCACACGCACTAATTCCATTAGACGTGCTCTAGAAACCATTGAGACCTACCAAGATAGTGCGACAACTAATCTTTTGGGCATTTCCCCCTTAGAAGACGAGGATTCCTATGAAAATTAATCAAATGAAAAAAGATGAGCTTTTTGAAGGATTTTATCTCATCAAAAAAGCAGAATTACGTAAAACGAGAGCAGGTAAAGATTTTCTTGCGATGACTTTCCAAGATGATTCAGGAGAAATTTCTGGCAATCTTTGGGATGCTCAATCACACAATGTTGAGACTTTTACAGCGGGGAAAGTAGTTCATATGGAAGGACGCCGAGAAGTTTATAATAACACGCCCCAAGTGAATCAAATCAAACTTCGCTTACCAGGAGATGGTGAACCGAATGATCCAGCAGATTTCAAAGAAAAACCACCTGTCAATGTCGCTGATGTTAAAGAATACTTAGAACAGATGGTCTTTAAAATTGAAAACGCTACTTGGCAGCGCATTGTGCGGGCCCTCTATCGGAAATACCACCAGGAGTTCTTTACTTATCCTGCTGCTAAAACCAATCACCATGCTTTTGAGTCTGGGTTAGCTTACCATACTGCTACGATGGTTCGTTTGGCAGATGCTATCGGTGATATTTACCCTGAGCTCAATAAGAGTCTTTTGTTCGCAGGGATTATGCTTCATGACTTAGCTAAGGTTATCGAATTATCGGGACCAGACAATACAGAGTACACGGTTCGTGGTAATTTGATTGGACATATCGCTCTTATTGATGAAGAAATCACAAAAGTCATTACAGAATTAAACATTGATGATACTAGAGAGGAAGTAACAGTACTCCGTCATATTGTTCTTAGTCATCATGGTCTTTTAGAATATGGTAGTCCTGTTCGTCCTAAAATCATGGAAGCTGAAATTATCCATATGATTGACAATATTGATGCTGAAATGATGATGATGACTACAGCTCTTAGTCGCATTGGTGAAGGTGAGATGACGGCACGCCTATTTGCCTTAGATAATCGTTCATTTTACAAACCAAAACTGTAAATGATAAAGAAAAATATAGAAAAGTGGGCATTGTTTTATCATAATGTTCGCTTTTTCTTTACTTTATGCTATAATGGCTAAAGTATAAGTGATAAAACAGGGATATGAAATTAATTAATTAGGAATGATTTATTTGTCGTGTAATCCTTAGTAATATGGGTCTACTGTTTCGTCACAAAATTCAAAGGAGTAAACATCATGAAGTTAAGACGTAGTGAGCGAATGGTTGTCATTTCTAATTATCTTATTAACAATCCTTATCAATTAACAAATCTAAACACTTTTGCAAGCCAATATGAAGCAGCTAAATCTTCTATTTCAGAAGATATTGCGATTATTAAAAAAGCTTTTGAAGAAAGACACATTGGTGAAATTGAAACGGTTACAGGTGCAAGTGGGGGAGTCATTTTTACTCCGAGCATAGCAAAAGAAGAAGCTCTAGCAATTGTAGAGGATTTGTGTGATAAACTGTCTGAAAGTGATCGTATCTTACCTGGTGGCTATCTTTATTTGACGGATCTCTTGAGTACGCCAGCTATTTTACAAAATGTCGGTCGGATTATAGCTAATGCTTTCAAAGGCGAAAAAATTGATGCTGTCATGACTGTCGCAACAAAAGGAGTTCCTTTAGCCAATGCGGTTGCTAATGTGCTTAATGTACCTTTTGTTATTGTTCGTCGTGATTTAAAAATTACCGAAGGTTCGACCGTTTCAGTCAACTATGTCAGTGGCTCATCAGATCGTATTGAAAAGATGTTCTTATCAAAACGCAGTTTAAAACCTGGCAGTCGCGTTCTTATCGTAGATGACTTTTTAAAAGGTGGTGGTACCGTAACAGGTATGATGGGGCTGTTAGATGAATTTGACAGTGAGTTGGTAGGTGTTGCTGTTTTTGCAGAGAATGCTAAGACAGAAAAAATGGATGTTTCTTATAAATCATTATTAAAAGTTTCTGAGTTGGATGTTAAAAACAGTCAAGTCAGCGTAGAGACAGGAAATATTTTTGATTAGAAAACATTGATTATATAAATAACACATGAATGTTACAGAATTGCAATATTCATGTGTTATTATTTATAAGCTGATTGAATACTCTCTTGCTACTGAAAGAGAGTACTCATTAGAAAAGAAAATGAAATTAATGAGTGGGAATTTATGTTAAAAAAATTAAAATTAGTAAGGAAGAATTCAGGTAAGCTTGCAGCGACTTCAACCATTGCTTTACTTGGTTTTGGTTTGGCAAACCAAGGGACAGTACAAGCTGACGAAGTGACTGTTGCTCCTATACCGACTGAACCGTCAGCTACGGCGTCATCAACGGTTGAAGTTGTACCAACAACGATTGCAGAAGCGAATGCCCTAGTTGTTAATGCACAAGCTGATGCGGATAGTGCAAGTGAAGTTTTTTCAACAAAAGAAAGTCAACTGACGTCTCAATCTGAAGAAGTCGAGTTATCAACATCTGAAGTTGCAACTCTCGAAGAACAGTTGGTTAGTGCCATTGCGGAGCATTCAGAAGCCATTGCTATCAAATCTGAAGGTTCATCTGAGCACATCTCAGAATTGACCTCAGAACTATCTTCTGTTAAAGAGACTTATACCTCTGAATCAGTTGTTAATATCACTAATCAATCGGTTGCTGATTCACAGTCTAATACAGTAGCATCAGCAAGTGCTGTTGCTTCAGAAGCAAGTCGTTCAGCATCAGAGGCAGCAGCTAAAGTTGATGAATTAACGTCATTGGTTAATTCTCCAGAAAAAGTTTCCACTGACTTAGCAAATGCAAAATCAGAAGTTAGTCGTTTAGAACGTGAAGTTTCTGCTGCTGAAAAAGCTGTAACATCTGCAACAGCTACTGCAAAAGCAGAGCTTGCTAAAAAGCTAGCATCGAAGCAAGAAGAATTATCACAAAAACAATCTGAGTTGAATAAACTCAAAGCAGATAAGACGGTTATTAAAGCGCCGTCGGTTACTGGTTCTAATAAAATTGTTTTGCCATCAACCTATAAAACAATTGTTTATCCTGCTCTTAAGGATATTGAAAATAGTGGTTGGACCTTTTCAGCTGGATACAATACTTCAGTTTCAAGGTTAAAAGGTAGAATTGAATCTGGTGTTCAATCATCAGTATATGGAGTGTCATATAATGGTACTGGTGTTAACTCCTATAAATCTATTGCAGCAGATCGAACTAGATATATTGACCCAAATAACTTAACAACAGCTGTTCAAAATGAGCTGGCTCAATTTACAGGAGAGCTTTTAAATGAAGTTCGTAGCCAGTTAGGTTTGACTACTTTAACTGTTACAAAAACAGCTCAAGAATTTGCGGCAGCAATTGCAAGCGACTATCGTCGGACAGGCTTTGGTCGTATGTCAAATCCTCACAGTTCAAGTATTATAGGACATAATGCCCAAAGTGTTGGATTAGCCTATTCTGATAATCGTGGATATGAAAGTTTAGGTTTCTTTGGGAATGCTAGAACAGTTGATCAATTAAAAAATTATTTCTATAATTCCATTGTTTACATGCTATTTAATGATGTGACTTCAAACTATGGTCACACAATCAGCTTGTTGCAAAATAGCAATAATGGTCCGTATTATCTAGGAGTATCTTCAACTACTGATGCTCAACATATCTATGTTATACCTTCAGCAAATGTTAGAAGCGCTCGTTTCAGCACTGCATCATTAACTGCTGTAAAAACAGTAGATAATAGCGCTAAAATTTCAGCTGTACAAGCAGCAATGGCGACTATTCAATCAGAAATTGGTCGTTTAAAAGCTCAAGGTTCTACAGTAGCATCATCTACCTTGGTTGTTCGTGCTAAAGATAAGTTGAAATCTCTAAATCAGCAATTGGCAGGTGCACGCGATAATTATCGTAACTTGTCTAAATTAAAAACTCAATTAGCGGCTAATAAGACTAAGTTAATGACTCAACTTGAAGAAGCCAAACAGGTCAATGCGATTCGTCTTCAAGAAAAAGTTATTGCTCAGGATAATTTGACAAAAGAACTTAAAAAATATCAAGTTCTACAAGCAGCAGCCGTTGAATCTAAGGCTAAGATTTCAGCATTAAAGGATAGGATTGCGCAATTAACGAAAAATCTACAAAAATATAGTGATCCAGAACTTGTGTCACGTACAGAAGCTAATGTTCGAAATCTGAAGACTAAGCTTCAAGTTGCAACGGTGAATTTAGAAGTCAATGTTAAAGCATTGCAATTATTAAAAGATGATTTGGCTACAGCTGCTAAAGGTTATGATAGCGCTAAAGAAAATCTACTTAATTCTAAATTGTTGCTCGAAACGCTTATTGCTGAAAATGATCACGGTAATAGTGATGCAGTATTTTCAACGATATCTGAGACTCAATCTAATACCTCGAATTCTTCATCAGCAAGTCGTTTAAACATTGTAGAACGTTCAGAAGGTTCGTCTTCATCACATCAAATTGTACGAGAGCTAGCATCTCTAACAACAATAGAAAAACAGGTGACTCATCCTGCAAAAGTTGGACAACTAGCTTCTGTAGTAAGTGATCGTATGCCTCTTGAGAACTTTAGTTCTCTAGGGTTACAAAATGTGTCATCTCAATCAGAAAAAATGGTGGTTAAATCAGATGTCAGCGAGGAAACAAAGCAGCAAAAAACAGCTTTAACAAAGACATCATCTTCCAAATCAATGGCAACAGCTGTTGAGTCTGAACCTACTAGTGATAAAGTAGTAGCGACAACAGTAGTAGCCGGAGCAACAATGGTTACGTTAGCAGCGATGGCTCTTTCAAAAAAACGCTACAAATAAAGTGATAACTTGTCATTGAATATTCAAAAAGAGAAGACTATCTTGATCTTCTCTTTTTTGATAGTTGAAAAGCTAGATTTCTATCTTTGGGTTGCTAATATTTTAGAATTATCGACTGATGTTCGATTTGAGGAAGATATTATCGAGGTTGAATGGAAGCAAAAAAAATTTGATGACTCCTTAAAGTAAGTTCTGTTTTCATAGATACTGATAAGAGTAAGGATAAACTGCCTGAGATCTGTATTTTAGAGCCAATTGAAATCAATTACTTTGAGAGAATTTCCATTCTGAAATGAGCCTAGTTTTGATGGTTGGTATTACAGTTTATAAGCTAAAAGATTAGGTGAGTGACAGCTTTTTGGGGTATTTTTTTCATTATGATTATATAAGTATCGAACTTGTCCCAGATGGAGGTCTATCTTATTTTCCCGTCTCTGAGCAGCTTTTAGATTGAGAGGAAGCTAGGGCTTACTTTTAGCATGACGTCAAAAAATAATTTAAGAGAAATCAATTGACTGAGAATTACAAATGTGTTATTATAATAAACGGTACTTTTTACTTTTGGTCTCTCAAAAGTGTACAGAGACGTGCTGACAAATGTTGCAAAAGTACACACAGAATAGAAGATGTCACCAATCGTTCTATTCAGCCAAAAATAAAATTTTTACAGGAGAAATGTAGATGCCTACAATTAACCAGTTGGTACGTAAACCACGTAAATCTAAAGTTGAAAAATCAGATTCACCTGCTTTGAATATTGGTTACAACAGTCATAAAAAAGTTCACACTAAATTGTCTGCTCCACAAAAACGTGGTGTTGCGACTCGTGTTGGAACAATGACACCTAAAAAACCTAACTCAGCCCTTCGTAAATTCGCTCGTGTACGTTTGAGTAACCTTATCGAAGTAACTGCATACATCCCAGGTATCGGCCACAACTTGCAAGAGCACAGTGTTGTTCTTATCCGTGGTGGACGTGTAAAAGACCTTCCAGGGGTACGTTACCACATCGTTCGTGGTGCACTTGATACAGCAGGTGTTGCAGATCGTAAACAAGGCCGTTCAAAATACGGTGCTAAACGTCCTAAAGGATAATAGAAGGGGGATAAGAGAAAATGAGTCGTAAAAATAGAGCGCCAAAACGCGAAGTATTGCCAGATCCATTATACAATTCAAAAATTGTGACACGTCTTATCAACCGTGTAATGCTTGATGGTAAACGTGGTACTGCAGCATCAATTGTATACGATGCTTTTGCAGAAATTAAAGAAACTACTGGAACAGATGCTCTTGAAGTGTTTGAAACAGCTATGGATAACATCATGCCAGTACTTGAAGTACGTGCACGTCGTGTTGGTGGTTCAAACTACCAAGTCCCAGTTGAAGTTCGTCCAGAACGTCGTGTGACACTTGGTCTACGTTGGTTGGTTAATGCATCACGTGCCCGTGGTGAGCACACTATGAAAGACCGTCTTTCAAAAGAAATCATGGATGCAGCTAACAATACTGGCGCATCAGTTAAAAAACGTGAAGACACACACAAAATGGCAGAAGCCAACCGTGCTTTCGCTCACTTCCGCTGGTAAGATTAAAGTACAGTGGCGTAGCTTGCTATATAGATATCAAGAATTTTATTCTGTATCATTGTATTAGATGAGTAATGTTAACTAACATATGAAGCAAAGCCAAGTATGATAGAATCTTTCGGATTGGAAGTTCAACAAATAAACACTACTAACGGGTAGGTCCTGCCTATCCGTTTTTCTTAAATAGTGTTATAATGACTAAGTAAAATAAATTTTTATAGGAGAAACCTAATGGCTCGCGAATTTTCACTAGAAAAAACTCGTAATATCGGTATCATGGCTCACGTTGATGCAGGTAAAACAACAACAACTGAGCGTATTCTTTACTACACTGGTAAGATCCACAAAATCGGTGAAACACACGAAGGTGCTTCACAAATGGACTGGATGGAGCAAGAGCAAGAACGTGGTATCACAATCACATCTGCTGCGACAACTGCACAATGGGATGGCCACCGCGTTAATATCATTGATACACCAGGGCACGTTGACTTCACTATTGAAGTACAACGTTCACTCCGCGTACTTGATGGTGCGGTAACTGTTCTTGATGCTCAATCAGGTGTAGAACCTCAAACTGAAACAGTTTGGCGTCAAGCAACTGAATACGGCGTTCCTCGTATCGTTTTTGCTAACAAAATGGACAAAATCGGTGCAGACTTCCTTTACTCAGTAAGCACACTCCATGACCGTCTTCAAGCTAACGCTCACCCAATTCAATTGCCAATCGGCTCAGAAGATGATTTCCGAGGAATCATCGACTTGATCAAGATGAAAGCTGAAATCTATACTAATGACCTTGGTACAGATATTCTTGAAGAAGATATCCCAGCTGAATACCTTGAACAAGCTGAAGAGTACCGTGAAAAATTGGTTGAAGCCGTTGCTGAAACTGACGAAGACTTGATGATGAAATACCTTGAAGGTGAAGAAATCACTAACGAAGAATTGATGGAAGGTATCCGTAAGGCTACAATCAATGTTGAATTCTTCCCAGTTCTTTGTGGTTCTGCCTTCAAAAACAAAGGTGTTCAATTGATGCTTGATGCGGTTATTGATTACCTTCCAAGCCCACTTGATATCCCTGCAATCAAAGGTACAAACCCTGATACTGACGCTGAAGAAGAACGTCCAGCATCTGATGAAGAGCCATTTGCAGCTCTTGCCTTCAAGATCATGACTGACCCATTTGTAGGTCGTTTGACATTCTTCCGTGTTTACTCTGGTGTTCTTAACTCAGGTTCATACGTTATGAATACTTCAAAAGGTAAACGTGAGCGTATCGGACGTATCCTTCAAATGCACGCTAATAGCCGTCAAGAGATTGAAACAGTTTACGCCGGTGATATCGCAGCTGCCGTTGGTTTGAAAGATACAACAACTGGTGACTCATTGACTGATGAGAAAGCAAAAGTTATTCTTGAGTCAATCAATGTTCCAGAACCAGTTATCCAATTGATGGTTGAGCCTAAGTCTAAAGCTGACCAAGACAAAATGGGTATTGCCCTTCAAAAACTTGCTGAAGAAGATCCAACATTCCGCGTTGAAACAAACGTTGAAACTGGTGAAACAGTCATCGCAGGTATGGGTGAGCTTCACCTTGATGTCCTTGTTGACCGTATGAAGCGTGAATTCAAAGTTGAAGCAAACGTCGGTGCTCCTCAGGTATCTTACCGTGAAACATTCCGCGCTTCGACTCAAGCTCGTGGATTCTTCAAACGCCAATCTGGTGGTAAAGGACAATTCGGTGACGTTTGGATTGAATTTACGCCAAACGAAGAAGGTAAAGGATTCGAATTTGAGAACGCAATCGTCGGTGGTGTGGTTCCACGTGAATTCATCCCAGCCGTTGAAAAAGGTCTTGTAGAATCTATGGAAAATGGTGTTCTTGCTGGTTACCCATTGGTTGACGTTAAAGCTAAGCTTTACGATGGTTCATACCACGATGTCGATTCATCTGAAACAGCCTTCAAGATTGCTGCTTCACTTGCTCTTAAAGAAGCTGCTAAATCAGCACAACCTGCTATCCTTGAGCCAATGATGCTTGTTACTGTAACAGTTCCAGAAGAAAATCTTGGAGATGTTATGGGACACGTTACAGCTCGTCGTGGACGTGTTGATGGTATGGAAGCTCATGGTAACAGCCAAATCGTTCGTGCCTTCGTTCCACTTGCTGAAATGTTTGGTTACGCAACAACTCTTCGTTCTGCAACTCAAGGACGCGGTACATTCATGATGGTATTCGACCACTATGAAGATGTTCCTAAGTCAGTTCAAGAAGAAATCATCAAAAAAAATTCTGGTGAATAATAACTAATAGAGATACTTGAAAGTATTTCCTGTATTGAAGGAGGTAAGGACAAAAGTCCTTGCCTTTTTAGGTACTTAGCGAGATGCAGTATGAGCGCTTCAATATAAGCCTTGAAGGTGGAAAATGTGAGATACAAATCTCTCTAAGGTGCGGACATCATTAGCTTTTACAGCTCGAATAAATTAAGGAAGCTTTACTTCTCTAATTTCTAAGTTCAAACAACCAAGGAAGCGACTTATTTAGTTGTTCGGTGGAAGTAGTGAAATCATCTGAAGAGAAAACGATTTTGTTCCACTCTCTTTTTAGGTTCTTTGCCGATTCCTTATTGAATGATAGTTTAGTAAGATCCTGCTTAGTAAAACTCAGTTTAACCTTATTGATAACAATTAAACAATGGGAATTAGCTTAGAATCAACACTTTATGGTAATATCATTCTAAGCTATTTTCTATTTTTAAAAGTGTTAGCTCACTTCTTACTAGCTTTAGGTGTGAAAATTTCTATTTTAAACGCTAATAGGAGTGATGTCCCATTTGTTTTACAGAAAATATTTAGGATTTGCAAGTTTAAGGAAATTATTATATAATATTGGTGTTGAAAGGTTAGCTGATAGATATATTAGTTAATATTTTCACAATAGGTATAGGGGTATTCCCTAGTAGAATTATTTATTGATTTTCATAAGGAGGAAATCACAAATGACAGTTAAAGTTGGTATTAACGGTTTCGGTCGTATCGGTCGTCTTGCATTCCGTCGTATCCAAAATGTAGAAGGTGTTGAAGTTGCACGCATCAACGACCTTACAGATCCAAACATGCTTGCTCACCTTTTGAAATATGATACAACACAAGGCCGTTTCGATGGTACTGTTGAAGTTAAAGATGGTGGATTTGAAGTTAACGGTAAATTCATTAAAGTTTCTGCTGAGCGTGAGCCAGGAAACATTGACTGGGCTGCTGACGGTGTAGAAATCGTTCTTGAAGCTACAGGATTCTTTGCTTCTAAATCAGCAGCAGAGCAACACATCCATGAAAATGGTGCTAAAAAAGTTGTTATCACTGCTCCTGGTGGAAATGATGTTAAAACAGTTGTTTTCAACACTAACCACGATATTCTTGATGGAACTGAAACAGTTATCTCAGGTGCTTCATGTACTACAAACTGTCTTGCTCCAATGGCAAAAGCTCTTCACGATAACTTTGGTGTAGAAAAAGGTCTTATGACAACTATCCACGGTTACACAGGAGACCAAATGGTTCTTGACGGACCACACCGCGGTGGTGACCTTCGTCGTGCTCGTGCAGCTGCAGCTAATATTGTACCTAACTCAACAGGTGCTGCAAAAGCTATCGGTCTTGTAATTCCAGAACTTAATGGTAAACTTGATGGTGCTGCACAACGTGTTCCAGTTCCAACAGGTTCTGTAACTGAATTGGTTGCAACTCTTTCTAAAAACGTATCTGTAGAAGAAGTTAACGCTGCTATGAAAGCTGCAGCTAACGATTCTTATGGTTACACAGAAGATCAAATCGTTTCTTCAGATATCATTGGTATGTCATTTGGTTCATTGTTTGATGCTACTCAAACTAAAGTTCTTGAAGTTGATGGTGAGCAATTGGTTAAAGTTGTTTCATGGTACGACAACGAAATGTCATACACTTCACAACTTGTTCGTACTCTTGAGTACTTCGCAAAAATTGCTAAATAATTGATTACTAATCAATAAAAAGCAAGAAAAGGGCTCTTTCAGTTCTGATGTAATTGCCCAGTAATCATTTAGCTTTCAGCTAATATATTAGGGAAGACCTTCTTGGTCTTCTCTTTTTTATATCTAAAGTTATCCTTGCAAGCTTACTTCCTAGTTTTTAATGTGACAGTAGGATAGTTTATACTCGAAGAAAATAAAAATCTGCCTACACAAGGCGCCGCAGATAGAACTAAAGTCCATCAAAGTAAACTTGACAACGTCAGATTTTGATTTTCAATGAGTATTCATGTACTAGGGTGTCAATAAATAGTGCTGAAGTAAGATGACTTCTTTAACGATAAGTTGGTTAATGAAAATTACTCATCTTAGCCTCTGATAAGGCAGATAATATGTTTGTTCCCAAAGTTATTTAAAGGATTACGCTTTCCACATTAACTTTAATAGATACTGTAAATTAGCAGTATAGTTTTTAGAGGTGGATTTTGTTCTTGTTATAACTGCGTATCATACAAGGTTCTGGTATGTTATCAAATGGCTAGAATCCCTAGTTTCTTAGTTTTTTTATAGTAAGTTTAATAGGTTTAATTTTCGGAATCAAAAGGATTGTGTTAAGATATAAGGAGAAAGTTAGTCAAAATAGTTGATTTTTAAAAAGACTAGACTTTTTCGTTTATAAATGCTATATTTATTGAAGAGGTGGTGACCGATTATCGGACATATTGAACCAAAATATTTACAAATTGCTAAAGAAATTCGTCAAAGTATCAGAGAGGGTTTTTATCCAGTTAATGCTAGCTTACCAGATGGTAAGACATTGGCCAAAGAGTTTGGTGTGAGTTTAATGACTTTAAAGCGTGCCTTAGATATGCTCGTAGTAGAAGGTTATCTTATTCGTCGCAGGGGTTCTGGGACGTTTGTGCGCGACTGGAAGTCTGTACAGAAGCCTCATGTTTATACTTTGAATGGAGCTACTGAAGACTATGGTGACAAGTTGGATACAGAAGTTCTTGCTTTTGATGTGATTAGAGTAGATAGTCAGTTAGCAGAAAAATTATCGATTAATGAAGATGATTTTGCTTATAAAATTATCCGATTGCGTTATATTGATAAAAAACCAAGCATTATAGAATATACCTATATGCCTTTAGATGTGATACCTCACTTAAAACGTGATCACTTAGAAAGTTCTATTTATCAGTATATTACCGATGAGCTTGGGCGTAAGATCCACAGTGCTTTTGTTAAAGTTACCGGTATCCGACCAGATGAGCTTGAAGCAGAAAAAATGGAGTTGAAAGAGACTGACTTTCTGATGCAGGTTGAGCAAGTTGTTAGTCTAGACAATTGTAAAGTATTTGAGTATTCAATTTCTCGTCATTTACCAGAGATGTTTGATTTTGAGACAGTTCTTTTTAAACAATAATCGTCATTGAGACTGTCTTTAGTCAAGCTTATTTGATTCATTCTGCCAAAAAATCATAAAGGAGTCATTTATGGAAACATATACTTTATCTAATGGTGTAACTATTCCGAAACTTGGTTTTGGAACTTGGCAAATTCCTGATGGTGATGAAGCCTATCAGGCTGTGAGTCATGCTTTGAAGGAAGGATATACTCACATTGACACTGCGCAAGCTTATAAGAATGAAGAGAGCGTTGGTAGAGCGATTGCTGATAGTGGTATTTCTCGTAAAGATATCTTCTTAACGACGAAGGTATGGAATAGTAACCATAGCTATGATTTGGCAAAAGCGTCGATTGAAGAATCACTTAAAAAATTAGGTGTGTCTTATCTAGACCTTCTTTTGATTCATTGGCCAAATCCAAAGGCCTTTCGTGATAATTGGCGAGAAGCTAATGCGGGAACATGGAAAGCTATGGAAGAATATTATAAAGCTGGGAAAATCCGTGCGATAGGTGTGTCAAATTTTATGGAACATCATTTGGAAGCACTTTTTGAAACAGCAGAAATCAAACCGATGGTTAACCAAATTCTCTTGGCGCCAGGTTGTTCACAGGATGATCTCGTTGCATTTTGTCGCAAACATGATATCCTTCTTGAAGCCTACAGCCCATTAGGAACAGGATCTATTTTTAGCAATGATTTAGCTAATCAATTGGCAGAAAAATATGGAAAAACTGTCGCTCAAGTGGCATTGCGCTGGTCACTGCAAAAAGAATTTTTACCCCTTCCGAAATCAGTGACCCCTAAAAATATCACTTCTAATTTAGAGATTTTTGATTTTGTTTTATCTGATGAAGATGAAGATAAATTAGATAAGGTGCAAGGTGTTGTTGGTCAGAAAGATCCGGATTCAGTAGAATTTTAAAAATAGCTTGGAAATCTGTCTCTGACAGGTTTCTTTCTTTTTATGTTGAGTGTTAAGTTGTTACCGACATAATCCTATGAAAGCATCGTTCAAAAATGTGAAACAATTAATTTATTATTTTCATATCATAGGTTTCTGAGGAGAATTATGATATAATAGTTCCTATAAAAATTAATAAGGAGTCTTACTAATGGCTAAATTAACGCTTAAAGATGTTGAATTAAAAGGTAAAAAAGTCCTCGTTCGCGTTGACTTCAATGTTCCTTTGAAAGATGGCGTTATCACAAACGATAACCGTATTACTGCAGCTCTTCCAACAATCAAACACATTGTTGAAGAGGGTGGACGTGCGATCCTTTTCTCTCACCTTGGACGTGTCAAAGAAGAAGCAGATAAAGACGGCAAATCATTGGCACCAGTTGCTAAAGCACTTGCTGAAAAACTTGGACAAGATGTTGCTTTCCCAGGAGCTACTCGTGGAGCTGAATTAGAAGAAGCTATCAACGCTCTTGAAGATGGACAAGTTCTTCTTGTTGAAAATACTCGCTTTGAAGATGTTGACGGTAAGAAAGAATCTAAAAACGATCCTGAACTTGGTCAATACTGGGCATCACTTGGTGATGGTATCTTCGTTAACGATGCCTTCGGTACAGCTCACCGTGCGCACGCTTCAAACGTAGGTATCTCAGCTAACGTTGATAAAGCTGTTGCTGGTTACCTTCTTGAAAACGAAATTGCCTACATCCAAGAGGCAGTCGAAACTCCAGAACGTCCATTCGTAGCTATCCTTGGTGGTTCAAAAGTTTCAGATAAAATCGGTGTTATCGAAAACCTTCTTGATAAAGCTGATAAAGTTCTTATCGGTGGTGGAATGACATATACATTCTACAAAGCTCAAGGTATCGAAATTGGTAACTCACTTGTTGAAGAAGACAAACTTGATGTTGCTAAAGAATTGCTTGAAAAATCAAACGGTAAGTTGATTTTGCCAGTTGACTCAAAAGAAGCTAACGCTTTTGCAGACTATACTGAAGTACGTGATACTGAAGGTGAAGCAGTTTCTGAAGGTTTCCTTGGTCTTGACATCGGTCCTAAATCAATTGCTAAATTTGAAGCAGCTCTTGAAGGCGCTAAAACAGTTGTTTGGAATGGTCCTATGGGTGTCTTTGAAAACCCTGACTTCCAAGCTGGTACAATCGGTGTGATGGACGCTATTGTTAAACAACCAGGCGTGAAATCAATTATCGGTGGTGGTGACTCAGCTGCTGCAGCAATCAACCTTGGCCGTGCAGATAAATTCTCATGGATCTCAACAGGTGGTGGTGCGTCAATGGAACTCCTTGAAGGTAAAGTACTTCCAGGACTTGATGCCCTTACTGAAAAATAAGAATGATTAAGCAGGGCTTTGCCCTGTTTTTTTAGGTGAAAAATGGACATTATTTTAACAGCTATACCGTTTTTGCTTTTACATATTGTATGCTATAGCCTTTCTTTTTGTTTGGTGAGACTAAGTGTTTCCCAAAAAATTGGAAGTTTTTTGACAAGCTATAATAATATATTAAAAGTACTTCAGCTTTTATTGCTTCTTTATGCTGTTGGGTTTTACTATTTTTATATGATTCAAAGCATTTGGATTATCGTTATTGCAATGACTGTTGGTTTAGTGACTTTACCAAATATCATTCCTTTTCTTCTTCTTCATTTATGGACTAAAGATGTTTTAACAACAAATTGGAAGTGGATTTTCCATCTATCGAGTCCATTTGTTCTTTGGAATATTTATCTTCTTTGGTATTTAGAATCGATCCATGAAAATGGTGTAGCAGATTTTGATGTAAATCCTGTTCTGAAATATCTAGCTATTCTTGCTCTAGTGGTTTTTTATCTGCTACAAACTTATTATTTAGCCTATTTATCCCACAAATCCAATGCTTCATGATAAAATAGTTTTATGTTAAAAAATTATCGTTTTGATCCTAAGAAATTTCGCTTAGGGATGCGAACTTTTAAAACGGGGCTTGCTGTTTTTTTGGTCTTATCTTTATTTCTAGCCTTGGGCTGGAAAGGTCTTCAGATTGCTTCTCTAACGGCTGTTTTTAGTTTAAGAGAAGATTTTGATAAAAGTTTTTCGTTTGGTATGTCACGAATTTTTGGTAATTCTGTCGGTGGTATTTGTGCTTTGATTTATTATCTTTTGCGGGAGTTACTAGGTGGTGGAGCATGGGTTATGCTGGTCTTTGTTCCTATTTTAACCATGCTAACTATTATGGTCAATGTCGCTTGTGATAATAAACCAGGTATTATCGGCGGGGTAGCTGCCTTATTGATTATTACCTTATCGATTCCTCAAGGTGATACGATTTTATATGTATTTTCTAGGATTTTTGAAACCTTTATCGGTGTTTTTGTAGCTATTTTAGTGAATGCTGATGTTGACAAAGTCCGTGAATGGCTCGTAAAAAAGTGACTCTAGTATCGAAAAATAATAGTTAAGCGAGTATGGTCATAAACGCCATTCTTGCTATATGCAGTTCATTGTAATAAGCCTCTAAATGCAGTGGTTGAATGGTTTGTTGTTCATGTTTTACAGTTTGAGCTCTAGATAAGTAAAAAAAGTGAAGTATTATATCTGCAGCCGCAAGAGATTTTCTAGCTCTTTTATGCTGTGTGAGGTTGGGTTAAAAAGAGTTGGATGAAGCTTTCGAGCGGGAGATAAACCTTGCGAAGTAAATGTCAAAATCTATTCAATTAAGAGTTTCAGGTCTGAGCTTTAAATCAAAAGAGCGAAGACGAACTCTTTTTTATTAATCAGAGTACTTTCTTATTCTTTGGCAACTCTTTTAGATGTTAGAAAAAGTAACATAAGGGCTTGACAGCTTTGAATTTTCAGAATATAATGTAAAAGAAAGGAGGTCGTATGAAAGGTAAAGAATTAAGACGAACCATGGCTGTTTTTCCAATTGGCACTGTTATGAAACTGACGGAATTAACAGCTAGGCAGATTCGTTATTATGAAGATCAAGATTTGATAAATCCAGAAAGAACCCCAGGAAATAGGCGGATGTATTCTTTAAATGATATGGATCGTCTATTGGAAATCAAAGATTTTATTGATGAAGGTCTAAATATTGCTGCTATTAAGCATGAGTATGCAGAGCGCCAAGAAGCTAAGCAGTCTAAAAGGAAAACATTGACTGATGCTGATGTTCGTCGAATCCTTCATGACGAACTCCTTAATCAAGGTGGATTTCAAAATCCTTCATCACATTTCAATCATTTACAAACTGGTATAGTACGTAAATAAAACTGCCCATATTCTTAAAAGGAGATCAAATGGCACTTACAGTAGCTGATATCAAACAAGATATCAAAGATAAGAATGTTACATTTTTACGCTTAATGTTTACAGACATCTTGGGGACAATGAAAAATGTTGAAATCCCAGCAACAGATGAACAGATTGAAAAAGTCTTGTCGAATAAAGCAATGTTTGATGGCTCTTCCATTGAAGGCTTTGTCCGTATTAATGAGTCAGATATGTATTTATACCCTGACCTTGACACTTGGACTGTTTTCCCTTGGGGAGATGAAAATGGTGCTGTTGCCGGTTTGATTTGCGATATTTATACGCCAGAAGGAGAGCCTTTTGCAGGTGACCCTCGTGGAAACCTTAAACGTTCTCTAAAACATATGGAAGAAGCTGGTTTTAAATCATTTAACTTGGGACCTGAGCCAGAGTTTTTCCTTTTTAAACTTAATGACAAGGGTGAACCAACTCTTGATGTTAATGACAAGGGTGGCTATTTTGATTTAGCACCGACTGATTTAGCTGATAATACACGTCGTGAAATTGTTAATGTTTTAACAGAGATGGGCTTTGAAGTAGAAGCCAGCCATCACGAGGTGGCTGTCGGTCAGCATGAGATTGATTTTAAATACGGTGAGGTTCTTGAAGCTTGCGATAATATCCAGATATTTAAATTAGTTGTCAAAACCATTGCTCGTAAACATGGTCTGTATGCAACATTTATGGCGAAACCTAAATATGGTATCGCTGGGTCTGGTATGCATTGTAATATGTCTCTCTTTGATAAGGATGGCAATAATGCCTTCTTTGATCCAGAGGATAAAAATGGTATGCAGCTTTCTCAAACAGCCTATCATTTCCTTGGTGGTTTAATGAAGCATGCTTATAACTATACTGCTATTATGAACCCAACGGTTAATTCTTATAAACGATTGGTACCTGGCTATGAGGCACCTGTTTATATCGCTTGGGCTGGTCGAAATCGTTCACCGTTGATTCGCGTACCAGCATCTCGTGGTATGAGTACTCGGTTAGAATTACGTTCTGTTGACCCGACTGCAAATCCTTATCTTGCTATGGCTGTCCTTCTTGAAGCAGGTCTTGATGGTGTGAAAAATAAAATTGAAGCACCAGCACCTGTTGAGTCAAATATTTATGCTATGTCTGCAGATGAGCGTAAGGAAGCAGGAATTACAGATCTTCCTTCAACACTTCATAATGCTATTAAGGCTTTGTTGGAAGATGATGTGGTAAAAGAAGCTCTTGGAGAGCATATTACAACCAATTTTGTAGAAGCAAAACGTCTGGAATGGGCAAGTTATGCAACCTTTGTTTCTCAATGGGAGATCGAGAATTATTTAGATCTTTATTAAAAAGCGTTCAATTGAATGATTCACAATGAAGACAAACGTCATTTTTGATGTTTGTCTTTTCTTATCCAATGACACAAATAAGATTGCAAAGAGTTACAATAGGCTCAATAAAGCCATTTAAGCCAACATAAAAAGACCCTCCAGATATCATTTTGACCAATTTTTTGATATCTAAACATGCTAACGTTAACTTTTATTTTGGACTTTCCGATGTTTTTGTCTTTCTGAGGTTATGACATTCTTCAGTTGTCCTAAGTCATCGCTCAGTCTTTTCCTTCTAAGAACTTAATAGCTAGAAAACGAGTTAGCTTGAAGGATATTGATTAGCAAGTTGAGGATAACTTTCAGAAGTTAACTAGTTTTGTAGCGATGTCAATTAACTGAAAACATTAATCGAAAAGATGTGAAAACACTCGATCACCGGTCTGTATTACACAAAAAGGTGGAGATGATATTTAAGGATTGAACCGTTTTAATCGTTTGAGAGTAAGGGAAGAATGAAGTTTACAAGGTTTTATGTGTGACTTGTTTTTAGGTCTTTGATGTTAAAAGAATAAGATAGCTGATGCTACATTAATAAGAAAAGAAGGTTAGAAAACTTAAAGAAAGCTTATTTGCAATTCAAGTGTGATGAATGTCATGTTGCCGTTAATGGCTTGTTATATTTCTTCGATATGATATACAGGTCTGACAATGAAAGGAAGTATTTAATATGACATCAAAAACACTTATAGCAACTTTCGGTTTTACAGCTGTTTCTGCTTTAACTTTAATGGCGAATGACACCGTAAGTGCTGATCAATATAGTTCAAACTATTCTTATAACGACAACTATAGTTATAATAGTTACGGCAATTTTTATCAGGACACGACATGGCCAAGTCAGCCTTCAATCAGTCAAGTAGCAGTATCGAATATTAGTTCAAATGGTTATCCAGTCGGTCAATGCACCTGGGGGGCCAAGGTTTTAGCCCCTTGGGCTGGTAGTTACTGGGGGAATGGTGGTGACTGGACTGCTAGTGCAGTAGCAGCAGGTTTTGCTACTGGAACAACACCTCAAGTTGGTGCTTTGATAGTCTGGACTGATGGTAGATACGGACATGTGGCTTATGTAACGGATGTGGCTGCAGATGGCCAGATTCAAGTAATGGAAGCTAATTATAATGGCAATCAAGCGATTGGAAATTATCGTGGTTGGTTCAATCCACTAGCAAGCGATACACCAGGTATGGTATCTTACATCTATCCTAATGCTTGATGTTAGTTGCCACTCTAAACACCTCAATTATTGAAGAGAGTGATGGTTAACTTTATTCTCTGAATCATTCCATATAGTGAGTAACGGTAGTTTTACTTGATAGATATTGTTTAATAATAGAAAGCTAGATTTTGTCTAGCTTTTTTTGATGCTTCTTAATGCTAACCTGATTAGGTTTTGGATGGTATTGTTTAAGGTATTTGAAGTATATAAAAATCAGCTAGCCTAGCTAACTGATTTAGGTTTATTTATTATTGTTATTCTCTTTGTCTGGTGTCAAGACCATTGGAATGATGATTGGTTCACGCTCTGTCTTTTCGTAGAGGAAAGGACGAATAGCATTGACAATAGCACCATTGACAGACTGAATGCTAGCATCTTTATTTTTAAGAGCAATACGAATAGCGTTGAACAAGACACGTTGGCATTCACGGATAAGGTCACCAGATTCACGCATGTAGATGAAGCCTCGACTGAGGATATCTGGACCGGCAAGAATCATTTTTGACTTGAAATCAACAGTTGCGACAGCAAGGACAACCCCATCTTCTGATAAATCTTTACGATCGCGAAGAACAGCAGCACCGATATCACCGATTCCATTACCATCAACGTAGATGTCTTGAGCGTTGAAGTGACCAGCACGACGAGCGGAGTCCTTTGTTAAGGCTAAAACGTCACCATTTTCCATGATAAAAATGTTATTTTTAGGAACGCCAGTATCGATAGCAAGTCCAGCATGGACTTTTTGCATACGATACTCACCATGGACGGGCATGAAGTATTTTGGTTTTATCAAGCGAAGCATGAGTTTCTGCTCTTGTTGACCACCGTGTCCAGATGTATGGATGTTGTTAATTTTACCATGGACAACTTCAACACCAGCTTCTTGGATAGTATTGATTAATTTATTAACACTTGTGGTGTTACCAGGGATTGGGCTTGATGAGAAGATAACAGTATCGCCAGGTTGCAAGGTTACTTGACGGTGCATACCATTAGCGATACGTGCTAAGGCTGCCATTGGCTCTCCTTGAGAACCAGTACACATAATGAGGATTTCGCTAGCGTGGTAATTTTTCATCTCGCTTGGTTCAATAATAGTCCCTTTTGGCACCTTGATATAACCAAGCTCAACCCCATTGACAATAGCTTTCTCCATTGAGCGCCCAAAAACGACAATTTTACGTCCTGTTTTAACAGCCGCTTCCGCAGCTTGTTGTAAACGGAAGATGTTTGAGGCAAAGGAAGCAAAAATGATACGTCCTTCAATACCTTCAATGAGTTTCATGATGGACTGTCCGACTACTTTTTCTGAGTTGGTGAAAGTAGGGACTTCTGCGTTGGTAGAGTCAGAGAGAAGGCAAAGAACCCCCTCTTCTCCAAGAGCTGCCATACGGTGGAGGTCAGCTGGTTCACCAACTGGCGTAAAGTCGAACTTAAAGTCCCCGGTACAAACAATTTTCCCTTGAGGAGTGTGGATAACAATCCCTAAAGGCTCTGGAATAGAGTGGGTAGTACGGAAGAAGGTAACGCTAAGGTTTTTAAACGTCAATTCAGTGTTATGATTGATTTCAAAAAGTTTAGCATCTCTTAAAAGACCATGTTCTTCAAGTTTGCCACGGATGAGGGCAAGAGCAAGAGGTCCAGCGTAAATAGGGATATTGGCTTGTTTAAGGAGGAAGGGAATACCACCGATATGGTCCTCATGACCATGGGTGATGACCAATGCTTTGACACGGTCAATGTTTTCAACGATATAGGAATAGTCAGGGATAACATAGTCAATCCCTAACAAATCGTCTTCTGGGAATTTAATACCAGCATCAACGATGATAATCTCATCTTGGTACTCAATCCCGTAGGTATTTTTTCCGATTTCTCCCAAACCACCAATCGCGTAGACCCCAACTTCTTCGGGTTTTAGATTGATATTTGACATAGTTTCTTGGCGTCTTTTAGCGCCAGTCCTTTCTATTCTAGTTTGGATTAAAATGTGGTGAGTTCGAAAACGCCTTTTTCTTTTTCGTAGTCAAGGTGTTTGTCTGATAGGAGTTCGATATGCTCAATGTTGAAAGCTGTATTTTCTTCAATGAGTTTACGAGCCTTGATACGTCCTTCCAACTCTTCTGTAGCATCGATGTCAACATAAAGAGCTTGTGTTGTTTCACGACGTGGGTTACGTTCTTTTGTTTCTTGATAGAAAACTTTGTAGATCATAAAATTCCTTTCTGGTTTGGTTAATCGCTGACAATAAAAGAAGACAACCTGTTTGGTTAGGTTGACTCAATGTGATCATTTCTGCATCATGCGTTAACCGTGATATCGTTACAATTATCTTAAATTATACCATAAAGACAGGGTATAGTAAAAACATTGACGAGAAAACTTTGTTAGACTAGGCTATTTGCAAATATGATATAATATTGAAATAGTGAAACAAGAAGGAAGTTCTCATGAAAGTTTTAGCATTTGATACCTCAAACCAGACCTTGTCGGTAGCCCTTTTGGAAGATGAACACTTACAGGCGGAGACTTGTCTGACGGTTAAGAAAAATCACAGTATCAGCTTGATGCCAATAATTGATTTTCTGATGCAGCAAGTTGGCTGGCAGCCGTCTGACTTGGAGCGTATCGCCGTGGCGCAAGGACCTGGTTCTTATACAGGTCTTCGTGTAGCAGTAGCGACAGCTAAAACCTTGGCTTACAGTCTCAAAATCGACTTGGTTGGTGTGTCTAGTTTGCAAGCTTTGGCTTTACCTGTGACGTCAACAGCCGTTTTGGTGCCTTTGATTGATGCTAGGCGCCAGCATGCCTATGTTGGTTTTTATCAGAATGGGAAAGCTATTGCAGAAGATCATTATGCTAGTATTGATGAGATTATCGAGCAAGCAAAGACTCATGACCAGGTCTGCTTCGTTGGAGAAGTTGCCGCCTTTTCTGAAAAGATTGCGACGGATTTTCCAGAAGCCACTTATCAAGCCAGTTTACCATCAGCTTATGAGGTGGGAAAATTAGCCTTGAGCCTGCCTAGTGCAGATGTTGATGCTTTCTTACCCAATTACTTGAAGAAGGTAGAGGCAGAAGAAAATTGGCTCCAAGCCAATCAAGCAGGTGACAGGGATGACTATATCAAACGGGTCTAATCTGTCTAAACAACAGTTAGTCGATGGTGTCTTCACTGTTCTTAAAGAGGCTTATGGTCAGTCACCTTGGTCAAAAAATCAAATAAGAGCTGACTTTGAGCAGGATAATACGGATTATTTTTTTCTGTCAGAGGATGAGCAAGTGCTAGGATTTCTATCTACTCAGGATTTATTTGGTGAGATAGAAGTCACCAATATTGCTATCTTACCAGCTTATCAAGGAAGAGGCTTATCTAAACAATTGCTGACCAATCTAGATGAGATGGATGGACCTATTTTCTTGGAAGTGAGAGAATCCAATCGAAAAGCACAAGGTCTTTATCAGCGATTTGGTTTTGCGAAGGTCGGTTGTCGAAAAAACTATTATCATAATCCAATCGAAGATGCAGTATTAATGAAACGAGAAGCAAGATAATGTTAGAAAAGGAGTTGGCATGTCTGATCGCTATATTTTAGCCATCGAGAGTTCTTGTGATGAGACTAGCGTGGCTGTTTTAAAAAACGAAGCAGAGTTATTGAGTAATATTATTGCCAGTCAAGTGGAAAGTCACAAGCGTTTTGGTGGTGTGGTGCCTGAAGTAGCTAGTCGCCACCATGTGGAAGTGATAACGATTTGTATCGAAGATGCCTTAGTGGAGGCTGGTATCACTGCTCAAGATTTATCCGCAGTGGCTGTGACTTATGGTCCTGGTTTAGTTGGTGCCCTCTTAGTTGGTTTATCGGCCGCTAAAGCTTTTGCCTGGGCTCATGGCTTGCCTTTAATCCCAGTCAATCATATGGCAGGACATTTGATGGCAGCGCGTGAACAAAAAGAGTTGACCTATCCACTCCTGGCACTTTTAGTTTCGGGTGGGCATACCGAGTTGGTATATGTGTCAGCTCCTGGTCAGTATCATATTGTAGGGGAAACTCGAGATGACGCCGTTGGTGAAGCTTACGACAAGGTTGGTCGTGTGATGGGGTTGACTTATCCTGCGGGTCGTGAGATTGACCAGTTGGCGCATCAAGGAAATGATGTTTATGATTTTCCAAGAGCCATGATTAAGGAAGATAATCTTGAGTTTTCATTTTCTGGTCTCAAGTCAGCTTTTATTAACCTTCATCATAATGCTGCTCAAAAAGGAGAAGAACTGGTCTTAGAGGATTTATGTGCCTCTTTCCAAGCTTCTGTTATGGATGTTCTATTGGCAAAAACCAAAAAAGCTTTGGACATGTATCCAGTTGAAACCTTGGTTGTTGCTGGTGGTGTTGCCGCTAATGCAGGTCTTAGGGAGCGTCTTGCTGAGGAAATGACAGATGTTGATGTTATCATTCCACCACTTCGACTTTGTGGAGATAATGCTGGTATGATAGCTTTTGCGGCAGCTGTTGAATATGAATTGAAGCATACAGCAGGTCTTGATTTGAATGCCAAACCTAGTCTAGCATTTCCTACTTTTGAATCCTAAGAATCTAGAAACACAGCTTGAGTTCAAGTTGTGTTTTTGTTATAATTGACAAACATTCTGAAAATTCAAAAAAGGAGGCTTATGGATAGACAAGAATTTTTTAGAGGAGCAAGAGCATCCTTGCCCACAGCAGTAGGTTATGTTTCTATCGGTCTTGCTTGTGGTGTCGTTGGTGCTAGTAGTGGTTTAACGGCTTGGGAAATGGGTTTGATGAGTATTTTTATCTATGCAGGATCGGCACAGTTTGCCTTTGCAGCGTTAGCTTTGGCTAATGCTAGCTTAGTGTCACTAACCATTACGATTTTCCTCATTAATTTACGCCATCTATTAATGAGTTTACACGTGACAACTATTTTTAAGGGAATCTCCTTGAAACAAGGGATCGGCATTGGAAGTCTCTTGACGGATGAAAGTTATGGCGTATTGTTAAGTGAGCAAGTTCATCGAAAAGATATTTCAACATCTTGGATGCATGGAAATAATATCATTGCGTATGTCACTTGGATTCTGGCTGTTGTCCTAGGGACACTTATTGGTTCCTACATCCCGGATCCAACGTCACTAGGCTTAGATTTTGCTTTGGTAGCCATGTTTGTCTCTATTTTTGAGAGTCAGTTAACTGGGATGTTGCGTTGGCTAGCTGGCCAAAAGATAGCGATGATTCTAGGTTCCGTAACGATCTCTTATTTATTTTTAACGGTTGTCCTTTCTGAATCAATGGCTGTGTTAGTAGCAACACTAATCGGATGCACAGTGGGGGTGATGATTGATGACAACTAAGATGATTTTATTAGGTATTTTACTGGGTGCCATTGTTACTTGGATTCCGCGTATTATACCCTTTATTTTGACAAAGTATAAGGGACTTCCTGAACCACTGATTCGCTTTCTTAATTACTTGCCGATTAGTATTATTTTTGCCTTAACCTTATCCAGTTTAGTTAATGAGCAAAAGGGCCATCTTCCTCATTTTCACTGGTTGGAGATGTTAGTGGTGATTCCAACTTTTTGGGTGGCTATTAAAAGTAAAAATATTTTGTTATCTGTTGTGACAGGAATTGTCATCATGGCTGTCCTACGCTTGGTATTTTAAGAGAATTTTTAGTACAATTTTGGTAAGAAAAGAGGTAGCTATGTTACATTTTGAAAATGACTATAATGAAGGTGTTCATCCAGAACTCTTAAAAGCGATTGTGGAAACAAATGATGTTAACCAAGCGGGATATGGTTTTGATGATTATACTGCTCAAGCCACAGAGAAAATCCGTCAAGCGATTGCTTGTCCTGAGGCTCAAGTACAGTTTTTAGCTGGTGGAACTCAAACCAATCAAGTTGCTATTGACAGTTTATTAAAATCTTATGAAGGTGTCATCTCAGCTGAGACAGGTCATATTGCGACACACGAAGCTGGAGCTATCGAATTTGTTGGTCATAAGGTTATCACACTGCCACAGCAAGACGGAAAAATCACTGCAAAAGCCGTAGAAGAATACTTGGTGGATTTTTACAACGATGAAACCTTTGAACACATGGTTTTCCCAGGGATGGTTTATATTACCCATCCGACAGAATACGGTACTCTCTATAGCAAGGAAGAGTTGGTAGATCTATCAGCCGTTTGTCGCCAGTATGAGATACCGCTTTTCCTTGATGGGGCACGCCTTGGCTACGCTCTACCGGCAAAGGGGACAGATGTGACCCTCAAGGATATAGCAGAACTTTGTGATGTCTTTTATATCGGTGGTACCAAGCTAGGAGCTCTCATGGGAGAAGCCTTGATTTATACCAAAAACAATATGCCTAAGCACTTTTCAGCCATTGTGAAACAACACGGTGCACTATTAGCTAAAGGGCGTTTCATTGGTCTTCAGTTTGACAAATTCTTTACAGATGATTTGTATCTGAAGATTGGTGAGCAGGCTTTAAACTTTGCGGAGCAATTGAAAACAATTCTTAAAGAGAAGGGCTATCGTTTTTACCTAGAAAGTCCAACCAACCAACAATTTGTGATTGTGGAAAATAATAAATTGAAAGAGCTTCAAGAAAAAGTAGTGGTCAGCATTTGGGAAAAATACGATGACCAACACACTGTTGTTCGCTTTGCAACTAGCTGGTCAACCACTCAGGAAGATATTGATGCCTTAACGGCAATTCTATAAACCAACCAAAAAGGTGTTGAGCACATACTCAACACCTTTTTGTGATAAAAACTTTTGTATGCAAGGATGACAAAGCTATGGTTTTTAGTAAAGAAAGTTGGAATCTCTATGAACCTAAGCTTATCATCGATCGAAGTTACCAGCTGGCTTTTTTGACGCCAGGGAGTTGCCCCTTATGGGCTAATTGACGGAAGTTAATCCGGCTAACTCCAAATTTACGCATGTAAGCGTGTGGACGGCCATCGATTTTATCACGGTTTTTCAAACGATTTGGATTTGAATCGCGTGGTAGTTTACGAAGGGCTTCATAGTCTCCCTTTTCTTTTAGTTCCCGACGTAAGTCAGCGTATTGTTCAATTAATTGTAATTGTTTTTCATAACGAGCAATTTTAGATTTTTTTGCCATATTATCCTCCTCTAATATTAGTTAACTGGTTAACTATTAAAGTTTATCAAAAAAGAAAAAAAGTAGCAAGAAAAACTTGTTACTTTTTAAGGATTAATAATGAAGGGCACCAGCCACCCAACCAGAACAAAGGGCAGAAGTAATGTTGAAGCCACCTGTGTGGGCGTTGATATCAAGAACTTCACCAGCAAAGTGCAAGCCTGGAACCTTCTTACTCTCAAGGGTTTTGGGATTGATTTCTTTGAGATCGACGCCACCTTTAGTGACAAATGACTTAGTCAGGTTCATCTTACCAGTGACAGGGATCTTGGTTTCCTTGAGTTTATCAATCAAGCTTTCAGTTTGCTTTGGATCCATTTGTTTGATTTTTTCGGGCAATCCTTCAGAGAAGAATTCGGCCAGACGTTCAGGAATGAGTCCCCTCAGTCCATTTTTGATAGACTTATCACGGTTTGCTGTGAGGTATTGACTGATTTCTTCTCTTGTCATTTTAGGAAGCACATCCAATGAGAGGATTTCCCCACCACGAACAAAAGATGAGAGTCGCAGAGCTGCAGGCCCTGACAAGCCAAAGTGGGTAAAGAGCAAATCGTGAGTGATGATGTGCTTGTCGTAAGATAGGGTTACGTCATCCAGGGAGATGCCTTGCAAGGGTTTGTGTGGAAAATCTGTTAATAGTGGGCTTTCCGCTGCTTCGATATCGGTAACTTCAAGTTTAAAATGACGAGCAATATCATGTCCAAAACCCGTAGAGCCAGTTGATGGATATGCTTTACCACCTGTTGTAACAATCAGTTGGTCGCAAGTGAATTCAGTGTCGGCAGATTTTACCGTAAAGATATCGTCTTTTTTCTTAACAGAAACGACTTCAAACTGTGTTTTGATGTGACCACCGAGCTCTGAAATTTTATTTTCGAGAGCTTGGATAATGGTGCGCGATTTGTCCGTTGTAGGAAACATACGACCGTGGTCTTCTTCTTTAAGTTTAACCCCATTGTCTTCAAAAAAGGCAATAATATCATGGTTGTCAAACTGGGAAAAGACGCTGTAGAGGAAGCGCCCGTTACCTGGAATACCTTCTATTAAGTCTTCAAGTGTTCCACTGTTTGTGACATTGCAGCGGCCTCCTCCAGTACCTGCTAGCTTCTTACCAAGTCGGCGATTCTTTTCTAAAAGGAGTGCTTTTTTCCCGTGGAAGCTGCTTGAGATAGTTGCCATCATACCTGCAGGCCCTCCACCAATAATAATCGTATCAAAATGTGTCATGCTTTTATTTTAGCATAAGTTGACGTGAGAAATGCAGGATAAGATCTTTTTAGACTTGATGTAGGACCTAAATTGACATCAAAAAGCCTTTGTGATACTATTTTTATAAGTAAAGAGTAAAAGAGGATCAGATGGCTATTGAAAAGACAGTCAGTGAACTAGCTGAAATTTTAGGTGTTAGTCGTCAAGCGGTTAACAATCGAATCAAGACACTTCCAGAAGAGGATGTGGAAAAAAATGATAAGGGCGTGACAGTCGTCAATCGTAGTGGGCTTATTAAGCTGGAGGAAATTTACAAAAAGACGATTTTTGAAGATGACCCTATTGATGAGGAGACGAAACAGCGTGAAGTTTTAGAGCTCTTGATTGATGAAAAGAATTCTGAAATTACGCGTCTTTATGAGCAGTTGAAAGCCAAAGATGCTCAGATAGCTGCTAAAGATGAGCAGATGAGGGTTAAGGATGTTCAGATTGCTGAGAAAGACAAACAAATTGATCAACAACAGCAATTGACCTTGACAGCTATGCAGGACAAGGAAACCTTGAAGTTGGAACTTGAAGAAGCTAAAGAAGAAGCAAATCAAGCTCGAAATGAAGCCCAAGAAATCCAAGAGAAACACGAAGAAGCTGTTAAAAGAGGGCTCTTTGCGCGCGTGTTTAAAAAGAATAAATAAATGAACGACCCGAAAGGGTCTTTTTTAGAATAGAGGAAAGAAAACGATGGAAAACTTAGATCAATATGTAGCTTTTGATTTAGAATTCAACACGGTTAATGACGTTAGTCATATCATTCAGTTATCGGCAGTTAAGTTTGTTAATCATGAGGAAGTGGCACATTTTGACAGCTACGTCTATAGTGAGGTTCCCTTACAAAGTTTTATCAATGGTTTGACAGGTATTACGTCTGAAAAAATTGCACATGCCCCCAAGCTAGAACAAGTATTGTCAGATTTTGCAGACTTCATCCGTGGAGCTGCTCTTATTGGTTATAATGCTCATAAATCTGATTTGCCGATTTTAGCTGAGAATGGTCTGGATGTGGCATCAAGCTATGTTGTTGATTTGTATGATGAGGCGTTTGAGCGTAGAAGTAGTGATTTGAACGGTATTGCTAATCTCAAATTACAGACGGTAGCAGACTTTTTAGGGATTAAAGGAAAAGGTCATGACAGCTTGGAAGATGCACGTATGACAGCTCTTGTTTATGAAAGATTTCTAGAGTTTGATAGTAACAAGTCTTACTTAGAAGAGCAGGAAGAAAGTCATGGTGATAATCCTTTTGCTGCTTTGGGTGGATGGTTTGATTGACAGAGATGTCAACCTTATACACTTTAAAAATTAAAACGATGCATCGTTGACTTGTTTCAGGTTGTTGCTTGAACGTAAGAAAGAAACAAGTTAGTTCTAACGATGGCTTCGTCGCCTAGTCTATTTTTTCTTTTTCTAAAAAATAAAAAATCACCTTAGGTTACCCCTTGCTCGTGACCTTGGGTCATGTGCTAGTATATGGGTGAACAGAGAAATAGGTGATTATTTTTTATAGGATAAATTAACAGGACAGAGTTCGCCTGCTAGGAAAATCTTATAGCTAGTCATTTTCTGTATCACTATTAAAGGAGGTGAAGAGATGTCTGTAACCTATACAACAGGAGAAATGGCTAAACTAGCTGGTGTTTCGATTCGTACGGTTCAGTATTACGATCAACGTGGTATCCTGATACCTAGTGACCTCACAGAAGGTGGTCGCAGGGTGACCTCACAGAAGGTGGTCGCAGGCGGTATTCTGAGTCAGATTTGGAGCGACTGAGATGGATTTGTTTTCTCAGAGACCTTGATTTTTCGATTAAGGATATCCAAGAAATGCTAGTTGAAGAGCACTCGGATCAAGTGTTACAGTTACTTTTGGAAGGTCACGTTTCAGACCTCAAGCAAGAGATTGACCAAAAAACTCTTAAACTTGACACGGCTGTCAATCTGCTTGACAAGCTAGAAAAGCAAGAAGATGTTGCTGTTGATAGTTTACAAGACATGTCACTCATCATGTCAAATCAAAAAGCACACCGTCGTCTACAGTTAAAAATATTAGCAACAACGTTTGCTTTCGTTTTCTTACTGATTATCAGCATCTTCCTAGCCCAACAATTCCCAAAAATCACTTGGCTGAAACCTTTTGCCTGGTTTATTGGAGTAGTCTATATTGTAGGATTATTATGGTCGAGCTATTATTTTTCAAGACAAGTCATTTATCTTTGTCCTGTCTGTCATAAAACTTTTCAACCGTCCTATTGGGACTTTTCCAAGGCAGGTCACACGCCAAAAACACGTAAACTCACTTGTTCCTCATTGTCATACGAAGTCTTCTTGTCTAGAATTAGCCAAAGAGGCGTCGTTAAAAAGATAGTAAAAAAGCCTTTTCCACAGTGGAAAGGGCTTTTTATGAGGTTTAGAATGGTAATTTGTTAGTGAAGGCACCCATTGTTTTTTGAGTCGCTGCATCAATTTGGCTAAGGGCATCGTTGATAGCTTGTGTTGTCATATCTTGAAGTGTTTCGACATCTTCAGGATCAACGACAGCTTCAGCGAAATTGATGTTGGTTAATTTTTTATCGCCTGAAAACTCAACAACAACCAAATCTTGAGCTGATTTGCCAGTGAAAGTAGTAGCAGCAAGCTCCTCTTGTTTCTTCTCCATTTGCTTTTGGAGTTTCTGTGCTTGCTTCATCATGTTTTGCATATTCATCATGAGGTTTTATTCTCCTTAGTAAAAGTGATTACCGTAACATTATAGCATAGGAAAGGAAAAGTGTCATAGGCTTGAGATAAGATTGGAAGAAGTGGTTGAATTAACAAGCTTGTTTGTATTCAGATAGTCATTTTTAATATGGATGTTGAATCTATCGTAATTGAAATTACAATACAATTATGAAATTTAAGTCCAAAATTCATCTACTTCACTTAGAATTTCATCCGCAGTTTTTAATGTTACTTTTTCAATAGATAATCCAGTTTTTTGTAAATAATATTTAATGAGATAATAGCCACATGTATAACCAGATGCATAAGGAAGTCCAACAGTTTTACCGCCCTGCATTTTAGTTATTTCATCCCCATATAGATAAGGCATTGCTTCTTGCATATTATCTATATGAAGATTTTCTTTTAGTATTGGTTTAATAACTTTATTTAAGGTATCTATATCATTCTTTGTAACCCATGGTCCAATATTTTCTTTTCCATACATTTTTTCAGCAAAGTTTTCGGCGAGACCTTCAGACACAATCATTTCTTTAAGTGGACCTTTACCCCATTCAATAAATTGATATCTAATATTATGATTACATTCATGAGCAACTGCAGATGGTATTCTATTTATTGTATAATCATTTGGAACAAGGGAAAGAAAAATATAACCTGGAATTCCACCATCACCGCTATAGTTTTCATTAATAGCTATCATTGGACTACTAGGATTCCCTAATAACGCTGTTAGATAATAGTCTTCTACAGGTAATTTTACATCTTGAGATGTGAAAGCTTCTATTGAACGATGAAAGGCAGTTGTTATATTTTCCCAGAAGTTTTCATCAAAACGGTTGATGAATGAAATATCTTCTTCTACAAGATCCTTCGGCATCTTATGCATAAAACTCATTAAGGTCATAACATTAAAAGGCACATTCTCATCAAATGAAATATGTTGCTTTTCAAATTTCTTTCTAAAAGGAACTAGTAGGTTTTGTTTAAAAACCTCATCTCTTTTTTCAATTGTTGTCTCTAAAATTTTTTTATAAATTTTATCAGACTCGATTAAATGTAGCTGCATAGTATTTTCTCCTTTTGTTAGTAAAAAAATTATATACCTTGACGCTACGTTAAAGTCAAGTGTTTATGATAGAATAATGTGAGGAGAAGATATGTATTTAATAAAGGAAGCAGCACAAATTTCAGGAGTCACCATTAGAACCCTTCATCATTATGACCAAATTGGACTATTAAAGGCAGATAAATCTGAAAATGGATATCGATATTACACAAATGAAGATATTGAAAAGATAAAAATAATTAGATACTATAGATTTCTTGGATTTTCTCTTGAAAAAATAAGAAAAATAATGAATGAAAAAGATTTTGATAGTATCAAAGTATTACAATCTCAATTAGAAATGCTAGCCGATGAGAAAAATAAAATTTTAGTTCTTATGGAGAATATACAAAGAACAATTGATGCAAAGAAATTAAGACTTGAGAATCGAGCATCCAATAAATTTGATGGTTTCACGTTGTTAGATAATATTGAATATCAAAGTAAAGCGTTAGAACAATTTGGTAAAGAAGTTATGATTGAAACTTCAAAGAGACAAAAAGGTATAGAATTAGAAGTTAATGAATACTTTAACGATATTTTTATAAAGTTTGCACAAGCAATGGATAGAGAGATACGACCAAAAGAGAAGGAAGTGCAAAATACTTGTTTAGAACTCTATGATACATTAAATAAATATGCTTTTGATTGCACTTTAGAGGTTTTTGGCATAATTGGTAACACCTATTATAATAATCTAGAATTTAGAAAAAACATTGATAAATTTGGTGATGGATTAGCGGAGTATATTTCGAAATCGATTGCTAAGTTTGTTACAAATAATATTAAGTGATTATTTTATAAAAGAATTTATGCCTACCTTATTAAATATAAAATTGATTTTCTTATTTTCTGAATTTTAAAATATTGAAATCAATTTTGATATAATTAAAAGAAAAAGGTTGGAAATTGAGGGCTTATGTTTTAGAAATTTATAGTAAGTGGAGCGATTGACACGTAAAACACGACACAAGGTTGTTGTGGCGTGTTCAAAGCGTAACCGATAGACAGCGAGGAGTCTTACTTTAAGTCTTGCATGAATATGGCACTTGCTTTTTTTAGGATAAGTTTCTCCTCTTCAAGCTGCGCATTACGTTTTTGTAGCTCTTTTATTTGCTTGGAGGTAAGTACAGAATTATCTTCGAGTTTGACTTGAGAATATTGTTTGATCCATTTTGCAAGCGCAGAAGCGGATACCCCATAGTCTTTACAGAGTTCAGACTGAGTTTTTCCATTTTGATAAAGGTTGACAAGAGATTGTTTGAATTCTTCATCGTAGCGTTTAAATGTTGACATAGGTTGTCCTTTTGTTTTTGTGTCTTTTAAAACAGATTGTAACACACAAAGTTTTGTCTACTTTTATAGTATACATCCAAGTTGGTTTTTTAATGATAATTTAAAAAGACTGGGCTGAGAAGAAAAGTGATTTGGAATGAAAAGAACATATTATGGTTGCATTATTGAAACAACATTATAATGGAATTATCACAATAGGTCATAAAAAAAACAAACAGACGATTTTTTTAAATGGTCTGTTTGTTTTTAATTGAAGAAGTAAGGGTTGAGTTGGCGGTAGGATTTAGAGATAGATTGTTATAATAGTAGTTACATTATTAATAAAATGTAGAGCAATAGGATAAGCTAAATTATCTGTTTTTAGATAGAGATAGCCCATCAAAAAACCTGGGCCAGTGTACATCAACCAGCTTGGTAGATTTGCTGGTCCATGAAGAGCTGCAAAAATCAAACTAGAGACTACGAGTCCAATCCATTTGAGGCGTCCAAAACCAAATATTTTTTTCATGAGGATACCTCGAGAAATGAGTTCCTCGAACATAGATGGTAAAACAGCCATGGATAAAAAGTTAAAGATGAGTGGCATTCTTTTCAAAGTCTCCAGCATTTCCTGATGCTTCGAAGAAGCTGAAGAACCCAATGCATCTAACCAAGCAGTACCTATTTGATTGATCAGGGTAGCTATAGCATAAGTAATTCCTAGCAGAATAAGGGTTTTCCAATTAAAAAAACGACGATTAAACTGAATCAGATTCCAATAATTAGCGAGACGATATGCAAGATAAACAATTAGTATAACCAAGCTACAACCTAGCATTGTTTGATATAAGGGATATGTGTGCTGATTTGTCCATGATTTAGACATAACTATGTCAGGTAAAATAAAGAGAGCAAATAATGGGAGACAGGCAGCCAGATAAGTCATTTTTTTGATAATTGTCATAGATATGGCATTCCTTTCATATACTGTATTGTATTGTTGTATCTCCAATATAAACACAATTGTTATTTATGTCAAGGAAGTAGAGGACAAAGTACCGAGATAGCAATTCTCATACTTTTGACGAGCACTCTTTTACTAATATTTCAGATGAAAAAGATTATTATAAAGCAATGTTTTCATTTTTATCCACTGAGAATCGCTTAAGTCTCACTAGACCAATAAATTTTAATTTAGTGGTTGATAATCAAAGTTTGAATATTGTTCAAAAACTAGAAAAAGATTTTGATTTAATCACTGACCTAAACCAAGCTCTGGATTTAGGTTTTCAAAGCTCAGTTGAAGTTTATGAAGATTATGTAGACGGTCATTTGATTAAGAAATATAAAATCGGTGAAAGTCAAGCCATTGCAGATGCAATTGACTCAAATAGTCGAGAAAAAGTAAATAAGTTGAGGTCATTTGAAGATTTACACAATCAAGGAGATGGGATAAGAACTGCTGTCGCCATTCTATCGTCTGTAATTGTGAGTGAGCACTCATTATTTCTAATTGATGAACCTGAGACTTTTTTGCATCCACCTCAAGCAAAAATATTAGGGAAAAACATGGTTAAGTTGTCTACTGGTAAACAATTGTTTATTTCAACGCATAATATTGATTTTATTAGAGGTGTCCTAGAAGAGGATTCTTCAAGAGTAAAAATAATAAAAATAGATAGGCTTGACAATTATAATACATTTAACTTAGTTGATAATGATAGTATTAATAGGATTTCTAGTGATAAAAATCTGAAATATACCAACATTCTTAATGGATTATTTTATAATCAAGTTGTACTATGTGAGAACGAGAGTGATTGTAAATTTTATTCTGCAATACTAGAACATGAGGAGTTGACAATTTACCAAAATACTTTATTTTGTGCAGTTGGTGGAAAAGAGCAGTTAAAAAAAATAGTACCGTTATTGAAAGAGCTTAACATTGATTATCGGATTATAGCTGATATTGATTTAATAAATAATATAGATAGCTTAAAGCAATTGTTAAATTCTGCTATCCCTGAGTGTTACAATGAAATAGCAGTACAACATAAGAAATTTTTAGAGAATTTTCAAAAAGAAACGAATTCCCAAGTCAAAACACAAGAAGTAATAAGAGCTGAAATTAATTCACTATTCAATGAAGATAAGTATATCTCATCAAAAACGGCAGAACAAATGAAATCTTTATTGAGAGATGTTAATAATTTGAAACTTTTAAAAACTGGGGGAAAAGCCGTAATTCCGCAAGGCGATTGTGTAAGATTATTTAAACAAATCGTTGACTTCTTAAAAGAGAATAATATTTATGTTCTAGAGTGTGGTGAAATAGAAAGATTTGTTCCAGATATAAGTGGTCATGGAAATAACTGGGTTGAAAAAACATTTACGAAATATGAAGATATTAGTGCAGATGTTTATGATGAAGCTAGGAAATTTATTAGAACTGTTTTTATCTAATAGTGATAAAAGGTTGCCCTTCAAGAAATATCAGTTATAATTGGAAAATAATTTAACAAAACAAAAACCGTTTTACTTCATCAAGTAAAGCGGTTTTTAGATTACAAAGAAGATACTGCCATTGTCTATTTTTTGTCTTATTGATATAAATTTAAGTGTTTTTAGTTTAATTTAGCAAAATTTACAAGGCTTAAAATCAACATTTCTGATGATTACAAGACATAAAAAATCATGGAACAAGTCTTGCGTATTCATCTCCAACCATTTCCCCAGAACCAGCTGATAGTCTAATATCATTAATAACTTGTATAGGAAATCGCTCAATAACTCTATTTTGAACATCTAGTAATACATTAGCATAATCTTCTAATTTTTTTTGGTTCACTGGGGTGAGTTGTAAGTAAGATGAAACAATGGGGTATTCTGATTCAAAATACGCTTTTTCAACTCCTAAGTAGTCAGAGACTAATTCTAGATTTTTTTGATTAGGTTTTGTTTTTCCAGACTCCCATTGATTGTAAGAAGCTCGGTTAATTCCCAAGTAGTTAGCAATCTGACTTTGTGAATAGCCTAAAGCAGTTCGCCGTTCTTTTAGACGTTTTTCTGAAAACATAGCACCTCCTAGTTTTTTGTTAGGTTATAATCTAACAAAAGTATAGCATATTTTTTGAAAATCAAAATAAAAAATTAAGCTATATAACTGATTTTACTCAGAAAAGCTTGATGCGCTCTTTGATAGTTTAGGGATTTTCTAGGAATCTTTTTGCCCCAAGCTTTTATTTTATATTTTGGAGGCATGTATTGATTTTTTCTTTATCATCTTTTAGAAAATTCATTTATTGCATATACAGTTACATAAAATATTGACATAAAGCAAAAAAAATAATAGAATACATTATATAGAAAACGTTTTCAAATATGTGGTTTTTTCAAAATGAGAGGAGAGGAGTGATTCCGATGTTTTAAATAAAGATATTCCATTAAAGTAATTTTTATTTAAGGGGAGTGCAATATGATTGGAAAAATTAAAAAATTATTTGTTGTTTCGTTATTAGTGGGTGGATTCTTAGTTTCGGGAACAGCTTTTGCTGCATCTGTTGACGGCGGTACTTGGAACTACGGTGTTGGTTATACCGGAACCTATGGTTATTCTAATTACCATCATCCGAGTCGTAGTCATACTGCTAGCGTTAAAAATGGAAAACTAGTAAATTCTCAACGTCAAGGTGCTGGTTTATGGGCGAAGGCATCCATTACTAAAATCCCACCTACTGGTTTAGAATACTTTTATGGTTTTTAAGCAGAGAGTCTTCTAGTCTAAGTACTAGAAGACTTTTTCTCTTAGAAGGAGTGGTATATGGGTAAAATAGTAAAGACTTGTTGCGTGTTACTCACAATTTGTTTTAGTTTAATCATTGTCAATGTTTTTCGAACAAATGAAATAAATCGTATCAATAATATAGAAGATGGACTTTATACTGTTAAATTTTATTTAACAAATCAAAAGCAAAGTCCTGCTGAGGTGATGGACTATTTTTATCAGTTAACAAAGAAATATAAGGTATCTATTGTTAAAACAGATAACAATGGATCAGAAGTTATAAAGTCTGCTTTGATTTATAAATCAACTTTTCCATCAAAAAATTTTGGCATTAACAAAATAGATTTTTCTTCTAATCCTTCTGGAAAATATTCCAACATGGATGTCGAAAACAAACTCGGTGATATAGAGACTTTTTTAAATGCAAAACCAATATCACTTCAATTGTTATCACACTATTTTTCCGATCAAACTCATTCCATAAATGGGAAATATGCTGTTGTATCAACCTATGAGTTTGACAAAGATCAGCTCATTTCAGATTTAAGTTCTCATTTTGGTATTAGTAAAAAGAATCTTTTGGATGAGAACTTTGGTTCGAAAGTTGATTACGTTAATCAAGTATTTCTTATTACAGTAGTAATATTTATGATTTCAATACTAATGTTGCTTCTTAGTGCTACCTATCAACCGCTAACACAATTAAAGAAAATTGGAGTGAAGAAATTAATTGGTTTTACTAGTATGAACATTTTTCTTGAGTATACTATTCCGAATGTTCTTATTATTTTATTTTCTGCGATCTTATTTGATGTGAGTTGTCTTCTTTTTTTGAATACCTATCCGCAATATTTATTTATGAGCTTAATCTGGGGGCAGCTTTTTCTATTATTTACTTATTTAATATCCAGCTTACTTGTTTATACTGTCATTGAGAGAGTTACCATACCAAAAATGTTAAAGGGTTTTTCTGGATTTAAAATTGGAATGTTTTTGAATTACTTTTTTAAAGGCTTAATAACGTTATCTGTGTTGGTTGGGTTTGTAACGATTTCTAAAACACTAATGGATATGAATAAACAAATGACCTATCAGGAACGATGGGATAGAAATGGGAGTCATTTTATAACCATAGAAAATTATTCTCCAAGCGATGAATTGTGGCAAGCTATGCAATCTAACCAGTCTAAAGCTAATGACTATTTTACGACCATATATCATAGATTGGAAAGAGAAACAGGTGCACAATATATCAAAAGTGACTATATAAATGCTTATGAAACTTATCGTATTAAAGGGTTTAATAAGGTAGAAATATTATATGTTAATCATAACTATTTAAAAGCTCATGGCTTTTCTTCTAAAATAACTGACAATAAGAAACTCTTTTTAGTTCCAGAAAGTTATCAAAAAACGAATCTCACAAAACTTGTGAGACATATTTATCGGTCGCAATTAAGTTATGACGAGCAGAAAAATACAGATGTTAATAAACTTCCAGTTGACATTATTTATTATAAAAAGCATGTTGATTTATTTCCGTATAATGAAAATATACCTCAGAATTTTAAAGAGCCAATTATATCTGTAGTGGGTGACAATTTATTATTTGAGGAAGCAGCTTACCTTACGAATACTGGAATTAGTAATCCATTGAAGATTCCAAAATCAAAAAAGAATTTTCAAACTGCAAACAGAATTGTTACTACTTATGATGAGAATACCAAAATAAAATTTTCGACATTGCATGATATTCGGCAAAATATGGTTGATTCTTTAAGAGCAGGTAGAAATAATTTTTTATTCATGCTATTTATTCTAATCTTAATAAATATTGCGATTTCCTATTTTATGATTTTAATTGGTTTTATTTGCCGTCATCAGTATCAAAATACGATGAAATTTTTAGGATGGAAATTAGTTGATCGATATGCTTCATTCTTAGTGATTATTGGAACGATGCATATGATTTCATTACTTATACTTATTTTTAGTAAAGTAACCTTTACTGTCTTTGTGAGCTATATTCTCTATGTGATTTTAGATGTGTTATTAGTGTTATCTCTAGCTTATCATTATGAACAAAGAAAACTATCTGAACAATTGAAGAGAGGGGAAATATGATATCAATTATTAATTTATATAAAAAAATAGGAAATAAGGAAGTATTTAATAATTTTTCTTTAAATATATCGAAAGGTGAGTTTGTAGCACTTGTTGGACCAAGTGGTAGTGGAAAAACGACATTGCTTAATATTATAGGGCTAATTGATGATGAATTTTCTGGAACCTATTCCTTTGGGGGAAATGAAAATATAAAAATAAATTCTAGAATGTCACAAAAGATAATAAGAGAAGAGATTAGTTACCTGTTTCAAAATTTTGCTTTAATTGATAACGAAACAGTAAGATATAATTTATTGTTAGCTTTAAAATATGTTAATTGCAGTAAGAAAGAAAAAATATATAAAATCAAAGCTGTATTAGCTAAGCTTGGTCTAGAAGAAAAGTTAGATTCGAAAGTTTCGGAGTTATCAGGTGGCGAACAACAACGAATAGCTGTAGCACGGGTCTTTTTGAAACCGTCTTCTTTGGTACTCGCAGATGAACCAACCGGTTCGCTTGATAAAACAAATAGAGACAGTATCATACAATTATTAAAGAAAATGAATCAAAATGGAAAAACTATAGTTATAGTAACACATGATTTGGAGGTCGCGAATGAATGTGATCGTATTATTAATATCAAAATTTAAAGTTAAGAGGAGAATTTAGAAATAATGTTTTGGTAATGATAAAAAGAAGGTAAGCGACCAATAACGAGGTAATAGAAAAGCATTCCAAAGTCAGGATTGACTCTGGAATGCTTTTCTACTTACACTTGTTTTGAATACTTTCTATCCACGGTAAACAAGCCTCTAGAACGTCCGTATTTACGAGGATTTCCTCGTTAGGAAGATAAGTCATGTGTTAAGATCATGGCGCTTAGCGCCATCAAAGCTTTGAGAAAAATCCAGTTCTTACACCCCATAACCAAGGAAAGGAATCGCCACTCTCATTGGATTTTCAAAGGAACAATAGGTTGGTTGTGTCATTACAATAGCCTTCAATTCTATTTCTACTAGTATACTGTAGGAGTAAGAGGATTGTTAGATATTTTACTACGGAGCACTTACAGAGTATCCTAGACAAGCCACTATTATCAAAAATAGCACTATCACATATGTATGATAGTGTCATTTTGATTACAAGGAAGATACTGCTATTGTCTATTTTTTGTCTTATTGATAAAACTTTAAGTGATTTTAGTTTAATTTAGTAAATCAAGAAAGGCTTTAAATTAACATTTCTAACGATTGCAATATTTAAAAAATCGTGGAACAAGTCTTGCATGTTCATCATAGTATTTTCTATATTCCTTTCGTATCAAGGGTTTTTCCCTTGTTTAATTATCATAGTGATCCAAACTGGATCAGAATGTCATGTAATGACTGATCATCTAGTATTATATCATGTTTGAGCTTCAGGACAAAATGACTGAAATATCTTGGAAAATGTTTTCTTATACAACTAAGAAGTCATGTCAGTATGATATGTGCATTTATACGACTATTTATTGTTTAAATATAAAATCGAAATAAAATTCAGAAAATTGTCAAAAAAGTATTCCTTTTTTAAAAAACTTGTGTTAAACTAGCTAACATAACAATTTTTAGAAAATTTCGTCTGTTTTATAGTGAGATAGATGAATGATAGGAGTTATGAGTATGGTATTAGTTAAGCAAGCTACTTGGAAGCGTTTAGGATATGGAGCTATTGCTTTTGCCTCTGTTGCTGTTTTAGCAGCATGTGGTAATGGTGGTTCTTCAAAGTCAGCTGAAGGTGACAAGGATACGATTAATTGGTATGTTCCAACGGATATTTCAACTTTGGATATTTCTAAAAATACAGACCAATATTCAAACGTCGCTATTGGTAACTCTGGTGGTAACTTGTTGCGTTTGGATGGTAAAAATGGGACACGTCCTGACTTGGCTAAAAAAGTGGATGTTTCTGAAGATGGCTTGACCTATACAGCAACCCTTCGTGATGGTCTTAAGTGGTCAGATGGTAGTGACTTGACTGCGGAAGATTTCGTTTATTCATGGCAACGTATTGTTGATCCTAAGACGGCATCAGAGTATGCTTATTTAGCAGTTGAGGCTCACTTGGAAAATGCTGATAAGATTAACAGTGGTGAGGAAAAAGATCTCAACAAACTTGGTGTCAAAGCTGAAGGTAACAAGGTTATCTTTACCTTGACCAATCCTGCACCGCAATTTATGAACTACCTTGCCTTCTCTAACTTCTTGCCACAGAAAAAAGAATTTGTGGAAAAAGCTGGTGAGGATTATGCAACAACATCAGAGGATATGCTATATTCTGGACCTTATAAGGTTGAGGGCTGGAATGGTTCAAATGGTGGTTTTAAACTCGTTAAGAATAAAGAATATTGGGATGCCAAAAATGTAGAAACTGAAACGGTCAACGTTGAGGTGATTAAAAAACCTGATACAGCTGTTCAAATGTATAAACAGGGTGATTTGGACTTTGCTGATATTTCAGGAACATCAGCTATCTATAACGCCAACAAGAAAAACAAAGATGTGGTTGATGTACCAGCAGCCCGTACGACTTACATGGTTTACAATCAAACAGGTAACGTTAAAGCATTGATGAATGATAAGGTTCGTCAAGCTCTTAACTTAGCGACAGACCGTGAGGGAATTGTAGAAGCAGCAGTGGATACGGGGTCAATTCCAGCGACTGCACTTGTTCCAACTGGTCTTCAAACTTTAGAAAATGGTGACGATTTAACGGAATTTGTAGCACCTGGTTATCAATACGATGCTAAAGAAGCAACTAAACTCTTTGAAGAAGGGTTAAAAGAGTTGGGACAAGATTCCTTAACATTGATAGTTACAGCAGATTCAGATTCACCAGCAGCCAAGAATGCAGTTGATTATCTCAAGAGTACATGGGAAGAAGCTCTACCTGGATTGACTGTTGAAGAAAAATTTGTAACCTTTAAACAACGTTTAGAAGATACTAAGAATCAAAACTTTGAAGTTGCTCTTGTTTCATGGGGTGGTGACTATCCAGAAGGATCAACTTTCTACGGGCTCTTCACATCAGATGCTGCTTATAACTATGGTAAATCATCAAATGCTGATTATGACAAGGCTTATAAATCAGCTATTACTGAAAATGCTATGGATCCACAAAAAGCAGCTGAGAACTACAAAGCAGCTGAAAAAGCTTTGTATGACAATGCACTTTATAACCCAATTTACTACCTCAATTCACAAGGACTTCAAAATCCAGATGTGAAAGAATTGGTACGTAATTCAACTGGTTTAACAGTAGATTTCGTTCACGCGCATAAATAAAGTTAGATTTCATCCCTTGAAGATTCAAGGGGTGATTTTTTGAGGGCATCAAGTGTGATGTGGCAATGCACAGAAGGTGGATAGACATTTTAGAACATAGAAAAAGACATAGAATGATGTTGTTAAAAACATTGAATCTATGCCTTTTGAATTTAAAAGAAGTCAGTCAGGTCTTCTTGATTTTGATGAGTTGCTTGTAGCTACTTAGGCTAAATTAACTGATTAAATCAATTGGTATCTGAATAGAAGACTGGTCTAAATCTAGGGTCAGTTGATAATCTGAATTATCTCGAATAGTGTGTTCAAAGTCTGTGGTGTATAAAATGACACGCAGTTTTGCCCCATCTTTGATGTCATAGATGGTTGGTTGTAGCTCCAGTGAGAAGGTCATCCACTGATTAGGACTGATTTCTTCAATACTTAGTAAATCATAGCGATTTTGAAGGTTAAGATGCCCCTTGGTAATAACGCGCGAGCTAGTTTCTTTGAAAGGTAACTCTCGCAAAGCTTCCATTTGGAAGAAACGACCATTATCAACACTATTTCCTTTAGGTGTAGGGATCGCTTGTAGGTATTTCTGACTACCAAGTTCTAAGATTTGAGAGGAAAGAAGCCCTTTATCAGTGCTTGATTTGACTGTAAGGTTAAGCTTGATGCGGCCATTGATACGGAAGTGTTTAGGAATTTCTAAATCAAGTGTTATGGCATTAGCTTTACCATCGAATAAATCAGCTTTAAAAGCATTAAAATCTTTGCCGTAACGAGTAAACTCTTCTTCATCATAGCAGTTTTCAATAATCTGTTGACCAGAACCAAGCGCTAAACTTTCATTTTGGCTACTACCAAATGTATCAAGAGTTTGCCATGTTTGCTCTACCGTATTATCTTGCCAGATAACTTTTGGTAAATCGAATTGGCTATCTTGTTTCAAAATAAGTTGACTTAAAAGAGCGTTCATCGATTCTCTAAAATCAATGGATTGCCAAGCATTCATATAAATATGGGCGCCATGATGTAGAAAGAGATGTTTAGAAACATGGTCTGGTAGAGCGTTAAACATATTGTAAACATTGATCGGTTTAACATTCCAATCTTGTGTTCCATGGGTAAAGACGACACGGGCTTTTACATTGTCAGCGTGAATGACGTAGTTACGATCATGCCAGAATTGGCTGTAGTCGCCAGTTTCACGGGAAATGACTGCGCTTTGTTCTTTAAGAAACTCTTGATACTTATCATTTTGACGAAGGTAGTCTCCAGCAGCCAGGTTACGTGAGTAGGTAAACTCTGTTAGTGTATCTAGATCCTCTCCTGGATAGCCTCCTGGGCTTGTAACCAAACCATTTTCACGATAGTAGTTATACCATGAAGAAATACCTGCTTCGGCAATGACTACTTCGAGCCCTTGGACTCCTGTTGTTGCTAAAGCATTTGACATGGTTCCTAAGTAAGAAAGTCCTGTTGTTGCTACCTTACCAGTTGTCCAAGCGGCTTTGATGCTGCGTTTTCGGTCACGACTGGTAAAGGCACGTGCTCGTCCATTTAACCAGTCTATAACGGCTTTGTAGGCCTGCACTTGATAGTAATCGCCAGTCGTCATAAAGCCATCAGACTGGATGGTACCGATTCCTGATACATAAACATTGGCAAAACCACGTGCTAACATATAGTCATTGAGAGTGTAACTATTTGGATACAAGAAGGTTTCTTCGGTTTCTTGTACTTCTTTGGCATCGCTGTCTGATGTTAGAAGGGTGATGTCTTGTTTTTCGACAGAAATGTTCCCCTTCTCTTTTTTGAGAAGCTCCCCTTCCATTTTGTGTGTTAAACGATCACTAGCTGGTTCATTCACACCTTGATGATAGGGACTAGCTGTCATCATAGCAGGTAGTTTCCTACTAGTTTTAGGTCGGATAATAGAAACTTTAACGAGATCGATTTGACCATCGTTATCGGTATCAACCCCTGATTCTACGTAGACAATTTCCTGAATGACATCATGTGTATCGAAGGTTGCCAGACTTTTTCCGTTAAAATAGTGATAGTCATTGGTAATAGGAATCAAGTTTTTAGCAACTAGGCTATCAATCAACGTATTACCAGACTGAGTGCGAGTGGCTAAGAGGTGGTATAGGGCTCGGTCACCTTCGGTGAATGACACTGGAAAAGCAATTTCCTCAACAAACTTAGCTACGTCTGTAAAGTCAACGTTTGGGACAAATCCAAGCAATTGAAGAGCGATAGTATTGAAATGCTTCTCAGTCAAGTCTTGCTGACTATGAAAAAATGATAGGAGGTCACAGTCAAAGTCTGCAATCATAGTCGATAAGGCATAGTCGGTATCTTGGAATTGTAAGGATAGGATTTTACGTGTGAAGGCTTCCAGATTGGCTTTTAAAGACTTTTCTGGAGAGATGGAAAAGCCCAACTCATTCATTTCTTGGTAGACTTGATTTGATGGGGTTGGAATATAGCTATATTGGTTGTATTTCATAGACAATCTCCTTAAGTAAACGTTTTAATTTTGAGATTAGCTTTACTTTATCCATTATACTTGATAAAATGGTGAATGTCGAAAAATAAAAAATTCACTAATTCGAAAGGATATTTAAAATCATGGATGTTACATGGACTGTAAAATATATTACAGAATTTCTTGGAACAGCTTTTCTTATTATTTTAGGAAATGGAGCTGTTGCCAATGTGGAACTTAAAGGCACAAAAGGTCATGCGAGTGGCTGGTTAACCATTGCAGTTGGTTACGGTATGGGTGTTATGATCCCTGCTCTTATGTTTGGTAATGTTTCTGGTAACCACATCAATCCAGCTTTCACACTTGGTTTAGCGGTTTCTGGTTACTTCCCATGGGCACAAGTAGCTCCTTATATCATTGCTCAAATTCTTGGTGCTATGGCAGGTCAAGCAGTTGTTGTGGCAGCTTACCGTCCTTACTATTTAGCTACTGAAAATTCAGGTCATATCTTGGGTTCTTTCTCAACGATTTCAGCTCTTGATACTGATGTTGTCGACACTCGTAAAGGTGCGCAAATTAACGGCTTCATTAATGAATTTTTCGGATCATTCGTTCTATTTTTGGGTGCTATGGCAATGACCAAAAATTTCTTTGGTGCAGAAGTTGCTCAATTTGCTACAACACAAGGTTTGAATACATCAGATATTACAGCTAAAGTACAAATCGGTGCACACCTTAACGCTGGACAAGCTGTTTCTCATATGGCTCTTGGTTTCCTTGTTATGGCACTTGTTGCTAGTCTTGGTGGTCCTACTGGTCCTGGTCTTAACCCAGCGCGTGACTTCGGTCCACGTTTGTTGCACCATCTCCTACCAAAATCAGTTCTTGGAGACCACAAAGGTGGCTCAAGATGGTGGTATGCATGGGTTCCAGTTTTGGCTCCAATCCTTGCAAGTATCGCAGCAGTAGCGCTTTACAAATTACTTTACGCATAAGCTAAATAAAAAATCCTTGAAACTGTTTCAGGGATTTTTTTGTTTAGCTGATGAAAAGGACAACTACTTTTTAGGAAAATCTATCAAAGTTGGTCGTCCTTTATATCGTTTAATGGTATCTGCTTTGTTTATCCTTGAGTTGAGGTTTTAAGGATGAGCGAATTAACATGCTTCCTGTAAAGAGTACAATGACGATGACAAGCACTTTCAAACTATTGAGGTTGAGATTTGACAGGAAAGCAACAGCGATTAAAACACCAACAATCCCTCCAAAAACCATACCGGCATAGCCATTCCAACTAACACGATTATTTTTTACAAACTGGGTTGTGGAGGCAGTCATAATCATAGCAGCATCAAGCATCATGACTGGCATTGCGACAGCAGGGCTTAATCCCATCAGTGAGAAAAAAATCAACTCAGGAGCATAATTACCAAGCCCCATAGTCATTAAGACACCGATGATGAGATTGAAAACGATACCGACGACTAACCAAATGCCTTCTAGACCGTGGGCGCTGTCAACAATATCGGCGCCAGGATTAGTCCACATGCGGTAGATACTGATAAATGCAGCAATGATAAGAAGTGTACCTAGTATAGCTTGGACGGTTGGTGTGTGCCAGTTTTTAGTGAGTTTTGTTCCAAAGAGAGCACCGACAAAGGAAGCGGCAGCCATACTAACGAGTGTTAGAGGCTCGACATTAACGACTAGGATAAAGCAAAGTGATTGAATGAGAACAGGGATAACATGAACGGCATTCATGGTTCCTGGTAGTTGACTATCATCGTCAATCATCTTAGTCGCTTTGAATAAAGTTGTTGTCGTAGCAAATGACCCAATTCCCAGTGTATCGAGAAGATCGGTGATTAAACCAATCCCAAAGCCCATCCAAAAACGTTTAAATGGATTAATACGATGTTTTTTAATATGAAAAATGAGGTAACTTGTGATGGTAATAATGGCTACTACCAAGAAAATTTGTATGAGATGTAAGATAATATTTTCAGCCATTCTACCAGTTTACTGAAAAAATCTTGAAATGTAAATAACCCTCATCAAAATCTCTAACTTACATATAATTTCTTGTCAAAAAAGATATTTTCGCATACAATAATTAGGAGTGAGGAGGACATTATGTCATTATTTACAGGTATTACCTTTAAGACACCAGTAATAAGGGTAAAAGAAAAAGATTTAAATTTAGAATTCTTACAAAAAAATCTTGGCATGAAGCTAGTTAGTGAAGAAAATGCCTTGGCTTTTTTATCTGGTCATGCATCTAAAGAAATTCGCTTTACCATAGAAGAATCTCCAACTTATCGGACAAGGGCGGTTGAAGGTACTAAGAAGTTAAATTGTATTGTTATCAAAGCTCAGGCTTCTGAGATAGCGCAGTTACTGGCACGAGGTGCTGAAGCTCGCCATCTATTTAAGGGTGAAGAAGGATATGCTTTTGAAACGGTATCTCCTCAAGGAGATGCCATCTTAATTCATGCTGAGAATGCTATTGAAGATTTGGAACAAGTGACTTCTGTTGAAGTTGACCTTGATCCGGAATTTAAAGGTTTATCGGATTTCCATGTGGAAGAAGTTGTTTTAAACGTTCCCAATTCAAGTGCTAGTCAAGCATTCTACCAAGACGTCTTTGAAGGAAACCTTCCTTTTAAATTGACTTTTGAGACAGCAGAAGGTCCAGATTTGACTATTGAACCTCAAATTACTTGGGATATTGAATTCTTTGAATTCCAAGTATCAGAAGAGTATGATTTGGTTGCTTTATATGATTATTTGGTTGACAAAGGTTTGTCTCCTTACATTGATAAGAAGGCTCGCGTAGTCGTTGTTTCAGATCCAAGTAATATTGAAATTTGGTTTACTAAATAAAGGTCTATGAAAAAAATCCTCGAAAAAATCAATCAACAAATGACTCAAGATCTCTATCATGGTGCTAGTCTGGCTATTTTTGATAGTGGACAGTGGCAGGAGTTTTATATAGGGACGATTGATGGGGACCATCCAGTCGAACCTGATTTGGTTTATGATTTGGCGAGTGTCTCTAAAGTTGTAGGTGTTGCTACCATGATCGCTTTCTTAGTGAATCAAGATAAGCTAATGATTGATAAGGCTTTGTCTTATTATTATCCAGCTTTTCAACAAGATGAACTCACTATTCGTCAACTTTTAACACATACATCAGGGATTGATCCTTTTATTCCAAATCGTGATCAGTTAAATGCTGTAGCACTGAAAGAGGCAATCAATCAGATTACAGTGACGGATAAGAAAGATTTTCTTTACACTGATATCAACTTTCTTTTATTAGGGTTTATGCTAGAAGAGATGACTGGCTTAACGCTTGCTCAGCTTTTTGATCAGGAAATTTTTGCACCATGGGGATTGAAACAGACTAGTTTTGGTCCAAGATTAGGTGCTGTTCCTACTGTAAAAGGTGTGACTGACGGTCTGGTTCATGACCCTAAAGCTAAAGTTTTAGAGGAGCATGCTGGGTCTGCAGGTCTCTTTTCAACTGTTAAGGACTTAGAGAAGTTTTTGGAACATTATTTAAAAGATGATTTCGCCAAAAATTTATGGAAAAATCTCAGCCATTCGGATAGAAAAACACGCGCTTTAGGTTGGAATTTAGAAGGCGAGTGGATTGACCATACGGGTTATACAGGTCCCTTTATTATGGCTAATCGTCAAAAACAACAAGCGGTCATTTTCCTAACTAATCGAACTTATGAAAAGGATGATCGTCCAGAATGGATTGCCAAACGAAAAGAGTTAATGGCTGTCATGAAAGAGACATTAGCTCGTCTTGATTAAGGATTTTAAGACTATCATAAAAGTCAGTTCTGAGTGAACTGACTTTTTTGGTTCTATAAGACTGTAATGGGTAAATTCTTTGCGGCTATTATAGGGATTTTAAAGGCACAAAAAAACCTTACCCTAAGGCAAGGTTTTTTGATATTAAGCTTGGATAGCATCATCCATTGAAAGAACTTCGTGGAAGACACGTTGTGTCAATTCTGTTTTTTGTTCTGGTGTGAGGTATTTAGTGTTTACACAGTATCCAGAGATACGAACGATAACATCTTCACCAGCCATGATTTTTTCATAAACGTCGTTGAGATCCATAACGTTCAAGTTAACGTGTTGACCACCGTTTTCGAAGTAACCATCGAGAACGGTTACCAAGTTTGTGACTTGTTCGTCGAATGATTTACCAAGAGCACGTGGTGATACTTGAGTTGTTAATGAGATACCATCAGCAGCGTATGAGAAGTCAAGGCTTGCAAGTGAGTTAAGGTTTTGCAACCAACCACCGTTAGCTTTGTTAGATGGGTTAGCACCTGGTGAGAAGAATTCAACTTTAGAGGTGTTTACAGTACCATCTTCGTTGAGGTAGACACCACGGTGAACTGGTGAGTTACCTGTTTGTTTAGAGTAGGCAACGTTTGAAGTGATGGTAAGAAGTGATACAGTTGCTTCAGCGTCTTTGTAGAGTTTGTGGCTACGTAGACGAGTTGTGTATGCTTCAATCAACCATTCGGCCAATTCGTTTGAGCGAGGATCATCTTCACCCCAGCGTGGGAATTCCCCAATAGTTTCGTAGTCGTAGATGTAGCCATCTTCGTCACGGATAGGTTTAACAGTAGCGTATTTGATAGCTGATAATGTATCAACTGTGTTGGCAAATCCACAGATACCGAATCCCATGTTAGCACGTTGGTGACTTGGTAAGAAGGCCATCTGAACAGCTTCGTAGTTGTATTTATCAGTCATGTAGTGAATGATGTTAAGAGCATCTACATATGTATCTGTCAACCAGTCAAGTGATTTTTCAAAGTTAGCTTTAACAGTGTCAAAATCAAGAACATCATCTGTTACTGGGTCAATTTCAAATACTTTATAGTCTTTGTGAACATCATCGTATCCACCGTTAAGACCTGTAAGAAGCGCTTTAAGAACATTAACGCGAGCACCGAAGTATTGGATGTTGTGGCGTTGTTCTTCATTTTCTGGATCAAGCGGTGATACACAACATGAGATACATGACATTTCACCGTAACCATCTTTTTCCATGGTTGTGACACCTTCGTATTGGATAGAAGAGTGTTTATGGCTCATTGCCATACAGTATTTACGGAATGCGTATGGCAACTTGTCAGTCCAAAGAACAGTCAAGTTTGGTTCTGGTGAGTTACCGATGTTATCAAGTGTGTTCAAGAAACGGTAGTCCATTTTTGTCACACGGTGACGACCGTCGTTACCCATACCAGCCATTGATGTTGTAATGAATGTTGGGTCACCTGAATAAAGGGCATCGTAAGCTTTTGTACGACCAAATTTTACAGTACGTAGTTTGAGCACGAAGTCATCAACGAATTCTTGGATTTCTGATTCTGTAAATGTTCCACGAGCAAGGTCGCGTTCTGCAAAGATGTCAAGAACGATTGGCACACGTCCAAGAGATGTAGCAGCACCGTTGATCACACGGCAGACAGCCATGAAGGCGATGTTAACCCATTGGATAGCTTCTTTAACGTTTTCAGCAGGACGTCGAACATCAACTCCGTAAAGATCACCAAGTTTAACTACTTCACCAAGAGCTTGGTATTGAAGATTTATTTCTTCACGAAGACGGATTGATTCTTCATCGATTTCTGTGATAGCATTCCAGTCGTTAACTTTTTCTTGCATCAAGAAGTCAGCACCGTAAACAGCAAGACGTGCGTAAACCCCAATAATACGTCCACGTGAGTAAGCATCTGGAAGACCAGTAACTGTGTGTGCATGACGTGCACGACGGATGTTTGATGTGTAAGCACGGAAGATACCATCGTTAACGGTTGTTACGTATTTTGTGAAGATTTCATGCACGGCTGGATCTGGTTCATAACCATTCTCTTTAAGAGTAGTTTCCGCCATACGGATACCACCTTTTGGCATGAAGTTAAGCTTGAAGAGCTCATCATTTTGAATACCAAAAATGACTTCATTCTCTTTATCGATGAATCCAGCTGGGATATCAGCAATTGAAGTTGGACGTGTGTCCATTGGGAAACGAGTTGCTTCGTACCCTGCTTTCGTATCTTCGATGATTTTTTTGATATGAAGTGAGCGTTCAGTAACTCCAGCTAAGAAACTTTCGTCTCCATCATAAGGAGTATAGTTTGCTTGTACGAAACGAGCAACGCTTGCTTTTTCTTTCCAATCAGTTCCTTTAAAGCCTTCCCAAGCTTTTTCGAAAACATCTGTATTCGTTTTGACAGTTGCCATTTGAATTTCTCCTTTAATTCTAGTAACAAAATAAGCTGTTACACCTTACACATATTATTATATCAACCAGAAAACGATTTCACAAGCATATTTCTTGACACGGATGTTTTTCTTTTCTAGTACAGATTGTGAAGTATCCCTTTAACTGTATTATAAATTTGTAAATTTAGCAGAAATTATCAGAAAAAGGTATAATTTAGGATAAGAATGTGTCAAGTTTATTATAGAAAGGTTGTCTGATGCTGATTTTTCCGCTTGTCAATGATACCAGTCGAAAAATTATCCATATTGATATGGATGCCTTTTTTGCTGCGGTGGAAGTGCGAGATAATCCTGATTTAAGAGGAAAACCTGTTGTCATTGCTAAAGATCCTAGGGAAACTGGGGGGCGTGGTGTAGTGTCGACTTGTTCATATGAGGCTAGGCAGTTTGGGATTCATTCGGCGATGAGTTCTAAAGAAGCCTATGAACGTTGTCCACAGGCTGTTTTTATATCTGGGAATTATGCCAAATATCGCGAGGTTGGTATGCAGGTTAGACAGATCTTTAAACGCTATACTGACTTAGTCGAGCCTATGTCTATTGATGAGGCTTATTTAGATGTCACTGTTAATAAGCTTGATCTTAAATCTGCTGTGAAGGTTGCCAAGCTTATCCAACATGATATTTGGAATGAGCTACACTTAACCTGTTCCGCAGGTGTGTCCTATAATAAATTTTTAGCTAAACTGGCATCTGATTTTCAGAAACCGGCTGGCTTAACCTTGATTTTACCAGAGGATGCGCAACGTTTCTTAGAAGCATTACCTATCGAAAAATTTCACGGTGTCGGCAAAAAAACTGTGGAAAAGCTGCATGCTTTAGGCGTTGAAAAGGGTAAAGACTTACTTAAATTGTCGGAGATGACCTTGATTGATCATTTTGGACGTTTTGGCTATGATTTGTATCGAAAGGCGCGTGGCATATCGGATTCTCCAGTGAAGCCTAATCGTATCCGTAAGTCCATTGGGAGTGAGCGAACCTACGGTAAACTCCTTTACAATGACGAAGATATCAAAGCTGAACTTTCTAAAAATGCTAGGCGAGTGGCGGACACTTTGGTTAAACATGAAAAGTTAGGGAAGACTGTTGTTATCAAGGTTCGTTATGCTGATTTTACAACCTTAACCAAACGGCATACTTTACCTGAAGCTAGTCAATCTTTTGATGTTATTGAGCAGGAAGCCCATCGTATTTATGATGAGCTTGAGAGTTTATCAACTGGGATTCGACTCTTGGGCGTTACTGTGACAGGTCTCTTAGATGGGATGAGTATTGAAGAGAGTTTGTTTTAAATAAAAGGGCTAATCATCAGTAGATGGTTAGCCCTTGTTAGTATAGTCTTTGAAATTAATCTTGTTACTCTTGGTTTTCTGATTTCTGGACTTAGGTAGCTCAGGAGACTTTAGGTGTTCGACTTGCCCTAATCTATGTGACAAGTCTTGCTTGTGATAGACAAGAGGCTAGACGAAAGTTCTTGCTTTTTTAGGTTATTCAGGCAGTTAAGCGATGCGCAGTGTCTTAGAGCTCTAACGAATGAGGGAAACCTTGTTTCCCCAATTCCCAATCTCACACAGTCCCCCTTCTTACTGTTCAAGGTGTCTGTATCTTAATTTCGACAATGAGATTGGCAAAACGCTAATTTAGTGTGAGCTCTAGTAAAATCTCACAGGATTTGAGTTTGTCTGAAAGTTCATTCATTTGGCTATATTTGCTTTAAAAAATTGATTGAGGTCTTCTTCTGTAATCCCAATCATGGGATCGATACTTAGGATATTATCGACTGTTAGGCGATAGTTTTCCACCTTATCCATAGGGTTATGAACATTTTTATCCACAGCTTGTTGATAAGTTGTGGATTTTTCAACAAAGTCAGTATTATCAAGGGGTTTATTGGTTTTATTAAGGGGGATTGAGGAGCTCTTATCCCCAGTAGTAGTAGTTGTTTCTACTAGATCTGTGGATAAGTTGTGCACAGTTTGATTGGGTTGTTCTTCTTGTTCAAAGCGTTGGATCAACCAGGTTTGGCGAACGGCTCCTTCTGTGTGGATAGCCTTATCAAAAGCGGCGACTTCGCCTAGCAAGATGAGCTTGCTCTTGGAGCGGGTGATGGCTGTGTAAACTAAGTTACGTTGGAGCATTCGTCCGCTCTGACGTGTGATTGGAAGGATGACGACCTGAAATTCACTCCCTTGTGACTTATGGATAGACATAGCATACGCGAGGGTGATCTTTCCCCATTCATTACGAGGATAGACGACTTCATTGCCATCAAATTGGATGGTGATTTCATCTTGTTTACTATCGGTGTATTTGGCGGGAAGTAGATCGGTAATGTAGCCGATGTCACCATTGAAGACGTTGTTTTCAGCATCATTAACAAGATGCAAAACTTTATCATCTTGCCTAAATGTTTGATCGTTGAAGCTAAATTCCAAACCATCATCAAGGGGATTGAGTAGATTTTGTAAGAGGTTATTGAGGTTATTGATCCCGGCATCTCCCTTATACATGGGAGCTAGAATCTGGATTTCTTGTGGGTCAATCCCGCTTTTAACAGCTGAGGCAACAATTTTAGTCACCATTTGTGGAATGTGAAAAGCCTGTGCTTCGAAGTAGGAGCGATCGGCTTTTTTTTCGGTAAAATCGTTTGGTAGTTGTCCCTGGCGTATCTGACTGGCTAAGGTAACAATAGTAGAATCATCCGATTGACGGAAAATCTTTTCTAAACGCACTTGGGGTAATGCCTTAACATTTAATAAATCAGCTAGGACTTGACCTGGGCCAACAGATGGTAATTGGTCACTATCTCCGACGATAATGAGCTGACTGCGTGCGGAGATGGCACTTAAGAGCTGATTAGCTAACCAGGTATCCACCATCGAAAATTCATCCACGATGATTAAATCAGCATCCAAATAATCATCTAAAGCTTGATAATCGTCTCCATCCCCAGTCAAACCAAGATGTCTGTGGATAGTGGCAGAAGGGAGTCCAGTTAATTCATTCATGCGACGAGCAGCTCGACCGGTAGGAGCCGCTAGTAGAATAGGGGGCTCGTTTTTATGGATATCAATCTTATGGAGCTTACTATAAGCTTCAATAATCCCATTGATAACGGTTGTTTTCCCTGTTCCAGGTCCACCTGTTAGGATGAAAATACGATTTGTCAGGGCTTTTTCAATAGCTTCTTTTTGAATATCATCGTAAGTGAGCTTCAAGTTTTCTTGGACGCGTTCGATTTCTTGGGCGATGATTTCCTGTGGAAAGTCAAGTTTTTCCTCATTGTTTAATAGGCGTGTCAGGTTTTTGTGGATACCTTCTTCAGCATAGTAAAGCGTATTATCGAAGATTTTGGTTCCAATGGTTTGAATCTTATCTTCTTCAATGAGATGGGTTAATTCAGCAGCGACTAGACTTGGATCTAACTCAATCTGACGGCTGGATTCTAGCAGATAAAGAGTCATTTCAAGAAGCTCCCGTGCTTCGGTGTAGGTATTTCCTGTTTGGATAGCTGTTTCGGTCAAGGTATGGACAAGTCCTGCGCGGTAACGCTCAGGTGCGTCAGCTGCAATTCCTAACTGCTCAGCCAGTTGATCGGCTATTTTGAAGCCGATACCTTGAATATCTTCCACTAGCTGATAAGGATTTTCCTCGACAGTAGAGATGCTTTGATCTTGATACTGGTTGAAAACTTGAAGGGCGAGTTTAGACGACAAGCCGTATTTGGCAAGCTTGGTTAGGATTTGTTCGGTGCCGTAATTGAGCTTGAGCTTAGCAAGGAAATTTTCTCGATTGACCTTGGATAAACCAGTAATGCTATTCAACTGACTGGGGTCTTCAAGGATTTTATCGATAGGTTCTTGACCGTATATCTCGACGATTTTTTCGGCAGTTTTACGACCAATTCCTTTGAAATGGTCGCTGGAAAAGTATTTGATCAGTCCTGAGGCTGTTGGCTTAGCTCTTTCATAACGCTCAGCTTTGAGCTGTTGACCATATTTAGGGTGTTGGACCAGTTCGCCCCAAAAGGTGTAGGATTCTCCTTCGATAATATCACCAATGGTTCCCGTGATGATGATTTCAAAATCATCGTAGTCACTATCAGTATCGTCGATTTCCAGTAGTAAAATCTTAAAAAAGTTGCTGGCATTTTCGAAGATGATGCGATCAATGGTACCAGAAAAATAGCTTGTCATATTTATTTCCTTTGTCAGTAGTAGGAAAAGAGGCTGGGATCAAAGTCCTGCCTCTCTATGGTTTATTTCAATAGGCCAATTTCGGTAAATGGCCAATAGCGAAATTTAACTTCGCCGACAATCGTCTCTTTCTTGAAGGTTCCAACAGATCTGCTATCTTTAGAAACGATGCGATCGTCTCCTAAGAGGTAATAGTGACCTTGAGGGACCTTAACAGTGAAATTTGTATTTCCAGAAGTATCTTGTGTGAAAGCATTGCTGGCTTGTGCTAAGGATTGAAAGTAAGAATTATAAGCATATGTTTTTTGAAGTTTATCTTTTTGGTAACGTTGTTGGTAGTCCGCAAGATAAGCTTCTTTTGTTTCCTTACCGTTAACGAAGAGCTTATCGTTTTTATAGGTGATGGTATCCCCTGGTAATCCAATGACACGCTTAACGATTTGTTTTTTAGCTCCATTTTCAACTTCGTTAGCAACTACCATATCAAAACGATTGATGTCAGCTGTTTTAATAACAATTAATTTTTCCTTGTTTGCTAGAGTTGGATCCATAGAATGCCCCTCGACGGTTACAGGAAACCAGATGAACCAACGACTGAGTAAAAATACTGTAAGAAAGAGGAGGAAGAATCCCCATTCTTTAAGAAAACGTTTCATGATAAATCCTTTATTTGTTTAGTAATGCTTGTGCTTTTTGGGTATTAGCGAAGTGCAACTTAGCAGTGTAGGCTAGGCTTTCCATTCCGTAAGCAGCTAATAATTGACTAGCCACTTTATCAGATTTGGCAGACGCCCCACTTGGTAATTGAAAGCCAACCTCTTCACCTAAGGTTTTGAGATTTTCCAAGAACATGGCTCTAGCAATGATGGATGAGACAGCAACAGCTAGGTATTTTCCTTCTGCTTTTTCTTCTAGAGTAATAGCTTGTCTGACTTGATTGGCTTCTTTGGTAACGTATTTTTGATAATTGTTAGGCGATGTAAAAGCATCTATAACGATTTTATCTGCTTGGACTCCTTTTTGAAGAAGTAGATAAATCGCCTGATTGTGTAAGGCTACCTTAACCGAAACGGCGTTGTGTTTTAAGCCTTTTCCAACAACCTGATTGTACTTTTGTGGCGTCAATAGTAAGGCTTGATGAGGGATTTTTTTTTCTAGAAGAGGAGCGATGGCTTGGATTTTTTGGTCGGTCATTTGTTTGGAATCATTAACACCAAGTGATTTTAAAAAAGCATGATCATCAGGTGTTACGAAGCTTGCAACAACAGCGATACCACCAAAATAAGAGCCGTTTCCTACCTCATCAGTTCCAATCATAGGAAAGTCTTGTCCGGATTTGAGGGAGGTACTAGATGAGCTGTCTTTAGAAGAATCTGTATTTAATTCAAGATATTTTGCTAGAGAATTGGCGCCTTTACCTTGTATCACTAGTTTGCCTGAAGTATAGGCAAGAAAAGTAGCATCCATATATTTTGCAGAAAAAGTGACATAAGGATTGTTATTGCTAGTTTGGTAGGGGCTTAAGCGTTGAGTGAGATCTTGGATAAGTGTTTTGGATAATTGGAAAACCAAAGTATTCATAGCAATCATTTTACCATATCCCCTATAAAAAAGGGCAAAAGAAAAGAAGATTTTTCAATCTTCTTAAGAGAAATGACTTTAGTCTACATGATTTGTTTGGCTTTTATTTAACCAACCATAAGCAATGCCGATGAACAGTCCTCCGCCTATCCAATTACCAAAAAAGACGGCAGTCCATTGACGCAAAATATTTAGGAGGGTAAATCCTTCGATGTGTTTAACTGGACTAAAGCCAGCTAACATAAAAGAGGCGAAATTTGCGATTAGGTGTTCGTTTATCAAAAAGACAAACATAAAGATAGCTGATATGGCTATAAAAAACTTGGCAGATTCTTCTTTTAATAGCATATAGCCTAGGATAGCGATATTAACAAACATATTAGCAGTAATACCTTCGATAAAGTTCATCCAGTCGGTTTTGGCTAGTTTAATTTGGACAGCGTTGATAACGAAAGATTTATCCGTTAGCAGGCTATAGGAGAAGGATTGATTGAACAGCCAAGCCAGAAAGATAGCGCCAATCAGATTGAAAAAGGTGCAATAGAGTAAAATGATCGTCGTCTTCTTCCAGGAAATAGCCTTGTAGTAAGATCCAGTTGTTAGATACATCATATTGGAAGTAGCTAGTTCGCCATTAAAAATTAAAACATAGACTAGACCAATAGCAAAGATAAAGGTAAAAACAAAACGAGCTAGAGCTGGGAACTGACTTGAAATAACGTCCGCTCCAATGATACCGACAGCTGTTGACATGGTTAAAAAAGCTCCTGCAAACAGTGATCGTAAGGCATAGCGTCCCAAACTTTCATCGAAAAGTGCTTGCTTTTTGGCGCAAGCTGCTAAAACTTTTTCTTGAAATAATGACATATAAAATCTCCCTTTGTGATAAAGTGATCATACTTTTAAAGCGAAAAAACAGGAGGGAAAACCTCCCGTTCTTAAATGACTTAATGTTCAGAAGCTCCAGAGACAGCGTCTGCTTCACCGGCGCCACTATCATGGCTACCTGCATCAGAAGCTCCAGAAGTAGCGTCAGTAGCAGGGGCTGGATGACCAGCAGGAGCTTTTCCTCCAGCTAGGTGTTGTCCAGTTGCTTCAAGATACCAATCTAACCAAGGCTTAAAGTTAAAGATGATTTCATTAATACCAGCATAGGAACCATCTGGATAGTACATGGCTTGATAATTGTGGGTATTAATGATTTCTGGTGGTGTTCCAGGGACGATTGTACGAACATATTCTTCGTTACCGTTACGAAGGCTTCCGACTACCCATTCCACGTTTTTCATGCGTGCGGGAGGTAGTGTTCCGTGGACGGTGGCAAGGCGATTACCGACTTGTTCCTTAACACGCTTGCCAAGCATTGTAGAAGCTTCTTGGTGTTGGTTGTTATAGTATAAGAACTGATTGTTATCATCCGCATAGGTTAACTCAAAGGGCATTGCATTAAGGAACATGTTGAGCTGGTTGACGGTTAATAGACCATTATCTAGCTTGACGTAGGTATCTCCTTCAACGGCTTGAACTTTTTCAGCGGCCTTATCTAGCCAATCGGGATCATCAGGATCGATCCCTGTAATGGTTGTATCAATTGTTCCTGTACAATATAAATCTTCTGGTTCGATGGGTTTTGGTTTTTGTAATTGTTTAACGACGCCGACATACTTAATGAAATTATCTAAACAAGAGCCTAAAAAATCGACGGTACTTGGGTTGATAATGTCTCCTTTGTCGTCAAAAGCTTCTTTAGCTTTACCTAGCAGAAATTCATTTCCAGGCATAGCATAAGCGTTGACTCCAGGTGCTTCAAGGATTTTTCGCAAATGCACTTGGGCGCGCGATGTTCCTTGATCGTAGTAAGAAGCACCGACAATCATGATAGGTTTGTTTTCGAAAGGATGTAAATCGCCAAAAGATAGCCATTCTAAGGTACTTTTCAGAGCTGGTGTAATAGTGTGGTTGTGCTCAGGTGTGGCGATAATAACCCCGTCGGCACGTGTGATTTTATTGTAAAGATAACGCAAAGCAAAGTTATCTGATTGGTCCTCGTCTTGGTTGAACATTGGGACATCTTTGATCTCTAAAACTTCGATTTCGCATTTGATCTTGTAATGACGTTGCATGAACTGTAAGAGCATGCGGTTGTATGATTGATCGGCATTTGAACCGACGATTCCAACAAATTTCATAGTTCCTATTTCCTCTCTGATTAACTTAAGCTTTCCCAATCGAAGTTTTCAGCTTCCTGATGTAATAAAGCTTGTGCATTAGATAGCTTACCGGCTATTTTGACAAATAATCTAAAATCATCAAAAATAGCATCAAGTTTTTGAATGGTTTCAAGATCGAATAGGTTTCCTTCGGCATCAAAAGCTTGTAAAGAATGTGATAAGAGAAATTCATCAGGGAGCACATGAGCTTTGAGTTCTGGAGCATTGAGGATTTGGCGTAGTTGTAATTGAGCACGAGATGACCCTAACGTACCATAGGAAGCGCCAGTAATCATGACTGGTTTGTTTAGAAGTGGGAAAATACCGTAAGAAAGCCATGCTAAGGCATTCATAAGTACAGCTGGGATTGAGTGATCATATTCGGGTGTACCGATGATGACGCCATCAGCTTCCTCAATCTTGTCTGCTATTGCTAAAACATCTTCGGGTAATTTTTTATTAGCGGGTTTGTTGAAGATTGGTAAATCTTTTACTTCTATGAGTTCAATCTGAGCTTTGTTGGCATAGTGCTTTTCCATGTATTGTAAAAGCTTACGATTGGTTGATTGTGAGGAATTAGTTCCTACCAGTCCGATAAGTTTCATTGACATCTCCTTAGTTTATCTAGAAAAAACAAAAGTTTTCACAAATTAATGGTATCGCTTTCTGCAAAAAATGTCAAGTTGAGATAGTATTTTTGTTATTTAGTCAACAAAAACGCTTGTGTTTTTTATAACAAAAAGAAGTGGCTGGTTTCATGTCTTAGGATTTGCTACAATAGGGAGTAAGTGAGGTTCTTATGACAAAGATCATTTATTTAATATTAGGTTTTATCAGTCTTCTAGTAGGTTTCCTTGGAATTGTACTGCCGATTGTACCGACAACGCCTCTGCTTTTATTGGCTGGGTATTGTTTTGCTAGAAGTTCCAAAAGGTTTGAGGAGAAACTGCGTCGGAGTAAACTTTATCAATTTTATGTTGCTGATTATGCTGAGACAAAGACGATTGCCAAAGAACGTAAGAAGAAAATCATCTGGCAAATCTATCTGCTTATGGGGATATCGATTTATTTAGCGCCGTTACTACCAGTGAAGTTACTCCTTTTTGCTTTAACGATCTTTATCACTTACTATTTGTTTAAGGTTATTCCAGATAAGTAAGAGGTGTGAGTTGTAGTGATGCTGAACTATTTTGGCTATGATTATGATGTCAAAAAGTTATTTTTACCTTGTCATGATTTTTAAATCGTTAGGGAGGTTTTATGAATTGGTTGGAGCGTAAAGATACGTATGATAATCGTTTAACGATTCAAGATAGGGAAATTGTAGCCTATCTTGATCAGAATTTGGATAAGATTCAACAAATGACTAGTCAAGAGTTGGCAGATGCTTGTTTTGTCTCGCACTCATCCATTTCACGCTTACTTAAAAAATTGGAAATTACCAATTTTGCGGCTTTGAAATTCTTGTTGCGAGAGGAAATCACGCAACCAAAATTGGCTCGGTCAGATTTTTCAGTCCTTGTAAACAATTACCACCATTACATTGACCAAATTTTTGAAAAACAAGATCTGAGTTTATATGTTCAGTATCTATAAAGAAGATGGCGATGATTTTCTTAGCCATTATAAGGGTAAGATGAATGCCCCTGAAAAAGTCATTATATTATCAGATGTTACTTGTGGATCGTCAGGCGATAATTTTGTTCTCATGATGAAGGCGATGCCCAAAGTAAGAGTTATGGGGCGTCCAACTATGGGAATTTTGGATTACTCTAACTGTTGTATGCTTGATTTTGAAGATTATCAAATGCTCTACCCGACGTCACGCTCCTTAGCGATTGATTCTGGCAAAGGGATGACGGACGTGGGTGTCGAACCACATGTTGTCATTCCATGGACCAGACAGCACTTGGTAGAAGATGTAGATATCAAAACTGCTCTCGCCTACCTTGGGCAAGATACAGAAGATGATGCTAATGATTAACAGAGTCTTTGCTTTTGTTTTTCGAATATTTTATAATGAAGAATGAATTTTTAAAGATAAGGAAGAGAAAATGACTAAAGTACGTGGATTTGAATTGATTACAGCCTTTGAGGGGCAAGAAGACCTACTCCCACAGCGTGAGACAGCTCATGCAGCAGGTTATGATTTGAAAGTTGCAGAAGCAATTGATATTGCACCAGGTGAGATGACGTTGGTACCAACAGGTGTTAAAGCCTATATGCAAGATGGTGAAGTGCTTTATTTGTATGATCGCTCGTCTAATCCTCGAAAAAAAGGGCTTATTTTAATTAATTCTGTTGGTGTGATTGATGGAGACTACTATAATAATCCCAACAATGAGGGACATATTTTTGCCCAAATGCAAAATATTTCAGATCAAATGGTACATTTAGACAAGGGAGACCGCATTGTTCAAGGCGTTTTTGCACCATTCTTAGTAGCTGATGGCGACGATGCAGAAGGTGTGCGTACAGGTGGTTTCGGAAGTACAGGAAAATAGGCAAGGAGGCTTATTATCGCTAAGAAAAAATCGAGTTTTGTCTGTCAAGAGTGCGGTTATAATTCACCAAAATACTTAGGACGTTGTCCCAACTGTTCGGCTTGGTCTTCCTTTGTCGAAGAAGTAGAGGTACAAGAGGTCAAAAATGCTCGCGTCAGTCTAATAGGTGAAAAAACACGTCCAACCAAGTTAAAAGATGTGGATTCTATCAACTATGCCCGTACTAAAACGGACATGGACGAATTTAACCGAGTGTTAGGTGGGGGTGTTGTTCCAGGCAGTCTTGTCTTAATCGGTGGTGATCCCGGTATTGGGAAGTCAACGCTACTCCTCCAAGTATCAACACAACTTGCCAATCGTGGAACAGTGCTCTATGTTTCTGGGGAAGAGTCAGCAGAGCAGATAAAGCTACGCAGTGAACGTCTAGGTGATATTGATAATGAGTTTTACCTTTATGCCGAGACCAATATGCAGAATATCCGAGCGGAGATTGAAAAAATCAAGCCAGATTTTCTCATTATTGACTCTATTCAAACCATCATGAGCCCTGAAGTTTCAAGTGTGCAAGGTTCTGTTTCTCAAGTTCGAGAGGTTACTGCAGAGCTGATGAATTTAGCTAAGACCAATAATATTGCTACCTTTATCGTTGGTCATGTAACCAAGGAAGGAACTCTAGCCGGACCTCGTATGCTGGAACACATGGTAGATACGGTGCTTTATTTTGAAGGGGAACGCCATCATACCTTCCGTATCCTTCGTGCCGTCAAAAACCGTTTTGGTTCAACCAATGAAATTGGGATTTTCGAGATGCAGTCGGGTGGTTTGGTTCAAGTTTTAAATCCTAGCCAAGTCTTTTTAGAAGAGCGTTTAGATGGAGCGACAGGATCAGCTATTGTCGTTACCATGGAGGGTTCTCGTCCTATTTTGGCGGAGGTTCAAGCTCTTGTGACACCAACTGTTTTTGGAAATGCCAAACGTACGACCACAGGGCTAGACTTTAATCGGGTCAGCTTGATTATGGCGGTTCTTGAAAAACGATGCGGTTTGCTGCTGCAGAATCAGGATGCCTACCTCAAGTCAGCGGGTGGCGTAAAACTGGATGAGCCAGCAATAGACCTTGCTGTCGCGGTAGCCATTGCTTCAAGTTACAAAGAAAAACCAACCAACCCACAAGAATCCTTTATCGGCGAAATTGGCTTAACAGGTGAAATTCGTCGCGTAACCCGCATCGAACAACGTATCAATGAAGCTGCCAAGTTGGGCTTCACCAAAATCTACGCCCCTAAAAATTCCCTCCAGGGCATTGATATCCCGAATAATATCCAAGTTATCGGTGTCTCAACCGTCGGAGAAGTTCTGAAAAAAGTGTTTGCTTAAGAGTATCTACTAAAAAAGCACCTGCTTATATTTAGTAGGTGCTTTTCAGATTATAAAATATTATTGGCAGTAACATTCAATAGCTTTGTTTACAAACAGCGCAGTCCCTTTTCCTGCGAACGCATCGATATTTTGCGTGAAATCACCGTCATTTATATACATTTTACCAAGACTGAGCAAGATGTTGTTTGAACAATGATAAAAATGATTTGTAATAAAGTCTTGTAGTTTTTTGACTAAAGTTTGCGCTTCTTTTGAGTCGTAATTATTTGTTTTGATTTTTCCAAACTCTACAAAAATCATCATGAACTGTTGATTGACAATATTGGTGTCGTTGATACTTCGATTCTCTTGCTTCTCGGTAAATTCATTGAATTCGTCTGTCTGACCCCAAAATGCCTTAGCTTTTTGGGTGTATTCATCTATTTTTTTTGTATCGAATGCTGTAAAGTCCATAATGTTTATCTCCATTTCTTTAATACTTTCAGCGAAGGTAATTAGTGTTTCTAGGTGCTCTTTCTTCAAGGTTAACAACTTAATTTGTTGTTCCAAGGCTTTCTGTTTATCAAATTGCTGATTATTGAGGATTTCCTTGATACTTTTTAAGGGAAATTCCAAAGCTCTGAATAATAAAATGTGTTGTAACTTTTCTAAGTCCTTATCGCTATACAATCTATATCCAGCACTGGAGTAACTCGTTGGATTTAGGAGACTAATTTTATCATAATATTGCAACGTTCTAACACTAATACCTGCCATTTTACTAACTTCTTTTATGGTTTTCATATCTTTTCCTCCTCTCACTATTGCAATGATAAACTATGACGTAACGTTGTAGTCAAGTGTTTTGGATAAAATAGTATAAAAAAGTTTGGTTTTTGGAAAATGCTCTTTTCCTTCTATCCATGCTATAATGGTTTTATGAAAGAAAAACATAGAGAACAAGTACAAAATGATATGGTTTACGGTGTCCATACGGTCACTGAAAGCCTAGAAGCTAATACTGGGAATAAACTTTATATCCAAGATGACCTCAAAGGGAAAAATGTCGATAAAATCAAGGCTCTTGCAGCAGAGAAAAAGGTTTCTATCTCTTGGACACCAAAGAAAAGCTTGTCTGAGATGACAGATGGTGCGGTTCATCAAGGATTTGTCCTTCGGGTATCAGAGTTTGCTTATGCTGAGCTGGATGATATTCTCAAAAAAGCAGAAAGCGAAGAGAATCCTTTGATTTTGATTTTGGATGGCTTGACGGATCCTCATAACTTTGGTTCCATTTTGCGAACAGCTGACGCGACCAAGGTGGCAGGGGTTATTATTCCTAAACACAGGGCTGTCGGTGTCACGCCAGTCGTTTCTAAAACCTCTACTGGAGCGGTTCAACATGTACCGATTGCTCGTGTGACCAATCTTAGTCAAACCCTCGATAAGCTTAAGGAAGCTGGTTTCTGGACTTTTGGAACGGATATGAATGGTACCCCATCCCACAAATGGAATACCAGTGGTAAACTTGCCTTGATTATCGGAAATGAAGGTAAAGGGATTTCCCAAAACATCAAAAAACAAGTGGACGAAATGGTCACCATCCCCATGGATGGGCATGTGCAAAGTCTGAATGCTAGTGTGGCGGCAGCAGTGCTCATGTACGAGGTTTTCCGAAACAAGATTTAAGCGAGAAAAGGAGAAAGAGATGGTTAAAAAACGTATTCTCCTGGTCGATGGCTATAATATGATTGCCTTTTGGCAGGAGACACGACAGCTCTTTAAGAAAAATCAGTTAGACGATGCTCGTAATGTGCTATTGCGCAAACTTAATAATTACGCTAACTTTGAAAATTTAGATATTACTTGTGTCTTTGATGCGCAGTTTGTGCCGGGTAGCCGTCAGCGTTATGATCAGTATCGGGTTGAGGTTATTTTTACGGAAGAAGATGAGACGGCTGATAGCTATATTGAGCGGTTAGCAGCTGAGCTTAACAACCCCATCAATCTGGTGGAAGTTGCAACTAGCGACCTTAATGAGCAATGGACTGTCTTTTCTCAAGGGGCACTTCGTGTGCCGGCGCGTGAGTTAGAAGAGAGGGTTAATACGGTAAAATCCGATTTGGACAAGATGTCGCAAAACATTGATATGAAGACCCCAAAGTTGAGACCATGGGATGAACAGCAATTATCTCAATTGCAGCATCTCTTGGACGAATTATAAGCAGATATATCGTAATGTGTTAAGAAAATTTTTGAAGAAATCACTCATTGAGTGGTTTTTTTGTTATAATACTAAAAAACTTTGAAAATAAAACTATTTGAAGCGAGAATGCAATGACTTTTAAACTTATAACTGATTCTACAGCGGATATTGATGATATTTGGGCTAAAAACAAGGACGTAACAGTTTTAGGATTGACCATTACCCTTGATGAAAAAACTTATGAAACGGTTGGAGAAAATCGCATAACTTCAGAAGTTTTGCTGAATGCTATGAAAGATGGCGGGAAGCCGACAACTAGTCAGATTAACGTCGGTACTTTCGAAGCTTGTTTTAAACAAGAAGTTGAAGCAGGTAATGACATCTTGTACATGGCTTTTTCATCTGTTTTATCGGGGACTTATCAATCTGCTGTCATGGCGCGTGATATGATTTTAGAAGAATATCCCGAAGCTCGTATCGAAATTGTCGATACCTTGGCAGCGGCAGGTGGTGAAGGCTTTTTAGTCATGTTAGCAGCTGAAAAACGTGATCAAGGATTATCTTTAGAACAAGTTGTTTCTGAAATGAAGTCTATTGCTCCACGTCTGTATAGTCACTTTCTAGTGGATGATCTCTATCATTTGATGCGAGGTGGTCGCCTTTCTAAAAGTTCTGCGATTGTTGGTAGCTTGGTTAATATTAAGCCTCTTTTGTGGATTGATGAAGCAGGAAAATTAGCTCCTTTAGTCAAGCTTAGGGGTCGTAAAAAAGGTATTCGAGAAATGATTGACAGATCGGTTCAAGATTTGGATTTGGGGACAGTTGTAGTTGCCCATGCCAATGACCCAGAAGCCGCTCAAGAAATTGAGGATAAGCTATTGGAGAAAGACGACGTGGAGCGCGTTCTCCAACTCCCTTTGGGACCTGTTATAGCAGCCCATGTTGGACCTGGGACCCTGGCTCTATTTTCAGTAGGAAAGAGAGAGCGATGAACTTGAAATAAAAAGAAAAAACACTTGACTTAAGTCAGTGTTTTTTGATATGATATTAAACGGTATTGTTTACCCCATTTGAAAGGCCCCGGAACCTTCCAAATACCTTTGCGTGGGACGGAACACCCACCAACACTTGTAAACAAATATTACGAATTCGTATAGGAGAAATCATGAACAAAACAACTTTCATGGCTAAGCCAGGCCAAGTTGAACGCAAATGGTACGTTGTTGACGCAACTGATGTGCCACTTGGACGTCTTTCTGCAGTAGTTGCTAGCGTACTTCGCGGAAAAAACAAACCAACTTTCACACCACACACTGATACAGGTGATTTTGTGATTGTTATCAATGCTGAAAAAGTTAAATTAACTGGTAAAAAAGCAACTGATAAAATCTACTACACTCACTCAATGTATCCAGGTGGTTTGAAACAAATCTCTGCTGGTGAACTTCGTTCTAAAAACGCTGTGCGTTTGATCGAAAAATCAGTTAAAGGTATGCTTCCACATAACACTCTTGGACGCGCACAAGGTATGAAATTGAAAGTCTTCACAGGTGCTGAGCACACACACGCTGCTCAACAACCAGAAGTACTTGATATCTCAGGACTTATCTAATCTAAGAGGAAAGGAGCAACATAAACATGGCACAAGCACAATATGCAGGTACTGGTCGTCGTAAAAATGCGGTTGCACGCGTTCGTTTGGTACCAGGTACTGGTAAAATCACAGTTAATCAAAAAGATGTAGAAGAATACATCCCACACGCAGACCTACGTCTTGTTATCAACCAACCATTTGCAGTGACTTCAACTGAAGGTTCATACGACGTTTTCGTTAACGTTAACGGTGGTGGATACGGTGGTCAATCAGGTGCGATCCGTCACGGTATTGCACGTGCGCTTCTTCAAGTAGACCCAGACTTCCGCGATTCATTGAAACGCGCTGGACTTCTTACACGTGACGCACGTATGGTTGAACGTAAAAAACCAGGTCTTAAGAAAGCTCGTAAAGCTTCACAATTCTCAAAACGTTAATTATCAGCGATATATCAACGTTCACAAGCATTTTGCAAGTCTCTTGCAAAGTGCTTTTTTTTATGGAAAAGTGGGCTTGGTAATCTTTTTGGTAATCTCTTAAGACCTGGTTAAATTTTAGTGGAAAAAGAAAGCTAAGGTTATTTAGCTTTATCGAGGTATTCTGCGAATTTTGTAATGGATTGTTTTTCACCAGCTTTTGTGGCATGGCTATAAGTTTCTAAAGTCATCTGGCTGATTGCATGGCCTAAGCGTTTAGCAGTATTGACTGGGTCAATTCCCATTTCAATCATCAAGGTTGCGTGAGTGTGTCTAAACCCATGTGGGCTGATTTTCTTGAGATTTTGTTGACGAATGGTTCGCTTGAGAATGTTGTTGATGTAGTCAGCGTGTAAGGGTTCTATCTCACCATCTCGGTTGCAGTATGTCAACATAAATTCTTTGTCGAGAGAAAGAGGCTGTACTGATAATTGCCACTTTTCTCTGCTAGTTTCCTGTTTCCATTTGTTGAGGATAGAACAGGTTTCATCATCAAGGTATATAGAGCGTATGCTAGATAATTGTTCTAGAGAGACAGAAGATCAGTCAACAACTTATCTCAAACCAGAGTATTATTCCCTTTTGCAAGTGATTGCGGATAGATATAACGATTGTTAGCATTAATGGCTAATGAAAAAGAGTCAAACTTTTCCGCTTTTGCCAGAAAGAAATTATTTAACCAAGAGATTGAATCATGGACGATTAATTTTCCAGAGTATGAGCAACTGACAGAGCGATTCATTCAGATTGGCAGATCAATTAATGGGATTGCCAAGTTGTCAACTCAGGTTGGATATATTTCACAACAGAATTTTATAGAACTTGGTCAGTTGATAACTCAATTATTGGATGAATTGGAAAAGGGACTCTCAGTTAACCTGAAAAAGAAGTCTACTAAACATTAAATAAGTAAATGAAACCGCAGGAATTTATCTGCGGTTTTCTTATGTCCTTCTAAAAAATGATTGTCTGACAATGTCAGCTACCGTGTCTGGCACGGGGAATTTAGAATTGATACAAAAACATAATTTTAGGTCTTTGCGAGCTCAGATAGTGTATACACACTATCGCAATAAATAAAACATCAGGAACGGTCGAACTGACACTTTTCCTGATATTTTTAATATCTGGGGAGAATCCCCAGACCCTTTGAGAAATAGTTCGAGATAAAGTTAGAAAATGGTATAATAAGAAAAGAAGATAAACGGTTTCAAGGAGTAGGTTTTGGAAGAGAACTTAATCAAATCAAAACAACGTGTGCAAAAGCATGGTGAAGTCTTTACGCCATCTTGGATGGTTCAAAAAATGCTAGACACGCCAGGTGTTAAAGAGGCTTGCGAAAATATATCCGCAACATTTTTAGAACCTTCTGCTGGAGATGGGAATTTTTTACAAGCTATTTTAGAGAGAAAGTTAGCCACTGTGGTGGAACAGTATGACGAACGCAACTGGAAGACGAAATCTTTAATAGCTCTTTCTTCCATTTACGGTATTGAATTTCTAGAAGATAATTTAGAAGTCGCACGCTCACGAATGTTTCTGTATTATTTAGATTGGTATGAGCGAACTTTTGGTGTCAAACTGACTAGTAAGAGTGATATTTATAAATCTGCTCACTATCTTATCCATAAAAATATTGTTAGAGGAAATACCTTGACTCAGCAACATCCTGTTACAGGAGAACCTATTTGGTTTAATGAATGGCAGCTTGTCAAAGGTCATCCTAGTTTGGTAAGGAAAATTCCTTTTGCATTATCAGAGCTTTTAGGTAAAGATGTTGAAGATGATCGGACTATTGTGGAAGGACAATTGAGTTTTTTTGATATAGATGATGAATTTAAATTAGAGGATGATATTGTTGGAAATGCGGTAGTTGTAGAAGAAATAAACATTCAAAAAGTGTATTTACTAGGAGATTAGGCTATGATTTCAAATTTTGAATTTTTGGCAATTGATATGGATACAGCTGAGCTTTTTAGAACCATAAATATGGCTGAAGAAAATTATACACACGGAGACTATGAAGGCACGCTAATTAAGGTAAGAAAAGTTGCTGAGAATACAGCGAGGTTGGTTGCCGATAGAGAATATTTAGATATTCGTGAACGTGCCACCTTTAATGACGTACTAAGAGAGATAAGAGACTTTATTCCCAATAAAACAATCGTCGATCACTTTTATGATATCAAGGGAAAAGGGAATAATTCTGCTCATATTTTAAATCCAGCAGATGCAACCAAAGAGAATGCTTTAAAATCATTAGAACAGGTGTTTGATATTCTTGCTTGGGTCATGTTGACTTATATCAATCCAGATATTAAAGCAAGTGCTATTGGTCGATTCTTAGAACCAAGGGCACAAGAAATGTACCGAACTGCTGAAAGAAAATTTATTTATATTCAGACGGTTGATAATCAAAGTGTGTTGTTCAATGCTTTTGAAGGTACACAAAAAATTGGTGAAGGTAGCGTTTCTTCGGATGATATTGAGACGGACTGGTCTCCTAATAGTGATTTCTTAAGAGCAGTTGCACCGAAACGTATCAATCAATATATGAAAACTTCAGGATTGCCCTATACACTTGGGTGGGTAGAACTTGCTTATAAAAAGTCGACAAAATCTTGGTTCCATGATTATGATGTGCATAATGTCTTGAAGCGTTCAGGGATTAAACAGGCTGAACAACTGGAAGGAACAGAGTGGTTCAAGACGGATTTAGAGACAGCTAAGGATGCTATTAAAGCTGTTAAAGAAGGTAGAAATTATCTAAATATTACTGCCAAAGAATCATTTGTTGAAGAACCAGCTATCACCCTTCGTCCAGAACAAGAGGCAGCGGTCGAGCAGACGCAAAAAGTCTTTAAGAAAAAAGATAGGATGCTCTGGAATGCTAAAATGCGTTTTGGTAAAACCCTGACATCCTTGCAATTAGTCAAGAATGAAGCCTTTCAAAGAGTGCTCATCATGACTCATCGTCCTGTTGTGGCGGATTCTTGGTTTGATGATTTCAAGAAAATGAAGATGAGCGCCGATGGGTATGATTATGGTTCAGTCAATCAAGGAGAAACGCTTGAAAATCTGAAGCGAGGTGAGAAACCTTTTGTGTATTTCGCTTCAATCCAATTGCTTCGGTACAATGGCGGACAAACCAATCTGAAAGATTTTGCAGATATGGATTGGGATTTGATTATCATTGATGAGGCGCACGAGGGAACCCAGACAGAGCTTAGTGATTCGGTAATGAAAGAACTCGTCAAGGAACATACTAAGATACTTGAACTATCTGGGACACCTTTCAATCTTTTGGATCAATTTGACGAGGAGCAAGTTTATACTTGGGACTATGTCATGGAACAACAGGCCAAGAAGAAGTGGGAATTAGAACGTCCAAGTGAGCCAAATCCTTATGAAACTTTGCCAAAAGTATCGATGTACACTTTTGAAATGAAGCATAAGGAACGTTTTTCTGATGAGAGTAAATCGTTCAACTTTAGGGAATTTTTCCGTGTGGCTGAGGATGGCCAACTTGTTTATAAGCAAGAGGTTCGCCAATTCTTAGATAATATCACACATTCAGATAGTCGTACGAACTACCCTTTTTCAACGAAGTCTTATCGTGAAGAGTTGCGTCATACGCTTTGGCTCATGCCAGGTGTTAAGGAAGCTAATGCTTTTGAGGGCTTGCTTAAAGAACACCCTATTTTCGGGAAAGAATATAAAATTGTTAATGTTGTTCGAGGAGCAAGTAGCGATGATGGAATTGCTAACGATGCGGACATAGAGAAAGTTCGTTCTGCTATTGGTAAAGACCCTTCGCAGACAAAAACGATTACCCTGACGGTTCGTAAACTAACTACAGGTATTAATATCCCAGAGTGGACAGCGGTCTTGTTTTTGTCAAATACCAATAGTGCCATGAATTACCTACAAGCTGCCTTTCGTGCTCAGACGCCTTTTTCTCATGAGAAATTGGGAATGAAGACAAATTGTTATGTCTTTGATTTTGCTCCTGATAGAGCCCTGACTGTCATGGCGGAGAGTGCTCAGATTAACTCAGGTGTAGGGAAGAAAAATACGCAAGCACAAAAGCAAGCTATGGCTCGTCTTCTAAACTTTATGCCAATCTTAGGGGCTTCAGACAATGGAATGAAGACCTACGATGTGGATAGAATGCTGACACAGCTCAAGAAAGTTTATGCTGAAAAGGCAGTGCGGTCAGGTTTCGAAGATGACAGTCTATATAATGACAATCTTTTAACTTTAACCGCTGATGATGCAAGCATGTTTACCAAACTAAATGCTATCGTTGGTAAGACACAGAGTCAAAAAACACCTAAAAAAGTTGTAATCAATGAAAATGGATTGACAACTGAAGAGCATGAGCAAGCTGAGCGAGCCAAGAAGAAACCAAAAGCCAAACGGACACCAGAAGAGCTAGAAGCCATCGAAAAGCAAAACGAAGCTAAGAAACAACGTAAGAATATGATTTCTATTTTACGCGGGGTTTCTATCCGTATTCCAATGATGATTTACGGCATGGCGGTCGATTTATCAAAAGATATTACCATTCAAGACTTTATCAAGCAGGTGGATGATGAATCGTGGAAAGAGTTCATGCCAAAAGGTTTCACTAAGGGAATGTTTAGTGAAATTTCCAAGTATTATGATGCGGAGGTCTTCATTGAGGCTGGGCGCATCATCCGCCAACGTGCCAAGTCCTTTGATGACATGGACTTTATCGAACGTGCAGAGCATATCGCAGAGCTATTTGGCACCTTCAAAAATCCTGATAAGGAAACGGTGCTGACACCGTGGCGTGTAGTCAATCTTCAAGTGATAAAATCAGTAGGTGGCTTGAATTTCTATGATGATAATTTTGAGTCGGTAACAGATGGAGCGACTTCAAACCTACACTGGGTAGAAAATGATGTCACATCATCCATCTATCAAAAAGAAACAAAGATCTTAGATATTAACTCGAAGACTGGTCTTTATCCTCTTCACAGTGCTATTAGCCTGTATTATCAAAGAGTGGCGGCAAATGATGACAATCATTTTGAAGCTGACCAGGTCTATCAAGAGATTTTAGCAAATAATATCTATGCTATTGCGAAAACACCAATGGCAAAAACCATCACCGAACGCACATTGACCGGTTATCGGAATTACAAAACCAATGTAACCTATATTGAAAACCTAACGGATACCCTAAAAACAGACCTAGACAAAGGAAAAACTCAAGTGGAGGAGGCATTTAGAAACGTGAAATTTGATGTAGTAATTGGAAATCCTCCGTATCAAAATGAAGGAGTTGGAGAGGTAGCCCGTGACGAGCCAATCTATCATAAATTTATGGATTTAGCTTATGAAGTCGCAGATAAGGCAGTTCTGATTACACCAGCTCGTTTTCTCTTTAATGCTGGTCAGACTCCAAAGGTATGGAATCAGAAAATGTTAGAAGACGAACATCTTAAAGTGGTTTACTTCGCTCAAAAATCAGAAGAAGTCTTTCCAAATACAGATATCAAGGGTGGGGTAGCCGTTACTTATCGGGATGTTAATCAAAACTTTGGTGCTATTGAGACCTTCACACCGATTGAATGGCTAAATGACTTGTTGCATTTAGTACGCAATAAAGTTAAGAAATCGTTTAATGAATATCTTTATGGTAAGAGTAGTTATAAATTTAGTAGTAGCCTTTACAATCGTTATCCAGAATTGAAGGGAAGAGTTTCTTTAGCAGAAGAAAAATCGATTGGATCAAATATTTTCGAGAAACTACCAGAGATATTCTCGGATAAAAAACAATCAGATAATCAAATTGGGATATACGGACGTATCAATAATGAGCGTGTTACAAATTGGCTTGATAGCGATTTAATTGAAGAACATCCTAATCTGAATAAATACAAAGTGTTTTTACCCGCTTCCAACGGAAGTGGGGCGATAGGCGAAGTTCTATCGACCCCACTCGTGGGTACCCCACTCGTGGGTCATACACAAACCTTTATTTCTTTTGGTGCATTTGATACTGAAGTGGAAGCTGAAAACTGTTGGAAGTACATCAAAACAGATATAGCTCGTGCGATGCTAGGAACACTCAAGGTAACTCAACACAATCAATCGAAAGAGGTTTGGAGCAATGTTCCTTGGTTTGATTTTAATGATTATTCTCAAATAGATTGGTCGAAGTCGGTTGAAGAGATTGAAAGACAGCTTTATTATTATTTTAATGTTCCAGACAATATTATTGCTGAACTGAAAGCGAATGTTAGAAGAATGGACTAGAAATAGAGGAAACGTCGAATTCGGACATTGATTGGTCACAATCAATCGCTGAGTTAGACGGGTAACTCTATCGAAAATAAGGACTTTCAGATGATGAAATTGCCTTTATTGAAAGTAAAGTGAAGGAGATGGGGTAGTTTTTAAACCACCACAAAAACGGTTGACTTTTGTGGTGGTTTTTCTTGTTTTTTGTCCCTTTTATCTGCTATAATGACTTTAAAATAACAAATGAATTGGGGTGAATAGATGAATCAGACTAATGATTTTGACAAGGAAGTTATTGCTAAGTGTTTAGATGTAATGAGCTTTACTACTAGAAATCTTGAGCAGGATTTTAAAGCTGCTATCTCAGAAACAAGTCAAAATGGAATTTTTCAGAATGTTTGGGGACGAAGATCAGATATGCTACGAGACTTATTTAAAAATAGTAGTATTTGGAAAGTTTTGCATATCAAGAGGGGGATTTGGCAATTTGATCCGATACTAAATATTGAGACGGGTGAATTAATAGCATTCTTCTCAAAAAATAATTTTAGGACAATTCGTAATCAATATTTTAAAAAAGGAATTTCTACCCATTATTCTTTAAGTTTGCTCTTAAAAAATGAGGGGCTTTACCCTGAACAGGAAGTGAAACAGTTATCTCTTTTTGATACTGATAATTCTGAATTGAAAAGAAGCAGATTTGACGAGGATGCTTGGAGAGGACTGTGATATAGTGACTAAGATTAGATTTTTGGTTGTTGATTATGTAGGTCAGGAGGCTGTAAGTGCTTCACTAGCAGACTACACCCCACAATTTTTATTGGTTAGTTCTGCAGATGTTTCGCAATTACTTCCAAGTTCGGTTGGTACAATTACAACTGAAGTTATACATGATGAGCAGGTTAATAATTCAGTTGATGAGCCTCAGCTTGTCACATTGAAATCCAAATTAAAAGGAATTTTATAATGGTTCAAGAATTTAATGGGGATAGACTACGAGAATCAAGATATTTTAGACAGTATTCAATTAGCCAATTGGCAGATAATATTGGAGTTTCTAAGCAAATGATTTCTAAATACGAAAAAAATTTATCGAAGCCGAGCTCAGAAGTATTGCAAAAAATAATTTTTGAATTAGGATTTCCATTGTCATATTATCAAACAAAAGATAAATTTTTGACTAGTGACTTTGGGACTTTTTATAGGAGTAAATTAACCTCCTCACAAGCAGAGAAGAAGTCCAGTGAGATGTTAAAAAAAGCATTGGCACTCTTGGCAAATTTTTTTGAAGATTATGTTGATTTCCCCAAATTAGCAGAATTTGAAAGCCGAGAAAATGCCTCGCCTGAGGAGGTGGCTAGTCAGATAAGAGAGAATTGGGGATTAGGTGACAAACCAATTTTCAGTGTTCTAAGGTTACTAGAAACACACGGTTTTCATATTGCAATAATTAATTCAAGGTCTGAAAAAGTAGATGCTTTTGGAAGTTTTGTTGAATTGAAAACAGGAGCAAATTCTGAACGGTACTACTGTATTTTAATTGATCAAGATAATAATAATTTTTTTAGACAACAGTTTAGCTTAGCTCATGAGTTAGGGCATTGGGCTTTGCATGCTCAAATAGTACATCCACAAGAATTATCCAATACTGAATATAGAAAAATGGAGCAAGAAGCTAATAGATTTGCTTCCAGTTTTCTGTTACCTGCCTCTGCCTTTTCTAAAGATATAAAAGGTCATGAAGAAGATCTTGGACATTATTTAAAATTGAAGTCAAAATGGAATGTGTCTATAGCTAGTATGGTCTACCGTGCCAAGGATTTAAATTTACTGACATCGGAACAATATACTCGCTTACAAAAAAGAATGAGTGCCAGAGGCTGGCGAAGAGAAGAACCTGAGGATGCAAGCGTTCCGGTGCCACGACCAATCCTTGCTAAACAAGCATATAAATTATTAACGGATGCTGGCTTATTTGAGAAGCAATCGATCGTACAGCGATTTAATCTAAAATACGGTTATCCTCTTCCTATAGAAATCCTCTCAGAGCTCATGGATATTCCAAGGGAGAGATTATTTCAAGATAGAAATAATATTGTTCAGTTAAAAGGTGGGACTTTATAAGCCCTAGATTTTAATTAACTCTTTTATTTGTTTAAGGAGCAATACATGAATCAAACCCTCTTCCACTACCAATTCTCACCAGAGAGTCAATATTTGGATAGAAAATCAGCGCGCAAAAAGCCTCAGGAATTGCTTCAGCACTTGATTGCTTTTGCCAATGCGGATGGCGGTCAACTGGTTATTGGTATTGAGGACGAGAAACAGGAAAATATTATCACTGGTTTCAAGGACGGCAGGGCTTATCCCATAGACGATTTCAAAAAGATTGACCGTGAGATGCGTGAGACTCCTTTAGATTTATCCTTTGAGGAAATCCCTGTAATCAATCATAAGGGTGAAGAAGATTTCGTTTTAGTTATCTCTGTGGAATTGTCATCAAATCGTGTGATTGCAGCACCAAATGATGATGTTTATCTTCGTCAGGGTAATGAAACAGTCAAGTTGAGCTACGAGCAACGCACTCAGCTCAGCTATGACAAGGGACAACGTTTCTTTGAAGATGAAGTGGTGCCAGACGCCAGTCTGGAAGATATTGATGAATCTATCGTACAGGATTTCAAAAGTCACTTTGATTTATCAGAGCGCTCCACAGAGGAAATTCTCAAAGCTAGACGTTTTTTTGGTTAATGGAAAATTGACTAAAGCCGCTATTTTGCTTTTTGGAAAGTATCCGTCAGCATTCTTCCCGCAAGCTCGTGTTCGCTTCCAGAGGTTTGATGGCACGGATATGGGGACAGGCAGTAGCTTTAATGTCATCAAAGAAGTGACTTTTGATGATGCTTTGCCAGTACTGATTATAAAAGTTCGAGATTTTATCCGTACTCAGTTGCGGGAATTTCAGTACTTAGACGATAATGGTCAATTTCAAATATTGCCTGAATATCCTGAGTTTGCTTGGTTTGAAGGTGTTGTCAATGCAGTAACTCACCGTGATTACTCTGTCTATGGAGATCACATTCGTGTACTCATGTTCGATGATCGCTTAGAGATTCACAGCCCAGGGAAATTACCCAATATCGTCACCGTTGACAATATCAAGCATGAACGTTTTTCAAGAAATCCTTGGATTGCGAGAACCCTGACTGAATTTGGTTGGGTTCGTGAAATGAACGAGGGTGTTAAGCGTATCTATTCTGAAATGGAATCAGCTTTTCTTCATGAACCTAAATATTCAGAGCCAGGTAATAAGGTAGTTCTAATCCTTGAAAATAGCATTGTTAGTCGACATCTACGAACACGAGACAGTTTGGAAAAACAGTTTTTTGATTTTGGAACTCTAAATGCTGATGAACAAGCTATCGTTCACTACATGTATAATTCTGGTGATAAAATGACAACAGCAAAGGCGATTGAATTAACAGGAAGAAGTCGAGCATTTGTTGTTAAAATGTTACATCATCTTCGTGATTTAGAAATCATTACTTGGTTTGGATCAAGTAAAAATGACCGCAATCAATATTATCTTTTAGTTGATAAATGATTGCAGTCAGGATACTATTAGTAATAAAGAATACAGTAGAATACAGTAGAATACAGTAGAATACAGTAGAATACAGTAGAATACAGTAGAATACAGTAGAATACAGTAGAATACAGTAGAATACAGTAGAATACAGTAGAATACAGTAGAATACAGTAGAATACAGTAGAATACAGTAGAATACAGTAGAATACAATAGAACATAAAAGTGGTCTTCAACGAAAGGCTGATAATCACTTTTTAATTATAATTTTGTTATGTTTCCATCTTGCTTGAGGAATTGAATAATTGTTTTCTTTAAATCTTCAAAATCTCTTTGAAAGGTAGCAATTTCAACTGTCTTTTCAAGCCCATCCTGTAAGGAAAGATTGGATTGGTAACCATTCATTGCTAGAAACATATGCAAGGCAAGAACAGCAGTTCGTTTATTGGCATTATAAAAAGGATGTTTTTTAATCAAATTTATCCAGATAATAGCAGCTTTACTGTAGATATCTGGATAGAGAACTTTGCCGAAAATCTCTTGTTTAGGCTGTTCAACAATCATTCGAAGACTGTTTGGATCAGCAATGCCAACAGGTTCATTAGGAGAATATTTGCCAATAACCATGACATTGATTTTGATAATATCTTCAGCAGTTAGATATCTCATCTATCCACCAATTCTTTCAAAAGCTCATCGTATTGGTTCATGGCTTTTTCTAGTTCCTTATCAAAATCAAATTTTGGCTCAGCTTTACGAATGATGACGTTATTTCCTGAAGTGACAAATTCAATTTCTTCTCCAATTTCTGCTCCAAGAGTTTCTTTAATTTTATTGGGAATTGTAATGACAGTACTATTTCCTGTTTTTCTCAAGATAACATTCATGGTTCTACCTCCGTTTGTATATACATTATAAAATGAACTTACAAAAAAGTAAAGTGAATACACATTGTTTCTTAACTACATAAGCTCCGAAAACAGATTTTTGGTAATCTAATGGTAATCTCTTATTTGTAAGATTGGGTTAAAAGCATCTATTTGTAATGAAAATGGGCTTTAAAAGCTTGATTTAATAGCCTTTTACAGCTATTTGACTTTTATCACCCAAAACCAGGTCTTAAGAAAGCTCGTAAAGCTTCACAATTCTCAAAACGTTAATTATCAGCGATATATCAACGTTTCAAGACACTTCATGGTTCACACCATGGGGTGTTTTTTTGAAGGAAACATATAAAGTTCTCCCATTTTGTCAGAATGGGAGAATTTTTCATTTCTTCAAAACCACTTTCCCTACCACAAGTGTGACGATACCTGAGACGACAATTGTCACAAGGATTCCGATGATTTGGGGAAGTACTGTTTCAGGAGCAATGGCGATGACGCCCAGACTTCCGAGTAGGCCTCCTAGTCCGTTCATGGCAAAGGAGTCGACCACATCGTCAAGCAACAGAGTCTTTTGTATCCAAGTCATCATCAGGTAGGTCAGGCTGCTGGCTGCCCCACAGATTAGCATCATCTCTAGAGGATTGGCAATGCCGACAGCCGAAGTACTCGTCACAAGTCCGACAATGACACCGTTTAGCGTGGCTACCGTAAGATTTGTCGCCTTATGCCATTTAGCAAGAAAGCTCCATGCTAATCCGCCGCTGATGATAGCGACCAGGGTGTTAATGGCAATCAGAACGCTCTTGCCGTTGAGCTGACCAACAGGTGCCATGTTGAAACTAAACCAGCCAAAGGTGATGAAAAGCATACCGAGATAAAGAGGGAGATGCTGATTATTGTTGTGCTCGTGAGGTGTATTTCCTAGAAGTTTTGCCAAGACAAGGGAAGAAAGCCCTGCTGAGAGATGGACGACGAGACCGCCAGAAAAATCGACCACACCTAGCTGAGTCAACCAACCAGCAGGATTCCAGATCAAATAAGCTAATGGACAGTAAACTAGGAGGAGCCAAGCACTGCTTAAAAGAATCAGATGGTGAGTTTTGGTGCGATCAATTGTGGCACCAATCATCATGCCAACAGCATATAAGGCAAAGCAGAGCTGGCAAAAGAGTTCTAGCATGAGGTTTGTAGGAAGATGGTGCGAGAGAAAAACACTATCTAGTTGACCTTGAAAACTGATAAAATAAGCAAAAGCTATCCAAAGGAAACTAGTCCAAAGCATAGTGATGGTGTATTGAAACAGGATACGATTACTTAGTTTTGGTGAAAGATAACCAACGTACATAAGGCCAAGGCCGAAAATCATTAGCCACATCATGAGGCTGCATATTAAGAGAAACATCTTTACTCCTTTACATTTTTCAGTGGATTTGTTAATATAGTTAACTGGTTAAGTATTTTACGATGAAAACATTAACTTGTCAAGGAGTAAGAAATGAAAGATTATAAAATTATCATTGTAGGTGCAGGAGCAGCAGGTATAGGCTTTGGAACTGCTTTGCAACAGTTAGGAATTGAGGATTACCTGATTTTAGAGAAAGGAAGTATTGGTGATAGTTTCCTCAAATGGCCACGCACCACACGTTTTATCACGCCATCCTTTACGACAAATGGCTTTGGATTTCCAGATATCAACGCTGTCGTACCTGATACATCACCAGCCTTTTCGTTTCAAAAGGAACACCTTTCAGGCAGAGAATACGCAGAGTATCTCCACCTTGTGGCTAAGCATTATGACTTAAGGATTGAAACGCAGACCGAAGTGACCTTGATAACAAGCTCTCAAAAAGGCTATCAGATTGAAACAAATCGTGGCACCTATCGGGCTAAATATCTGATTATGGCGACAGGAGAGTTTCAAAACCCTTATCGTGGAGAGATTGAAGGTGGGGAATTGGCTATCCACTATGGTGAGGTAGATAGTTTTTACCTTCAGTCTGAAGATCCTTTTATCGTCTTAGGTGGTAACGAGAGTGGCTGTGATGCCTTTACGAGCCTAGCTGCCATGGGTAACAGTGTTTCGCTTTATACTGAGGACTTTGGGAAATCTCAAGTAGCACCAGATCCTAGTATTCGTTTGTCACCGATCACTCAGGAAAAGTTGGCTGAAGTTGATAAAAACAAGGTGTGGGATGCCCATATATATGAAGACAAGACAGTAACTTCAATCGAAAAAGAGTCGGGCACCTATCGAGTGCACTTTGAGGATGGGACGTATGCTGAATCTCAGCACCAGCCTGTACTAGCAACAGGTTTTCGAACTTGTATTTTGAAGATTTTAGGGGATGATTTGTTCCAATTCACTAAAGATGGTATTCCTATGGTAAACGAGAAGGATGAATCAACTTTGTGTCACAATGTCTTTCTTATTGGGCCTAGCTTGCGCCAAAAAGACGTGATTTTCTGTTACATTTATAAATTCCGCCAACGCTTTATCCCAGTGATTAGGGAGATTGCCAAGCGTGAAAAATGGACTTTAGACCCAGTTGTTTTAGACTTCTACAAAGACAATCAGATGTCTTTAAATGACCTATCTTGTTGTGATGTCCGTTGTGATTGCTAAATAAGTATCAAAAAACAAGCTAACTCCTTAGGAGCTAACTTGTTTTTTTCGTTTTTTAAAGAGTGATAGTGGGAATTGCTGAATAATACTGATGGCAATGGTAATAGCAAAAGCTGTGACAAATGATGTCCTCATATGGGTCATGGCTAGCTCATTTGATCCCGTCAACATAAAGTAAATCCCACGATAAAAACTTAACCCAGGAATCAGAGGGAACATGCTGGTTGATAGGAAAATAGTCATAGGTGTTTTCCGTCTAGCAGCTAGGATTTTTGAAACCAGGGTGGCAAAGAGTCCAGGAATAAATACGGCAACGATATCCATGCCAAAATTTTCTTTCAAAATCATGTAGAGTAACCAAGAGATAGCGCCGATGATACCAATATCTAGTAAATAACGTTTAGGAACATTGTAGGTGATTGAAAAAGCAACCGTACCAATGCCTGCCGCTAGTGTTCTAATCAAGAAACCGATAGCTGTTACTGTCTCAGTTGAAAAAGTTCCTGTCATCTGATCAGCAAAAGGGAGGATTTCTGTCATACCAGCCACCCCAGCTGAGATAGAAATACAGGTCATTAGGGCTGACATTAGCAGGGTAAAACCGATTGAGAAATTATTATGGGAAATCTCACGAACGGCATTAACGAAGAATCCCCCAGGGACCATAATCATCAAAGCACCTAGAATGATGATGCTTCGCGTTTCACCAAGTCCGAGAAAATAAAATAAGTTGACGGATAAACTGACGATAGCACTTGCCAATATCGTTGTTAAAAACGGCGTATGAATACGGGATGCGCCTACTTGGATAAACCAACCAGCCAGAAGTCCGGCAATAGCAGCGGTGAAAGAATCAATAGGAGAACTCCCCAGAGCTAGGGAGAAACCGCCGGCACCAAAGAAATAGGCGGCTAAAATAGTCCAGATAGAATATAGTGAACTATCATTGATTTCTGTTAAACGCTGAAAGACGTATGAGGGCGTAACTTTATTCTTCTTTGATAAGCTTCTGGAAAGGGCGTTGACAGCCTCCAATTTTCCTAAGTCAATAGCAGTCTCATTGACGTTCATGACTTTTGATTCTTGATAGCCAAGTTGGTTGGTACCTGAAGCGATAATCCCTTGGTTGACCACGTAAACTTCGAACTGCTCAATATCCAAAGAATCAGCAATGTGATTCATGGTGGTTTCAATACGGAAAACTTCGGCTCCGGATTCCATGAGGATGCGCCCGGCAAAGAGGACGGCATCTATTTCATTTTTTAGGGTGGCAACTGGACGTCGTTTCATTTATGCTTAGGCTCCTCTTTCTTGAAATGTGTTATCGGTAGGCGCAATCACGCTTAGAAGTCATCTTTGCTTTTGCTGTTTTATTTTGTTTTAGATAAATGGTACCTACCATTATAAAAGCTCGCTAGTTTTTTGACAATGCTTGAAAGGAAATTCCTTAAAAAATTTAAAAAGCCCTTGATTTTATAAGGATAAGTGGTAAGATAGAGACTAACATTTTGAATTTTTAGATAATTCAAAAAATAACTTTCGAGGGGAGTGTTATGACAACCAATAATATGTCTAATTACAGTTACGGAGTAGATTGTTTTCAGGAAATTCCGCAAGTTCTGAAATCTTATCACGTCAGGAGTGTAGCGCTCATTGGCGGAGAAAAGGCTCTGGCAAGTTCTGCAGACCAAGTGGTAGAAATCCTAAAAGTAAATGGCTACGAAGTGACGGGTCAGTTTATTTATGGGACGGATTCGACGCAATCTAATATTGATAAACTGGTTGCAAATCCCGATGTAGCTCGTGCCGATATTATCTTTGGATTTGGTGGTGGGCGTGCGTTGGATACTGCTAAAATGGTAGCTCATGAGTTGGGAAAAGATATTATGACCTTCCCAACTATTTGTTCCAACTGCTCAGCAGGAACAGCTATTACTGTTATTTATAAGGATGACCACAGTCTACTCAAATATGGCTACCCTGAAACGCCAGTGCATATTTTTATCAATACCAAGGTAATTGCAGAAGCACCAGTTAAATATTTCTGGGCAGGCATTGGTGATGGGATTTCCAAGGCTCCTGAAGTTGAGCGTGCTGCTTACGAATATGAACAAAGAGGTGGTGTTCTATCACATACAGGTGTCCTAGGACGCGCTGTAGCTCTTTCTTCTAAGGATGCTTTTTATGAGTATGGTCAAGAAGGTTTAAAAGACGTTGAAAATCATAAGCCATCAAAAGCAGTTGAGGAAATTGCCCTCGCTATCCTTGTCTCTACAGGTTATGCCTCAAACTTGGTCAATCAACCAGACTTTTATTTCAACTCTTGCCATGCCCATGCCTTTTATAACGGAACGACAGCCGTCAAGCGTGAAGGTGAGCATCTTCATGGAGCAGTGGTTTCCTTTGGTGTCATGGTTCTTCATGCCTACTTTGGTGAGACAGAAGAATTAAGCAAGGTGGCTCATTTCAATAAATCGCTTGGATTACCAGTAACATTAGCTGAGATTGGGTTAGCTGAGAGTGATATTGCAGCTGTGCTTAATCTAGCTCTAGAGACCAATGAATATAAGCATACACCATTTGAAACAGATCGCTTTACAGCAGCTATTCTCAAGGCCAATCAGGTAGGACAAACCTTACTATCAGTCTAAAAGAGACTCTCAGAACTTCCACACCATAATAAAGTGGATTTGGTTAAATGGCGATAGATAATATCAAAAGAGACAATTGATTTATTTGTAAAGAATTTCATAATAAAAGTTTTGACGAAAGACTATTTTTAGCGTAAAATAGAAAGGAATGATAACATAAGGAGAATAGACCTTGGAATTAGAAGTATTTGCTGGTCAAGAAAAGAGCGAACTTTCAATGATTGAAGTTGCTCGTGCAATTTTAGAAGAACGTGGTCGCGATAACGAAATGTATTTCAGCGACATGGTGAATGAGATCCAAGTCTACCTTGGAAAAACGGATGCTGAAATCCGTGAGTCACTCCCGTATTTCTACTCAGATTTGAATATCGATGGAAGTTTTATTCCATTGGGTGATAACCGTTGGGGTCTTCGTTCATGGTATGCGATTGATGAAATTGATGAAGAAATCCTTACCTTTGAAGAAGAAGGCGACGATGCACCAAAACGTAAGAAAAAACGTGTTAATGCCTTCATGGATGGCGACGAAGACGCTATCGACTACAACGATGATGATCCAGAAGATGAAGATTACATTGTTGAGTCAGAAACAATCGAATATGACGATGACAATCCAGATGATGAAAAATCAGAGGTTGAGTCATATGATTCTGAGCTAAATGAAATCATCGCTGATGACGACGTTGTTGAAGAAGATGTTGATTTGAATGAAGAAGATGACGAGTTTTCAGACGATGATGAAACGGAAGAATAAGGGTCACATTCTGTTGACAAATCTCTAAAATTTATTTATATTAGTTTATGGGCACCTCTTTAGAGGTCAGACAAAGCTCCCTAGTTATGACTAGGGAGTATTTTTATTTTTTTGATTGAGAAAAGATGTAGTTTAGCTATGACTTACTATTATTTTTTCTCATCAACCTACCCTATTATATAGTGAGCTTGGCGCAATTGATTTCGCTTAGGAGATTAGTTGTCGTCATTATTTATTTTTAGAACGAAGGAGTTTCTCGTTAATGACAAAGTATATTTTTGTTACTGGTGGTGTGGTATCGTCTATTGGTAAAGGGATTGTGGCAGCTAGCCTTGGTCGCTTATTGAAAAATCGTGGCCTTAAAGTAACCATTCAAAAGTTTGATCCTTACATTAATATTGACCCAGGAACAATGAGTCCTTACCAACATGGAGAAGTGTATGTGACTGATGACGGTGCAGAAACTGACCTTGACCTTGGTCACTACGAGCGTTTCATCGATATCAACCTTAATAAATACTCAAACGTAACAACGGGTAAAATCTACAGTGAAGTGCTTCGAAAGGAGCGTAAAGGGGAGTATCTTGGAGCGACTGTTCAGGTTATTCCACATATTACGGATGCTTTGAAGGAAAAAATCAAACGCGCTGCAACCACAACTGATTCAGATGTGATTATCACCGAAGTTGGTGGTACAGTAGGAGATATTGAAAGCCTTCCTTTCCTTGAGGCGCTTCGTCAAATGAAGGCTGATGTGGGTTCAGATAACGTTATGTATATCCATACAACCCTGCTTCCCTATCTCAAAGCAGCAGGTGAAATGAAGACCAAGCCAACGCAACACTCTGTTAAAGAGCTTCGTGGGCTTGGTATCCAGCCAAATATGTTGGTTATTCGTACAGAACAACCTGTTGAGCAAGGTGTTAAAAATAAATTGGCACAATTTTGTGATGTCGCTCCAGAAGCTGTTATCGAATCTATGGACGTTGAGCATATCTACCAAGTTCCCCTTAACATGCAGGCACAAGGGATGGACCAAATCGTTTGTGACCACTTGAAAATCGATGCACCAAAAGCAGATATGAGCGAATGGTCAGCCATGGTTGACAAGGTTCTTAACCTCAAGAAAACGACTAAAATTGCCTTGGTTGGAAAATACGTTGAATTACCAGATGCTTATTTATCAGTGGTTGAAGCCCTTAAGCACTCAGGTTATGTCAATAACTCAGCTATCGATCTTAACTGGGTTAATGCCAATGATGTGACAACCGATAATGTTGCAGAGCTACTTGGTGATGCGGATGGTATTATCGTTCCTGGTGGCTTTGGACAACGTGGTACAGAAGGAAAAATTCAAGCCATTCGCTATGCGCGTGAAAATGACGTTCCGATGCTAGGTGTTTGTCTAGGAATGCAGTTAACTTGTGTTGAGTTTGCTCGCCATGTCCTTAATATGGAAGGTGCTAACTCAGCAGAATTAGACCCAGAAACACCATATCCAATTATTGATATCATGCGTGACCAAATCGATATCGAGGATATGGGAGGAACGCTCCGTCTAGGTCTCTACCCATGTAAATTGAAATCAGGTTCCAAAGCAGCGGCAGCTTACAACAATCAAGAAGTGGTTCAACGTCGTCACCGTCACCGTTATGAGTTCAATACCAAATTCCGTGAAGACTTTGAAAAGGCTGGGTTTGTCTTCTCAGGTGTATCACCAGATAACCGTCTTATGGAAATTATTGAAATCCCAGAAAATAAATTCTTTGTAGCAGCACAATATCACCCAGAATTGCAAAGTCGTCCAAACCACGCTGAAGAACTATACACAGCCTTCGTGACAGCAGCAGTGAATCAAAAAGGCTAACAATCATCAGTAGCTCCCTTCCCACTTTTCTTTTTGGAAAATTCTCAGTACAATAAGACTATGAAAAAATGGATTATTATTCTCATCACTTTATTCTCATTGTTATTATTGATTATTGCTGGCGCTAGTGGCTACTTCTTCTATGTGGCACAAGTCCGGGCTGAAAAAGACTTCATCAACAATAAAGCACGTGGTCTGGAAAGTTCCTTATACAAAGACGAGCAAGCTTTCAATCACTTGCCTAAGGAAAAACGTCGTATGAGTAATCAGGGGTTAAATCAAGTAGCTTGGTATGTGCCTGCTAAGAAAAAGTCAAACAAGACTGTCCTTATGGTACATGGATTTACGAATGACAAATCAGACATGAAACCTTATGCCTATCTTTTTCATCAATTGGGCTACAATGTTTTAATGCCAGATAACGTTGCTCATGGTGAAAGCCAAGGGAATATCATAGGCTATGGATGGAAGGATAAAGACAATGTCATAAAATGGACAGAAGGTCTGATTGCAGACAATCCTAACCAAAAAATCACCTTCTTTGGGGTTTCTATGGGAGCAGCTACAGTCATGATGGCTAGTGGTGAAAAACTGCCAGAACAAGTTACCACTATAATAGAAGATTGTGGCTATACTAGTGTTTGGGATGAACTTTCTTATCAAGCCAAAGATATGTACGATTTACCCCAATTTCCCATCCTATACGGAGTATCAGGTATTTCCAAACTGGTAGCAGGATTTACTTATGGGGAAGCAAGTTCTATGAAACAGTTGGCTAAAAATGACTTACCAACCTTGTTTATCCATGGTGATGCTGATAAGTTTGTTCCAACAGACATGGTTTATGAGAACTTTGAAGCAAGTAAGGGTCCAAAAGAACTCTATATTGTAAAAGGTGCTAAGCATGCTCAGTCTTTTGAAAAAGATCCTGAAACCTACCGCCGAAAAATTGAAGATTTTTTGAAAAAATATCAAAAATAGTGTTGACACATTTCTTAACAGCTGATATAATAATTTTTGTTGTTAAGAACAGCGGAAATGGCGGAATTGGCAGACGCGCAGGACTAAGGATCCTGTGACCGCTTTAGGTCGTGGGGGTTCAAGTCCCCCTTTCCGCATCATAAACCAGGTCGTTGACTTGGTTTTTTTCTTTTGTCAGCTCAAAAAATTTAAATAGTAATCTATTGAAATGATTCAATGAGCCATAAAAAAGAGGGATAATAAGTGATATATTTCTCATTCTTTCAATTAAGAAAACGCTTAACTTAGAAGAAAACTGGTTTTTTAGCCTTATTTATGCTAGAATATAGAACGTAAAGGGGAATAATCCCCAAAAATATAGAGGAGGCCTTTATAATGGCAATCGTTTCAGCAGAAAAATTCGTCCAAGCGGCTCGTGACAACGGCTATGCTGTAGGTGGATTTAACACTAACAACCTTGAATGGACACAAGCTATCTTGCGTGCAGCGGAAAGCAAACAAGCTCCAGTTCTTATCCAAACTTCAATGGGTGCTGCTAAATACATGGGTGGTTACAAAGTATGTCAATCACTTATTGCGAACCTTGTAGAGTCAATGGGTATCACTGTACCAGTTGCTATCCATCTTGACCACGGTCACTACGAAGATGCACTTGAGTGTATCGAAGTTGGTTACACGTCAATCATGTTTGATGGTTCACACCTTCCAATCGAAGAAAACCTTGAAAAAGCTAAAGAAGTTGTTGCTTTGGCTCACGCAAAAGGTGTTTCTGTAGAAGCTGAAGTTGGTACAATCGGTGGTGAAGAAGATGGTATCGTTGGTAGCGGTGAACTTGCACCAGTTGAAGATGCTAAAGCTATGGTTGAAACTGGAATTGACTTCTTGGCTGCGGGTATCGGTAACATCCACGGTCCTTATCCAGAAAACTGGACAGGTCTTGATCTTGACCACTTGAAGAAATTGACAGACGCTGTACCAGGATTCCCAATCGTACTTCACGGTGGTTCAGGTATTCCTGATGAGCAAATCCAAGAAGCTATTCGCCTTGGTGTTGCTAAAGTTAACGTTAATACTGAAAGTCAAATTGCCTTCTCTAATGCTACACGTGCCTTCTCACGTGCTTACGATGCAGACGAAGCTGGTTATGACGCTAAAAAACTCTTCGACCCACGTAAATTCTTGGCAGATGGTATGAAAGCTGTTCAAGGTGCTGTTGAAGAACGTATTGACGTGTTTGGATCAGCAAACAAAGCGTAATGTAACGCAGGTATTAATATCAAATGGGTTTCGGATAGAAATCCATTTTTTTATGTTTCAATCTTAGTCATTTGGGAACAATGGTAATGGATTAAGCTATTTTAGAACTTTCATATAACTTTCAGAATTTATCTTATCAAAAGAATTTTAAAAATATCTTGTATTGTTTTTGTGGTTCTGCTATAATAGTAAGGTATGTGGTGCTAGCACATCCAAACATATTCTACGTAGGAGGAAAACACGAAATGGCTAAAGTATGTTATTTTACAGGTCGTAAGACTATGTCAGCTAACAACCGTTCACACGCGATGAACAAAACAAAACGTACTGCAAAACCAAATCTTCAAAAAGTTACTGTTCTTGTTGACGGTAAACCTAAAAAAGTTTGGGCTTCAGCTCGTGCCCTTAAATCAGGTAAAGTTGAGCGCGTTTAATAATTAAAGAAGCTAGGTGCCAATCATCTGGCTTTTTCATTTTCATAATTAAGGTCTTTTTTTACAAAGTGACTCTATTATGATAAAATGAAGTGATAAAAACTTTTTGAGGTAGTGAATATGACTGTAAAAATCAATACAAAAGATGGTCAAATTGAACTTTTAGACGATGTTATTGCAACAGTCGTTGGAGGTTCAGCAACAGAGATTTTTGGCGTTGTTGGCATGGCAAGTAAGAGTGCTATTAAAGACAATTTTCAAGCCCTTCTTCGTAAAGAAAACTACGCAAAAGGTGTTGTTGTTAAATCGACAGAAGCAGGAATTTCAGTTGATGTCTACACTGTGATGAGTTATGGTGTAAAAATCAGTGAAGTTTCCAAAAACATTCAAGAACGTGTCAAGTTTAATTTAGAAAATCAACTTGGCATTTCAGCTGAAACGGTGAATGTTTATGTTCAAAATATTAAGGTTGTAGGAGAAGAGTAGTGTCAAATATTACAACAAGTTTATTCCAAGAAATGGTCCAAGCAGCGGCCACTCGTCTGGGTAAACAAGCTGAATATGTTAATTCCCTAAATGTTTTTCCAGTTCCAGATGGAGATACTGGTACCAACATGGGAATGACCATGGATAATGGTGCTAAGGAAGTCGCTGATAAACATGCAGCTACAGTTGGTCAAGTTGGTCAGATCCTTTCAAAAGGTCTTTTGATGGGGGCACGTGGGAACTCTGGTGTTATTACATCACAACTCTTCCGTGGTTTTGGACAAAGTATCAAAGATTTGGAAGAACTAGACGGTAAAGCTTTAGCAGATGCCTTCCAATCAGGTGTGGAAGTAGCTTATAAAGCTGTTATGAAACCTGTGGAAGGAACTATCTTAACTGTTTCACGTGGTGCGGCTACCGCTGCTAAGAAAAAAGCTGAGAGCACAGATGATGCTACAGAAGTTATGCGTGCAGCTCTTGATGGTGCTAAGGCAGCGCTTGCTAAAACACCTGATATGCTTCCAGTTCTTAAAGAAGTTGGTGTTGTTGATTCAGGTGGTCAAGGTCTTGTTTATATCTATGAAGGCTTTTTGGCAGCTATGACTGGTGAATACATCGCTTCTGAAGATTTTAAAGCAACGCCTGCAACAATGTCCCAAATGATTAATGCAGAACACCATAAATCTGTAGCTGGTCATGTGGCAACTGAAGATATTACTTTTGGCTACTGTACTGAAATCATGGTAGCTCTTGGTAAAGGTCCTACTTATGTTAAAGAATTCAATTATGAAGAATTCCAAGGTTATTTGAGTGGTATCGGAGATTCACTTCTTGTTGTGAATGATGATGAGATTGTCAAAGTCCATGTTCATACTGAGGATCCTGGTCTTGTCATGCAAGAAGGATTGAAATACGGTTCACTTGTCAAAGTAAAAGTTGATAACATGCGTAATCAACATGACGAAGTACTTGAAAAAACAAATTCAGAGGCAACAGCAACTCCAAAAGAAGCCAAAGAGTATGGTGTTATTGCTGTTGTAGCTGGAGATGGTCTTGCAGAAATTTTTAAGGCGCAAGGAGCTGATTATATTATTTCTGGTGGACAAACCATGAACCCTTCAACAGAAGATATTGTTAAGGCTATTGAAGAAGTGAATGCTAAAAATGTCATTATCTTGCCGAATAACAAAAATATTTTCATGGCAGCGCAATCAGCAGCGGAAGTTGTGGATATCCCAGCAGCTGTTGTAGAAACACGTACAGTGCCACAAGGTCTAACAAGTCTTTTAGCTTTTGACCCATCTAAAACTCTAGAAGATAACACCAAAGCCATGTCAGCAAGTCTTTCTGACGTTGTGAGTGGAAGTGTTACACTAGCAGTTCGTGACACAACAATCGATGGTCTTGAAATTCATGAAAATGATATTTTAGGAATGGTTGATGGTAAAATCCTTGTCTCTACACCAGATATGGAAGCAGCTCTCTTGTCTACATTTGAAAAAATGCTTGATGAAGATAGTGAAATTGTAACCATTTACGTTGGTGAAGATGGTGAAGAATCTTTGGCTGAGTCAATTGCTGAAAAACTTGAAGAAGCTCATGAGGATATAGAAGTTGAAATCCATATTGGAAGTCAACCGGTCTACCCATACTTAATGAGTGTCGAATAATATATGTAAGCCTCGCTTTTGGTGAGGCTTTTAATGTTTGCTTTTTGTAGAAAAAATCACAGAAAATAGGTAGTTATTTGACTCGGCTTTCAAACTTGATATAATGACAGTATTAAAGGTTTTTAGGAGGAACTGTTATTATGGGATTTATTTTTCCTTTTATCATTTTGATTATTATTTTAATGATCGTTGCCAGCACTCTGTACGTGGTTAGACAGCAGTCTGTTGCTATTATTGAACGTTTTGGTAAATACCAAACGATTTCGACCAGTGGTATCCATATCAGATTGCCATTTGGTATCGATAAAATTGCAGCGCGTGTGCAACTGCGTTTGCTTCAAAGTGAGATTATTGTTGAAACAAAGACTAAAGATAATGTTTTTGTAACCTTGAATGTTGCGACTCAGTACCGTGTTAATGAACAAAATGTCATTGATGCTTACTACAAATTGATGAAACCTGAAGCGCAGATTAAGTCTTATATCGAAGATGCTTTACGCTCATCAGTTCCTAAATTAACCTTGGACGAATTGTTTGAGAAAAAGGATGAAATTGCCCTTGAAGTTCAACATCAAGTTGCTGAAGAAATGTCAACTTATGGTTATATTATCGTCAAAACGTTGATTACTAAGGTTGAACCAGATGCTGAAGTTAAACAGTCTATGAATGAAATCAATGCTGCTCAACGCAAACGTGTAGCTGCTCAAGAATTAGCTGAAGCTGATAAGATTAAAATTGTGACAGCAGCAGAAGCAGAAGCTGAAAAAGATCGTCTTCATGGTGTAGGTATTGCCCAACAACGTAAGGCAATCGTTGATGGTTTGGCTGAATCCATTCAAGAACTTAAGGATGCCAATATTAGTTTGAATGAAGAAGAAATCATGTCGATTCTTTTAACTAATCAATACTTAGATACACTCAATACTTTTGCGGCAAATGGCAACCAAACTATTTTCTTGCCAAATACACCTAATGGTGTTGATGATATTCGTACACAAATTTTATCTGCGCTAAAAGCAAGTAAATAAGAAAAGCAAAAGCCAAGAAGTCTAGCTTCTTGGCTTTTGCATCTGTTAAATAATCGTATTAGAAGGGATAAAACACCTAAATGAAGTGTCTGACCACTGTTTGTTATTGAGGGATAGTAGGTGTTTCCCTTATAAGAGATTTAAAGTATTAATTACTTTTGCCTCTGCGTTTGAAGTCGTGGATAATTTTAAGAGCACGTTTACGTGTCTTGATGTTCGGACTTTTAAGACGACGGTAGGCTGATGAAAGATCAGTTTTTTCTGCCATAGTTTCCTCCTTATAAAAAGTATTCATTGCAATGACTATTTTATAATAACATAAAATAGTTAACCGGTAAAGTATTTTGTTGAATATATGGGGATTTTTCTTATTTTTTATTAACGTACACATAGGAAAGACAAGTTTATTCTAGCTGATAAAAGCAGTGAATCCTAGTCTTTAGGTTGAAAATGGAATAGATTCAAATTTTCTTGAAGCCTTTCATCTAAATTGTTTAATCTTATGATATTTTTAGCCGCTTTATTGTCGTGATGAATATGATGTACTTCCTCAATTTGCAACTGTGTTTTGGAAAATAATTTGGTTTTGATGTACGAAAAAAGAGCTGACAGGGTCAACTCTTTTAATAGTCTTATTGTAAGAAACGTCTCAAGAATTCTTTAGTACGTTCTTCTTGTGGATTTTCGAAGATTTGTTGCGGGGAACCTTCTTCAGCAATAACACCTTTATCCATGAAGATGACACGGTCAGAGACATCGCGAGCAAACTCCATCTCATGGGTTACAATAATCATGGTCAAACCTGATTTAGCCAAGTCTTGCATGGTCTTTAGAACCTCGCCGACCATCTCTGGATCAAGAGCAGAAGTTGGTTCGTCAAATAGGATAGCTTCTGGATCGACTGATAGGGCACGAGCGATAGCAACACGTTGCTTTTGCCCACCTGATAGTTGACTTGGACGAGCTTTCCAGTAGCGCTCTCCCATACCAACTTTTTCAAGGTTTTCTTTAGCGATTGCTTCTGCTTCAGTTCGACTGCGTTTGAGAACAGTTGTTTGTGCTACAATAGCATTTTCCAAGACGTTGAGATTGTCAAAAAGATTAAAGGATTGGAAAACCATACCGAGTTTTTCGCGATATGTCGTCAGATCATAGCCTTTTTCTAAAACATTCTCACCATGATAAATAATGCTACCTTCTGTTGGATCTTCTAGCAAGTTGATGGAACGAAGGAAGGTTGATTTACCTGAACCAGATGAACCAATAATAGAGATAACCTCACCTTTGTTGATGCTTAAAGAGATATCTTTGAGAACTTCGTTATTACCAAATGATTTTTTGAGATGTTTGATTTCTAAAATTGGGTTAGTCATGAGCTACCTCCTCAACTTGCATTTGGTTAGCACCAGTAGTATACGTGTCGACATCCATACGACGTTCGATAAATCGGAGGATGCGTGTTACCGTAAAGGTCAATACAAAGTAGATGACAGCGATAACGGTGAAGGTTTGGAAATATTGATAAGTTTGGGTCGCCACAGTATTACCTGAGAAGTAAAGTTCGACAACAGAGATAACGTTCAAGACAGAGGTGTCTTTGATATTGATGACGAACTCGTTACCAGTAGCTGGTAAGATATTACGGATAACCTGTGGTAGGACGATCTTACGCATGGTTTGATTGTGATTGAATCCTAGTGCAGTCGCTGCTTCAAATTGTCCCTTGTCAACGGCAAAGATACCACCTCGAACGATTTCACTCATATAAGCTCCCGTATTGATGGAAACAATGAAAATGGCAGCAAGAGTACGGTCAAGTGATACACCAAAGGCTTGGGCAGTACCATAGTAGATAACCATGGCTTGTACGATCATCGGTGTTCCACGGAAGATTTCAATATAAACGTTTAGCAACCAGCCAAAGAGTTTTTGAAGAATGGCAAGTGCTTTGTTGCTGGCTTTAGGAGCAGTACGGTAAACGCCGATTAAAAGGCCAATAATAGTACCAATAATAGTACCAAGAATGGAAATCAAGAGTGTGATGCCAGTACCACGAAGCAGCTGTTTCCAGTTGTTTTTAATAATATCAGCTACTTGAGCAAAGAAGCTCTTAGGGGCAGTTTCATTACTGTTATCTGAAGGTTGTTCCGCTATCATTCTGTCCATGAGCTTGATGCGATCATTTTCAGAAATAGTTGCAAGGACTTCATTAACTTGTGATATACGCTTGTCACCTTTGCGCATACCGACAGCAGTAGCGGCATTTGATTCGTCAACTTCAAAACCGGGTTTTAAGGTTAGCATTTTGAATTTGCTATTAGCTTCTTCAGCTGTCAAAGCTTCAGGACGTTCAGAAATATAGGCATCGATAACGCCTGATGATAGGGCTTGACGCATTTGAGAGAAGTCCCCCATCGGTGTTTGTGGATTAGCGCCTTCTAGGTCAGGAAGTAAGTCAACATGCCAGACACCTTGTTGAGCAGTAACTTTAGCATCTTTGAAATCTTTGATTGATTTAGCATTGACGAACTTGCCATCTTTAGTAACCACGATAACAGGCTCACTAGTATAATAACTATCTGAGAAAGCAATTTCTTTTTTACGTTCTGCAGTAGGACTCATACCTGCAGCAATCATATCGATTTTTCCTGATGTTAAAGCTGGTACGAGACCTTCCCATTTGGTTTTAACAACAAGGAGTTTTTTATCCAAACGTTTAGCAATTTTTTGTGCCACTTGGACGTCGTAGCCATTGGCGTATTGGTTGGTACCTTCGATTGGCGCAGCACCATTTGAGTCATCATCTTGTGTCCAGTTAAATGGTGCATAGGCAGCCTCCATACCGACACGCAAGTACTCATCTGCTTGCGCTTTTGTAACTCCTCCGAACAAAAGGAACAAAGCTGCAAAACAGCTTAAAAAGATCTTTTTCATGAAAGACTCCTCATTTTTTTATTGTGTCCTATCCATTTTACAGGAAAGAGGAGTCTATTTCAATATGAAAATCCCTAAAATTGGCGAATAATAATGCAATGATAGATTTAAAATTGCCATCTAATCCTTCTTTTTTGGTTAAGTTTTGTTATAATGGAAAATAAGTTTAAATAAAGGAGTTATCATGCTAATCGTAGAGATCTTAAAAGCCATTTTTTATGGTATTGTGGAAGGTATCACTGAGTGGCTTCCTGTATCTAGTACAGGTCATCTTATCTTGGTTCAAGAATTTATTACTTTTAACCAATCGAAAGACTTTGTTGACATGTTCAATATAGTGATTCAGTTGGGGGCTATCTTAGCGGTTATTGTGATTTACTTTGAGCGTTTGAATCCTTTTCAACCTGGGAAAACGAAGCGAGACATTCAGCTGACTTGGCAACTTTGGCTAAAAGTTATTATCGCTTGTATTCCATCCATTATTATTGCCTTACCTTTTGATGATTGGTTTGAAAGTCACTTTAATGATATGTTGCCAGTAGCTATCGCCTTGATTGTCTATGGGATTGCTTTTATTTATATTGAAAAGCGTAATGCGACAGTAGAACCCAAAGTAACTGATTTAGCCAAAATGTCCTATAAAACAGCCCTTTTAATAGGTGTCTTTCAAGTGTTGGCTATTGTACCTGGGACGAGCCGCTCGGGAGCAACGATTTTAGGGGCCATCATTCTGGGGACTAGTCGTTCTGTTGCAGCTGATTTCACCTTCTTTTTAGCTATTCCAACCATGTTTGGATATAGTGGCTTAAAAGCTATTAAGTTTTTCATTGATGGTAATGTCCTCAGCATCCCTCAGGTTTCAATCCTTTTAGTGGCTAGTGTGACAGCATTTGTTGTCAGTCTTTATGCCATTAAGTTCTTAACAGATTATGTTAAGAGACATGATTTTACGGTGTTTGGTAAATATCGTATTGTTTTAGGTCTCATTTTGATTCTTTATACACTAGTAAAAGGAGTCATCTTATCATAAGAAATAATCTCTTATCGTCTGGTAAGAGATTTTTCTTGTCAATATCTCTACATAGTGCTATGATAAATCATCATATAGAAAAATAGAGGAATTTTCCCATGATTAAAGCACTTGAACTCTACCTTGTTACTAATAACAATGGTCTTGAAGCAGTAGACTTTTATAAAGACGTGTTTAATGCAGAAGTAGTGAGTTGTACCACTTTTGGTCAAGCCATTCCAGATACACCTGAAGAAAATAAAGACCTTGTCTTGAATGCTAATTTGAACATCAATGGCATTCGTTTACAGTTGTCAGATAACGGATCTGGTCATGAATACGTACAAGGTACTCATATGACAGCTTGTATTCAACTTGATGATGCTGAAGAGACTAAAGAACTTTTCGAAAAATTAGCTGACGGTGCACAAGCTATTGATATGGAACTGCAAGAGACACCATGGAGTCCAGCTTATGGAATCGTGGTTGATAAATTTGGGATGACATGGCAGGTTAATACAGATATTCCTGGGTTTGTCTCTGAAACTGTCAATTTTTAAGGTGATCGTATGACATTTACAAAGAATCTAGGTTTAATGCTTTATGTGGATAATGTGCAAACTGAGAAGACTTTTTGGTCTGCCGCAGGTTTTGTCATTGTGAATGAATCTAAAATGATGGGATTTGACACTTTTGATATGAAACCTCATGCAGAGGCAACGGTAACGATAACTGTCTTTGCTAAAGAATTTATCGCTCAAGTATCACCAGAAGTGCTCTCAAACGTTCCGAGTGTGTTATTTGAAGTAGAAGCTATTGAAGCATTACAGGCTAGGATTTCTGAGTTGACAGAGACTTGTAGTCCAATAGCTGAAACGCCTTTTAAGACCTTTCATTTTGCTAGTCCAAGTGGGATTTACTTTGCTGTTAAAGGAGTGTAAGTTACTGTGATTATTGATTTTAAAACGGTATCGATAGAAAGGTTTGAGGCAACACCAGTTGCGAATGCTTTGGCTGTCTTCGTGCCAATAAAGCCTGCTATTGTTGGAATAAATTTAAGGTGACTTTTGAGACTAAGTCAGTGAATTAGATTCCTGAATTGATGGTTGATATCACTGCCTCTTGAAAGAAGAGCGAGATTTGGTATTTGCGGCTAAATCGCTTGAAATTTCCCTAAATTATTTGGAAGAAGAGATTATCTGGACTTATGTCTTTTATGAAGGTGGTTAGGCGATTGATGTTCTTTGTAAACCTAACAATCCTAAAAAACGTGCAGCCGGGTTTAAACTCTTAGACAGAATGGATAGACCCACTGACTTAGTGGAATTCAAATTTGCTTGTCAAAAATTCAAATGAGTTGGAACTATTCGCAGCTCTTATTTTACCATCAAAGATGACCAAGAAGCTCGTATTAAGAAAAACTAACTAGCCTTGTGCTGGTTTTTTTGTATCAAAAGACTGATTTTTTAAAAACATTATGCTAGAATAATGACAAATGTAGACAGATAAGGAGATATTAAAAATGACTATGTTGCTTTCACCTGCTGAAATTGCAGGATTATCCTTAAAAAATCGTGTCGTTATGCCACCAATGTGTATGTATGAGGTGCATGAGGAAGATGGTCTGCCAACAGCCTTCCACCGTGCTCACTATGGGGCGCGTGCTATTTCTGGTGTCGGGCTCATCATTCAGGAAGCGACAGCGGTGGAAGCTGATGGGCGATTGAGCAATCGTGATTTGGGGCTTTGGACGGACGAGCAAGCAGATGCCCTGTCTCAGATGGTGGCAGATTTGCACTATCTAGGGGCTCAAGTTGGTGTCCAACTGGGACATGGTGGTCGTAAAGCGCATGACGCAATTGACCCTATCGCACCAAGTGCTATCGGCTATGGTGCTGATTATAGAGACCCTCGTGAAATGACTCTAGAAGACATTGAACGTGTCCAAACAGCTTTTGTCGAAGCTGCAAAACGTGCTGACAAAGCTGGTTACGATATGATTGAACTTCATGGAGCGCATGGTTATTTGATTAATCAGTTTTTAGAACCTCAAAGTAACCAACGTACTGACAATTATGGTGGTTCCCTTGAAAATCGTTTCCGCTTCTTGAAAGAAGTGGTTGAAGAGGTTAAAGCTGTCTTTTCAAAACCAATCTGGGTACGCCTATCCATGTCAGCCTATGATGAAACTGGTGTTCAAAACACAATAGAAGACTACCAACAAATTGGTAAATGGTTGGAAGAACTCGGAGTTGCTTGCTTGGATATCTCTACAGGTGGGTTAATGGATGTCCGGCCTAATATTCCAATTCATGGTGGTTATCAAGCTGGATTCACTGCTAAGATGAAAGAAGCTGTGTCTATCCCCGTAACCGCTGTTGGACTTTTAAATAGCCCAGAATTGGATGAGTATTTATTACAGAGTGGTCAGGCTGATTTAATCTTGCTTGGACGTGGTCTTCTTCGTAACGTCAACTGGTTGGCAGATGCAGCAGTTACGTTACATGACCATGATTTCAAAGTGTATAATGATTCCTACAGACGTGGGCAAGTAAAATAACTATCGTAGTAAATAGTTGTAACTTTCTTAAGATTTCGTTAAAATGGCTTTACATTAATTTAAAGGAAACTAGTGCTACTATTTCCTAACAGAAAGAGGTAAGATATGACTCAAGTTGTAACAGATGCAACCTTTGAACAGGAAACAGCTCAAGGTCTCGTTTTGGTAGACTTCTGGGCAACATGGTGCGGCCCATGTCTCATGCAAGCTCCTATTTTGGAACAATTGTCTCAAGAATTTGACGAGGATGAGCTTAAAATCGTCAAAATGGATGTTGATGAAAACCCGAATACTGCACAATCATTTGGCATTATGTCAATCCCGACACTTTTGTTTAAAAAAGATGGACAAGTGGTTAAACAAGTTGCAGGTGTTCATACTAAAGATCAGATCAAAGCAATTGTTGCTGAATTAAATGCTTAATAAACAAAAAAGCGAGCCGAGTGCTCGTTTTTTTGCTGGCTATTGATGATATTAGAGAAGATTAATCTCTGAGTACAAGAGCTAGATCTTTTCGTAAAGTGTTTGTTTGATTCTATCTTACTAGAAAATCTTATGAATTTGTATGGTGTACTGAGATTGCATTATTAAGGCTCATAAAAACCACCTGCAAGACAGATGGTTTTTGGGTATGATTAAATTATGCTTCTGTATCAAGAAGGTTTTTACCAACAAGGGCTGCAAGGATACCACCAACGATAGGAGCGACGATGAAGACCCAAAGTTGAGCAAGTGCTTTACCACCAACAAATAGAGCTGGCGCCAAACTACGAGCGGGGTTAACTGAAAGACCAGTGATGTTCAAACCAACCAAAATCATAGCTGTCAATGTTAAACCAATCACAAGACCAGCGATTTTACCGTTGCCTTTTGTAGCAGAAGTAACGGTTACGATGACCAAGATAAAGATAAAGCTAGTGATTAATTCGAAGATAAAAGCACCTGCTGTGCTCACTTCTGTGTAGGCATTTGAACCAAGACCGCTGTCTGCACCACCTGATAAGAAGAAGATAGCTGCTGAAGCGATGATAGCACCGATAACTTGAGCGACGATGTAGTTAACCAATTCTTTAGCATCCATACGTTTGTTTACAAACATAGCAACAGATACTGCAGGGTTCAAGTGAGCACCAGAGATAGTACCAATAGAATAAGCAGCTGCCACGATAGACAGACCAAAAGCAAGGGCAATACCAAGGTGTCCAAGACCTTCTGTACCATTACCAAAGACAACAGCCCCTGTCCCAACAAAGACAAGGATAAAAGTACCGATTAATTCGGCAGTGAATTTTTTCATAATTTTCCTCCAATAACTAATAATTTTAGGGTGTTTTCATGAAAATGACAAGAAAAACGTTTGTGAATATATCTAATCTGGGAAAGAAGTTTCCTCGGCAATGACTTTATTATCAATTAGAAATAGCGCAATCATATTATAGAATATCCAGGTTTTCTTAGGATAGGAGATGTATCTTGATGTTCATTGTGGATGGAATTTATGTTTCAGTAACTTATTTACTTAAAGATGAATCTGGAAAAAATCTTAAAGAAGAACATAGCTTAGAGTGACGTTCTTGAGAAAGAGCAATTCTAAGGCTTATCTTTGATTCTGTCAAGATGAGTCTATAAGTCTTTAGCAATGTCTGCTAGGAGTTTGTAAGAATAGGCTTGGGCTTCATGATTATAGATGAAAGAGTGTGCCATATTTCGATATTATCATAGTCAAAAAAATTGACTATGATAACAATGTTAGCTATACTAAATGTAAATAGTAAATTTTTTTGACTAAAGAGGTGTCGTCATGAAAGCTGTTGTAGTTAATCATCCGGGTGACAGGAGTGTCTTAGAGGTTACCGAAAGACCGATTCCTCAAATAAAAGAAGGTTGGTCACTCGTTAAAATTGAAGCATTTGGTATTAATCGTTCAGAAATTTTCACGAGAAACGGTTATTCGTCTAGTGTCTCTTTTCCTAGAATTTTAGGTATCGAATGTGTTGGGAGTATTTTAGAAACAAGTGATGAAGCTGTATTACCTGTAGGACATAAAGTGATTTCAATAATGGGAGAAATGGGACGTGATTTTGATGGTTCTTATGCAGAATATGTCTTGTTGCCTAATAATCAGATTTACCCAATTCAAACGAAGTTAAGTTGGGAAGATCTGGCGGCTGTGCCAGAGACTTATTTTACAGCTTTTGGCTCCATGAAACAGTTGAGAATAGAAAAAAATGATACTATTTTAGTTAGAGGAGCAGCCTCGGGAGTAGGAATCGCCTTTACAAAATTAGTCAAGGCAACTTACTCACAAGTTAGAATTATGGGATCTGTTCGCCACCTTGAAAAAGCAGACCGATTGATGGCTTTCGGTTATGATGACATTATTCTGGAAAAAGACGGCGAACTTAAAACAGATCTTATCTTTGATAAGGTTTTAGAATTAGTTGGTTCTAGTGTCATCAAGAATTCAATCAGTCATATGGCGATGAATGGTATTATTTGTAATACTGGTTTATTAGGTGGACAGTGGTATTTAGAAAAATTTGACCCAACCTTTGATTTACAAAAGAATATTTATTTAACCACCTTTTATTCTGGGAATGTTTCTAAGGATACTCTTCAAGCTTTACTTAATTATATTGAAAAATCTGGCATTGACGTCAGACCTGAAAGAATCTTCACTCTAGATTGTATTTCGGAGGCTCATGCTTATTTAGAAAGTTCAAAGGCGATCGGAAAAGTTGTTGTCAGAAATGAGGTGTAATCCATGATACAAACAAAATCATATATTAGAGCTTTCGATGATTTAATGTCTACATATGACTATTATGCTAGGCAAAATGGTTTACAAAGTAAATCCTTACAGATGCTTTTGTGGCTTTACCATTATCCTAAAAGAAATGAAAAAAACATCACTCAGCAGTTTTTAGTCCGAAAGACACAATCAAGTAAACAAGTCGTCAATGCTACGATAAAGTCTTGGGGCAAAAAGGGGTTTCTTGAATTGATCGAAAATCCTGACGATAAACGTCATAAATTTATTAGGTTAACACCACTTGGTCAATCCTATGCTCAAAAAGTGATATTGCCTTTAGAACAGATGGAAAAAGCCTCTTTTCAGATTTTAAGCAATGAGGAACAAGATCTGTTAAACAAGCTCACTCGCAAATACACTGCAGCACTTAAACAAGAAATGGAGAAGGTTTATGATTCAATTTGACCATGTCAGCAAGTCCTTCGGAGACAAGATTGTCCTTAAGGACCAGAGTTTTAGCATCGCTGATGGTGAATTTTTGGTGCTGGTTGGTCCCTCGGGCTCAGGGAAAACGACCATTTTAAAAATGCTTAATCGCTTGATTGATTTAACGGATGGCAAAATCATCATCGATGGTACCCAGCAAAATCAGTTGGACATGCGTCAGCTCCGCTTGTCTATGGGCTATGTTTTGCAGCAGATTGCCCTTTTTCCTAATTTGACTGTTGCTGAAAATATCGCGCTCATTCCTAAGATGAAAAAATGGTCCCCAGAGCGTATCAAGGAACGAACCAATTACCTATTGGACCGAGTGGGATTGACACCAGATAACTATTTAGACCGTTATCCTAAGGATTTGTCTGGTGGAGAACAGCAGCGCGTGGGTATTGTGCGGGCCATTATCCATGAACCCCAGTATTTACTGATGGATGAACCCTTCTCAGCCTTGGATCCGATTAGTCGTGAGCAGTTACAGATTCTGACCAAAGAGTTACACCAAGAATTTGGGATGACGACCATTTTTGTCACCCATGATGTTCGTGAGGCCTTGAGCTTGGGAAATCGTATTGCTGTCCTCAATCAAGGGGAGTTAGTTCAATTGGCAGAGCCAGGAGAAATCCTTGAGCAACCAGCTAATGCTTTTGTCGCCGAATTATTTGGAGGTGTGCGCCATGACTGATTTATTCACGACTTTCCAAGCCAAATTTGGTGACTGGCTGATAGCCTTAGTGGAGCATTTGCAGATTTCGCTCATTGCTTTGCTGGTAGCCATTCTGCTTTCAGTGCCCTTAGCTATTTTCCTCAGCAAGAGACAAAGCTGGGCTGAAGCTAGCTTACAAGTGACTGGGGTCTTTCAAACCATTCCTTCTCTAGCACTTTTGGGGCTCTTTATTCCCTTTATGGGAATCGGCACTCTACCTGCAGTAGTGGCCTTGGTTATCTACGCTATCTTTCCAATTATGCAGAGTACAGTGACCGCCCTTGCCAGCATCGACCCAAGTCTGATTGAAGCGGGGACAGCCTTTGGGATGAATCGCTGGGAGCGGTTGAAAACCTTTATTCTTCCCATCAGTATGCCCATTATCATGTCGGGGATTCGGACTTCTGCAGTCATGATTATCGGTACAGCCACACTGGCTTCTCTGATTGGAGCAGGTGGGCTTGGTTCCTTTATCATGTTAGGAATTGACCGTAACAACAGCTCGCTCATTTTAATCGGGGCGATTTCATCGGCCATTTTAGCCATTCTTTTCAACGCCGTCTTGAAATTTTTGGAAAAAGCCAAGCTAAGAACCATCTTGCTATCCTTTGCGGCTATGGTATTTGGACTCCTTGCGACCTATGCGCCAGCTATGGTCAAAAATCTTAGTCATCAAGATGATACGATTGCCATTGCGGGAAAACTGGGAGCTGAGCCGGAAATTTTGATTAATATGTACAAGGAACTGATTGAGGATCAAAGTGATCTCAAGGTCGAGCTCAAGCCTAGTTTTGGCAAGACCAGCTTCCTTTATGAGTCGGTCAAGTCGGGTGATATCGACATCTATCCTGAATTTACGGGGACGGTGACGGGGAGTCTCTTAAAAAATCCTCCGAAACTTTCGAATGAGCCAAAAGCAGTTTACACCGCAGCTCGTGATGGGATTAAAAAACAAGATGGTTTGGCTCTGCTAAAACCCATGGTCTATCAGAATACCTATGCCTTGGCAGTGACTAAGGGTTTTGCCCAAGAAAATAAGCTCTCTAAGATTTCGGATTTGGCAAAGGTTCAAGATAAATTAGTAGCAGGATTTTCGTTAGAATTTAACGACCGACCAGATGGCTACCCAGGACTTCAAAGTCTTTATGGACTTACTTTCAAGGTCAATACCATGGAGCCAGCCCTACGTTACCAAGCTATCCAGACTGGTGATGTCAATCTTATCGATGCCTATTCAACGGATAGTCAGCTCAAAGAATATAATCTGGTCGTTTTAGAAGACGATAAACAGCTCTTTCCGCCATATCAGGGAGCCCCACTGATGAAAGAAGAATTGTTGCAAGAGCACCCAGAATTGAAAACCATACTTAATCAACTGGCTGGCAAAATCACTGAGACTGAGATGTCGAATATGAACTACCAAGTTGATGTCAAGGGTAAAAGTGCAGCAGATGTAGCGCATGCTTACTTGGTGAAAGAAGGCTTGGTGAAGAAGTAGGAGAAACACAGGAGGAAGCAGATGACAACTTTTAAAAATTTACTCATCGACAACCTTAACCGCACTTATGAGCGCTTCGAGCGTGCCTTTGATGGCGTAACGGTTGAGCAGGCAAATCGTTTTCCAGTTGCAGATACAGCCCCACAACTAAAATCAATGACTTGGTTACTCTGGCACACGGCCTTGGTGCTGGATGTTCAGATTGCAGAGCTCGCTGGAACCGACTGGCTCTATCATCAAGGCTGGCAGGAAAGATTACCAGAAAATAGAACGAAAAATCCTAGCTGGATCCATACACTAGAAGAAGCGCAAACCATTAAAGTAGACAGTTTTGAGCATCTCTTTGCCTATTTTTCCGCAGCTAAAGAGCAAGCAGTAACTTACATCAGTAGCTTGACTGAGGAAAGTTTGGACGATATCGTGGATGAATCTTGGACACCAGCTGTCACTCGTGGGGTACGATTGGTATCAACCATAGATGATGTCACCATGCACTCAGGACAAGTCCTCTATGCCAGACGCTTATTGGGCTTGACAGATTAAGTAAGGAGATTAGAATATGTTAGCTATTACAGGTGTAACTGGGAAATTGGGCGGTCAATTAGCACGTGAGTTGTCGCAAGCAGGCATCTCAGCAAGATTACTAGCTCGTCGTCCTCAAGCTGTTGAGGATTTAGAACACATGACAGTCCACGAGTCTTATTATGATACGAGTCAAACGACCATCGATTCCTTGACGGGTGCAGATGTCCTCTTTATGGTATCTGGACGAGAATCTGCTAATCGTTTGCAGGAGCATAAAAACCTTATCGATGCTGCTAAAATTGCAGGGGTCAAGCATATTGTCTACACCAGTTTCTACCAAGCTGCTGCGGACGCGACTTTTACCCTAGCGCGTGATCATGCAGCAACGGAGGCTTATATTCAAGAACAAGGGTTTACCTATACCTTTATCCGAGACAATTTTTACATGGATTTCTTTGTGGATCTTTGCCGAGAATATGGCGAAATCAAAGGGCCAGCGGGGTCTGGTAAAGTTTCTGCAGTAGTGCGTGACGATGTAGTAGCGGTTGCTTTAACTATTTTGAAAAATCCTCAAAATTTTGACAATCAAGTTCTTGATATGACCGGTCCTGAATGCTTATCTATGGCAGAAATAGCTGATATTGTAGGCAGAGCTTGGAAGAAAAATATCACATATATAGAAGAAACCGTTGAAGAAGCTTATGAGTCTAGAAAAGCTTGGCCAGCAGAAGACTGGGAATACGATAGTTGGGTATCCACCTATACAGCAATCGCAAAAGGCGAACTCCAAGTCGTCTCAAACGACATTGAAAACATTCTAGGCCGCCCAGCGACATCATTAAGAGAATTTTTAAGAGACTTGGCATGAATTTTGTCTCACTAAATAGAGTTTGTTCTAAGATCCTAACGCAGTGGTTGAATGGCTGTTCCGCTCGCATTCTATGCTTCGAACCAGACTTATTCAACTGTGCGGGGGTGGGAAGACGAACTCTGTTTTATTATCGGGAGTTCTTTCCCACTCCCTTTTTCTTGACTTGGAGTATACTTCAAGGTTTATAATGGCCTTAACATCATCTTAGGAGGGTCTTATGGAAAAAGCATTCTTACCTTATCTTAATACCGGGAAAATGGTTCCTGAAACAGATGGTTTGCGTCAGTTGATCAGTCAGATTCAAGTTGAGAATAAACCACTTGTCCAAGAATTGAACACCAATGTCCAAACCTACGATTCCACTAGAGAGTTGCTAGAGAAAATCACTGGTCAGCCGATTGACCCGACAACCATTGTCAATGTTCCCTTTCAAACGGACTTTGGTCGCCACATCACTTTTGGCAAAAACGTCTATGTCAATATGGATGTTTTCATGACCGACCTAGGTGGTATCACGATTGAGGACGATGTCCTAATTGCTCCGCGGGTTAAGATTCTAACGGTCAACCATCCTTTAAATCCAAGTGACCGCCACAAATTGGAACTAAAATCAGTTACCCTCAAGCAAAATTGCTGGATAGGGGCTGACGCGACAATTATGCCAGGTGTTACTGTCGGAGAAAACGCCGTTGTCGCAGCAGGAGCAATCGTCACCAAGGATGTACCGGCAAATACAGTCGTCGCAGGAGTCCCTGCTCAAGTCATTAAAAAGATTTAAGAATTTGACTCGAAGTTAACGTCAAGGTTTATCATAGACTAAAAACGTAAAGGAGCAAAAGATGAACATCAAAAAAGCAGCTGAAGAAGTAGGACTTTCTGCGGATACCATTCGTTATTATGAACGTATCGGTCTAGTACCTCCTATTACAAGGACAGCGTCTGGTATCAGGAATTTTCAAAAAACTGACATAGAAGCCCTAGAATTTGTCAAATGCTTTCGATCGTCAGGTGTTTCCGTTGAGAGCTTGATCGAATACATGTCACTTTTTCAAAAAGGGGATAGTACTCGCCAAGCAAGGCTAGAGATTTTGCAAGATGAATATGACAAAATGCAAGAGCGATATGATGATTTAGGTAAGGCGCTCCATCGTCTTGAGGATAAAATCCAAGGCTACAAGGAAGGAAAATACTGATGTTGAAAGGATCTTGTTTATGTGGATAAGTCGTCTATACAAGTAGAGCAAATTGCAGGTCCGTTGGTCTATTGCCATTGTTCATTTTGCCGGAAAGCTACTAGTTCAGCATTTTCCATTACCGCCATGGTAGATAGAAAAGAAGTTACTATTTTAGAAGGAAGTGGCAGATTAAGTACGTATCAATCGTCACCAGGGAAGACTCGCTATTATTGTCAGAACTGTCACAGTCAGATTTATCATGTCAAAGATGAGCAAGTAGATATCATCACCCTAAAGGTTGACTTACTGGACAATTCGCAAGACTTAGCAGACCTTCCCCATAAGCATATTCACCAAGATCCAGATTGGGCTTGGTTGAGAGAAGAAGAATAATAGAAAAGGAATACTTATAATGACAACAAGAAGAACAAAAACAGCAATTTTTGAATCAGCTGGAAAAATGATCATTGAAGAGGTTGAAAAACCACAACTTCAAGCCGCTGATGATGTGATTATCAAGGTCGTTCGTGCTTGTGTTTGTGGCTCAGATTTATGGTCCTATTCACACGGAGATGATAAGGCAGGTCATTCTGAAAATTCTGGTCATGAAGCTTTAGGAATTGTCGAAGAAGTTGGATCTGATATTACGACTCTAATTCCTGGTGACTTTGTTATCGTGCCATTTACACATGGTTGTGGGGAATGTGATGCATGTAGTGCTGGTTTTGATGGCACTTGTGACAATCACGAAATGCCAACAAATTGGTCTACTGGATTTCAATCCGAATACATTCGCTTCCACTATGCTAACTGGGCGTTGGTCAAAATTCCTGGACAACCGAGTGATTATTCAGAAGGTATGATAAAATCTCTTCTAACACTTGCCGATGTTATGCCAACGGGTTACCATGCTGCACGCTGTGCCAACGTTCAAAAAGGTGATAAAGTCGTCGTTATTGGAGATGGTGCTGTTGGACAATGTGCTGTTATTGCAGCCAAGATGAGAGGAGCATCTCAAATTGTCCTCATGAGTCGACATGAAGATCGCCAACAATTGGCACTTGAACTTGGTGCAACAGCTGTTGTCGCAGAGCGCGGTGAAGAAGGCATTGCAAAGGTTCGTGATATTCTAGGTGGTGGCGCAGATGCTGCTTTAGAATGCGTTGGAACAGAAAGTGCCATGGAGCAAGCTATTGGTGTTCTCCATAATGGGGGACGTGTCGGTTATGTTGGCGTCCCACACTATGCTAATCGCCCAATTGGATCGACCTTTGCTCAAAACATTTCCTTTGGAGGAGGTTCAGCGTCAGTAACAACCTATGATAAAGATTTCTTATTGAAGGCCGTTTTGGATGGAGAAATTAATCCAGGTAAAGTTTTTACAGAAACTTATCAACTCTCAGACATCAACCAAGCCTATCAAGATATGGCTGACCGAAAGACCATTAAGTCAATGTTAATCATCGACTAAGAAAAGAGGTATCATCTATGACACACTTTACAATGAATGATGGTGTGACAATTCCAGCTTTATGATTAGGAACTTGGATGATTAGCCAGGAAAAAGCAGCAGGAGCTGTCAAAAGAGCTATCGAGCTAGGCTATCGTCATATCGACACCGCACAAGCTTAAGGCAATGAAGCCGAAGTGGGCAAGGCATTCGTGAATCTGGCCTTGTGCGTGAGGAAATTTTCCTAACAACCAAAGTCGCAGCCGAGCACCAAAAACTTATGAGAGCACAGCGGCCTCTATCGATGAGTCATTGGCTAAATTAGGGCTTGACTATATTGATTTGATGATTATCCATAGTCCTCAACCTTGGGATGAATGGCGTGAAACAGATAAGAATTTTGATGAAGGCAATCTTGAAGCCTGGCGTGCGCTAGAGGATGCTCAAACAGCTGGGAAAGTTAAATCCATCGGTGTTTCTAATTTCCAAGAAGCTGACTTGCAAAATATCCTGGACAAGGGTACTGTAGAAACAGCTGTCAATCAAATTTTAACTCACGTTGGCAACACCCCTCATGCCTTAATTGGCTTTTGTAAAGCCAATGACATCCTTGTCCAAGCCTATTCACCAATCGCCCATGCTGAAGCTATGAAAATGAAGCCATTGTTGCCATGGCAGATAAATACGGCGTATCAGTTTCTCAACTTTGTATCAAAGACGTGCTTCAACTGGATTTGGTTGCTCTGCCAAAAACAGAAAATCCAGACCACATGGCTTCAAATATGGATTTGGATTTTACTATTAGTTCAGAAGATTTAGAAGTCCTTAAAACTATTGATTTTAAAGATTATGGTGAATTTACTTATTTCCCAGTTTTTAGTAGAAAATAAAATATTTAAAGCTTAAGGAAACTTTAAGTTTACTTAGATATACTCTAAATATCCTAAAACTTTTCTTTTTCGAGTGACTAGCTCACTCAATCATAATCTCCTAGACCAGATGGCTAAGCTATCTGGTTTTCTTATGTTACAATGGACTTGAGGTGATATGATGAGTATAAAAGTAGTGATTTTTGATATGGATGGTGTCCTTTTTGACACAGAGCTGTTTTATTTTGACAGACGAAAAAGATTCTTGGACCAAAAGGGCATCCGAATTGATCACTTAGAACCAAAGGACTTCATTGGTGGCAATGTCAAACAAACTTGGCAGTTAGTGCTGGGAGAAGATTATGATAAGTGGAATATTCCTGAGTTAGAACAGGCCTATTCCGCTTATAAGCTTGCTAATCCTGCTCCCTTTAATCATTTAATCATGTCAGGAGCTAGAGAGACACTTACTAGCTTAAAAGGTAAGGGCTATCGTTTAGCACTGGCTTCTAGTTCAGCTATGGTTGATATCGAAAGTGCTCTCAAAGGTTCTGATCTCTATCAGACTTTTGAGGTCGTTTTATCTGGTGAAGATTTTCCAGAAAGTAAGCCCCATCCAGCTATTTATGAAGCTGCTATAGCTCATTTAGGAATCGATAAATCAGAAGCATTGGTTATTGAGGATAGTCAAAAAGGCATAGAAGCTGGTAAAAGAGCAGGCTTAAAGGTTATCGCACTCAAAGACGAACGCTTTGGAGTCGATCAAAGCCAAGCAGATGCCGCTATTGAAACTCTCGATCAACTGTTTCAGTTTCTTGATTAGAAAAACAGCCTTCCATTGGGAAGGCTGTTTGTTTATCTATTATTAGCTAAGTATTCTGCTACTATCTTTTTTTGAGGAGTAGCCATAGGATAACTGTTTAAATCATCTAGTTTAACCCAATGCAGGTGTTCATTTAAAGTCAAGTCATCCTTATTAAGAATCCCCTCAAACAAGGTCAGGTTCCATTTTTGATGACTAAAGGTATGTTTGACTTGTTTAAACGAGCGTTCGGTCCAGGTCGGCTGACAAGCATAAGCTTCTTCAAAACTATCTTTTTGAGAATGGGTTTCTAGAAGTGATTGATCATCTTCAAAAAGACTAGTCTGTTTACCGATAAAAGAGGTTTCCAATAGTGGGAATGACCAGAAGCCAGCCAGTAAACGTCCTTGTATGTTTTTTTCAAGGAGCAATTCTCCCTCTTGATTGCGAATGATAAAAGCGTGAATTTCCAAAGGTTTTGGTTTTTTCTTGGGTAACTTGATGGGGTATTTATGGTAAGTTCCATTGAGATAAGCTGCATTAAAGAAACGTATAGGCGACTCATCAGGACGTGGATTTTTGGCAGATTCGATATCAGTCCCTAAATCCATCAATGCCTGATTAAAATCACCAGGCCGCTCAGGATCAATCAGTATTTCCATAATGGCTTGGAAAATTTTCCGATTCTTGGTGTCACCAATATCATAGTCAACTTCAAAAAGTCTAGCCATAACGCGCATGACATTACCATCAACAGCAGGCTCAGGCAGATTAAAAGCAATACTTGAAATGGCACCTGCCGTATATGGACCAATCCCTTTTAAAGAAGCTATATCGTCATAAGTCGATGGAAAAATCCCATCAAAATCAGTCATGATTTGCTGGGCAGCCTTTTGCATGTTTCGCACTCGTGAGTAGTAGCCTAATCCTTCCCATGCCTTTAGTAATTTTTCTTCGGGAGCATTCGCCAAATCCTCAACCTTTGGGAACCAATCTAAAAAACGTTCATAATAGGGAATCACAGTGACAACCTGAGTCTGTTGCAACATGATCTCGCTAATCCAGATGTGGTAGGGGTTGCTCGTTCGACGCCAAGGTAAATCTCTTTTTTCTTGATCGTACCAAGTCATGAGCGTACGACGAAAAGAAGCAATCTTACTCTCATCCCACATCTCAATACCATAATCTTTTAAATCTAACATGTTTCTATTGTAGCAAAGAAGTCGTTTTTAAACAGAGAAAAACACCTTGCGGTGCTTAGATAAGAAAATCTGAGAAGTAGTCTAATGGTTGAGGTTTCTTGATGGCGTGATAAGGCATGACTGTAATAGCTAAATTATAATCCTCTACAGCTTTGTTGTAGGCCATCTTTGAGGTGGTTAAATGATCCTCGTAACGGTGAATTTGACTGACTAGAGTCGACGGCAAGTTGCCCTCATAGGAATGGGAGTCATGTTTTAGACTGTTCAAATGTTGTCTGATTAAATCAATATTATTAGCAGCGTGATAAGTCGCTTGTTCTAGCTGTGTGATATAACTTTTTTGTCGGAAATACAATCTAGCAGTCGCTGAAGTAGCAGATAGGATAAAAATAGACAGATCACCAACTAATTGAAAAAGGGAATCATCACCAGGCATAATAATGGCCCAAGGAATAAAGTACAATAGAAGAAATATCCCCATTTGAAAACAAAAAGACCATAATGAAAATTTAGGAATACGGATTGGAACTCTCAACAAAATACCTCAACAAAAAGAAATAGTCAATCAATAGCAAGTTAATTTTCCGTTAGTATATCATAAAACAATCAATAAAAAAATAGAGTAACTAAAGTTTTTTCTTGACAAAAGAAAGCGCATACAATATAATAAAACTATAAAGAAGGATGACAGAAGAAACAGATTTATAGGAGGGAATCTTATGATGAAACCACATGTCGCACGGTACAAAAACGGAGATACTTAAGTCTCCGGATAAATAGTAGGCAAACGTTACACGTTACAACTTTACATTTTTGCATATCAAAGTGATCACTGATGAAACCATAAGTATAAGAAATGGCCAAAACTCTTTACTTACGAAGTTTCTAGAACTTGTTTTCAATTAGGAGGTAATACTCATGATGGAATTCAACAAAGGACGCTATAAAAACGGAGACAACTTAGGCTATTGCAGAAAATAGCTTAAGGAGTGAATCCAATGTAAATAGATATTGATACTTTCTCTGAGAGAGAAGTTTGTATTAGTTTTAGTTAGATAAAAGTGGTGATAAATCACTAATTGAGCTCAATAACTGTCGTCGCGTTACTCAGGATGTGCTAATTATAATAACTGTCGTTAATGTCACTCAGGGTGTGCATATATAAAATCGTAAACTCAAACTTGTTTCAGGACAATAGGGAGGAACGCCTATGCTAACTTTTGATATTGGACGTTACAAGAACGGTGACAATTAAGTTGAAATCGTCGAAAGTCACTCAGGTTAATGGATTGATTAATACGAGGCGAACGATGCTAAGATTTAATATTAGCCGTTATAAAAACGGAGACAAATTCCTTTAGTGAAAGATTAGAGGAGGAAAAATATTATCCAGAATATAAAAAACAAAGTTAAAACGAAATGTAATAACGTAAGATACTCCTTATGAAGTCAATCATGCGAAAGGAGAATTATATTTTAGACAAATATTTTACACATTGAAGAGATACTTACAAGCGTGCAGTAGGTATCTTTTTATTTTGTGAAAGTATTGACAAGATAATCCAAAGTGCTAAAATAAGGGTGTTAAGCCGATTTAGCTCAGTTGGTAGAGCAACGCACTCGTAACGCGTAGGTCACAGGTTCGAGCCCTGCAATCGGCAAATCTGAGGAAGCTGGGATGAGGGTCCCAGTTTTTATTTTTGTTATCCTATTCAAGGATTATACGGCAAAAGCTGATGAAACTGCGCCTTCAAAAGTTAATAGTTGCTTTGCTTGTTCATTATTTTGAAAAAATCGCTAAAATGATCTTTGTCTAAAGAAAATCCTTGCTATCTGATACTATAACTGCTATAATAATAACTTGTGAGAATACCTCACTTACCCCTTGCTAGGTCTTGGGGTCATTAGTCCAAAAGGAGGAAATATCAATGGCTAAATACGAAATTCTTTATATTATTCGTCCAAACATTGAGGAAGAAGCAAAAACTGCTTTGGTAGAACGTTTTGATTCTATCTTGACTGACAACGGTGCTACTATCGTTGAATCAAAAGATTGGGAAAAACGTCGCCTTGCATACGAAATCAAAGATTTCCGCGAAGGTCTTTACCACATCGTTACTGTTGAAGCTGAAGATGCTGTTGCTCTTAACGAGTTTGACCGTCTTTCAAAAATCAACACTGACATTCTTCGTCACATGATCGTTAACCTCGAAGCGTAAGAAGGTAGTTTATGATTAATAATGTAGTACTTGTTGGTCGTATGACCAGAGATGCAGAACTTCGTTACACACCGAGCAATGTAGCAGTAGCTACTTTCTCTCTTGCAGTTAACCGTAACTTCAAGAGTCAAAACGGTGAACGTGAAGCTGATTTCATTAATTGTGTGATTTGGCGCCAGCCAGCCGAGAATTTGGCTAACTGGGCTAAAAAAGGTGCCTTAATCGGTATCACTGGACGTATTCAGACGCGTAATTATGAAAATCAACAAGGCCAACGTGTTTACGTAACAGAAGTTGTTGCGGATAATTTCCAAATGTTGGAAAGCCGTGCTACACGTGAAGGTGGTTCACAAAGTTCATACAATGGTGGTGGCTATAATAACCAATCATCAAACGATGCTTTCTCATCTTCATCACAAACACCAAACTTTGGTCGAGACGAGAGCCCGTTTGGTAACTCAAACCCAATGGATATCTCAGATGACGATCTACCGTTCTAGGATGAACACTAACACTATAATATAAGGAGAAAATAACATGGCTCAACAACGTCGTGGCGGATTCAAACGCCGTAAAAAAGTTGATTATATCGCAGCTAACAAAATTGAATACGTTGACTACAAAGATACAGAACTTCTTAGCCGTTTCGTTTCAGAACGTGGGAAAATCCTTCCTCGTCGTGTAACAGGAACTTCAGCTAAAAACCAACGTAAAGTAACAACAGCAATCAAACGTGCTCGCGTTATGGCTCTTATGCCTTACGTTAACGAAGACTAATTCGTTAGGCCACTTCCTTTGGGAAGTGGTTTTTTGATTCTTCAATACGGCCATGAATCGGTGATCAATGAGACAACTAACCTAACCATTTTATCTATTACTGCAATCCTTAAACGCTGAAATGCGTATTCTATTCAAAAGACTTATTGTTTTTTGAAAATCTTTGGCTGATAGTATTTTTTTGAACAATCATGTGATTAGATTGTTTCTTTCTCAGTGAAACTAGACTTTTTTCAAACGGCAATCATAAGTTGAACTACTTATGATTTTTTGCAGATAGGGATATTATTTTGCGCTAACCAAAGTTGGATAATAAAAATAATCATTTGAATAGTTATTTAAAATCAAACATACTTTGTTACAAAAAAAGAGTTAAGAATTAAGTAGAAAAACCTTTAAATATCAATGCTATACAGTGTTTATGCTTGGTTAACAATGGATGTTAAAAAATCGGTTAAATCTGAATATTTTGTGTTTTTTTATTGAAAACGTATTTACTTTCAGATGTTTTTAAGCTAGAATAACAAAAAATAAGCTTAGGAGGTTTCGTCTTGAAAAAGGTAACATTAATCCCAGGAGATGGTATTGGTCCAGAAATAGCTGATGCTTTAGTAGCGATTTTTGAAGCAGCGCAAGTACCAATTGTATTTGAAAGAGTTGAAGCTGGTAAAGCTGTTTATGATACTACAGGAGTATTGATTCCAGAGGATGTCTATCAGAGTATTGAAAGGACAAATGTAGCTTTAAAAGGACCTACAGAAACACCCATCGGCTATGGTTTTTCAAGTATGAATGTTGGATTGAGACGAAAATACGACCTCTATGCTAATATACGTCCCATTAAATCGATAAATGGTGTTGAGACAAAATATGAAAATTTAGATTTAACCATTTTTAGAGAAAATACTGAAGGACTTTATATCGGTGAAGAATCCTATGAGACTGAGGACAAAGATGTAGCCGTAGCCATCAAACGCATCAGTCAAAAGGGGAGTTATAGGATCATAAAAGCAGCCTTTGATTACGCCCAAAAACATAGCAAAGAAAAAGTGACGGTTGTTCATAAGGCTAACATTCTTAAGTTGACAGACGGCTTGTTTTTAGAGACTGCTCGTCAAGTAGCTAAGGATTATCCTGGTATCTTTATGGAAGAAATTATTGTTGACAACATGTGTATGCAACTAGTGACTAATCCTGAGCAATTCCAAGTGATTGTTACCATGAATCTCTATGGTGATATTTTATCTGATTTATGTGCGGGGTTAGTAGGTGGGCTTGGTCTCGCTGCTGGTGCTAATATTGGTGACGATGTTGCTATTTTTGAGGCTGTTCATGGCTCTGCTCCAGACATTGCAGGACAAGACAAGGCGAATCCTTTGGCTTTTTTGTATTCAGGTCTCTTATTACTCGATTACTTAGAATTATTCGATGTATCAGAACGAATCAGACAAGCGATTGACGAGACGCTTAGCCACCAGGAACTGAGAACGGCTGATTTGGGAGGTAGCTTGGGCACCTCAGCATTTACTAAAGCTATTATTGACAGATTGTGAGGAGGTTCTATGCTAGCTATTATCGGATTTCTTATGTTGTTAACCATCGTTTTTCTCTTGTTTAAAGAAAAAACAACACCAATGGTTGTCTTTATAGTCGTTCCAACAATTGCGGCCTTTTTAGCTGGTTTCTCGATTAAAGAAGTTGTTGCATTTGTGGAGAGTGGGATTTCAACGGTTAGTGAAATGGCTGTTCTCTTCATTTTCTCGGTAACTTTTTTCGGAGTCTTATCTGATACAGGCATGTTCGATGCTATTGTAGATAAATTGGTCAAAAGGACAGGGAATCATCTTATATTAGTGGCTATCGTAACAGCTGCTATTGCTATATTCTCTCATTTGGATGGTGCCACGGTGACAACAGTTTTGGTAACCATTCCAGCACTTTTGCCATTATATCGGAAGTTAGGCATTAGACCACATCTCTTAGTCTTGATAACTGCTTGTGGTATGGGGGTTATGAACCTTCTGCCTTGGGGTGGACCTGTTGCTAGAGCAGCAGCAGTGCTTAAAATGGATACAACGGATCTATGGCATTTGCTCATTCCTCTTCAAATATTAGGAATTGTTATGACTGTTGGATTAGCAATTGTTATGATGCTTAGAGAATCCAAACGTTTGTCTCAAGTGACGGAATCTGTAGAATCTCAAGATGGGCAAGTTTTAACAAAAGAGGAGAGTGCCTTAAAACGACCAAAGCTTACGAAATTGAACTTGTTGTTGATGTTGATTATCCTTGTTGTTTTGCTTTGGGATAAATTTCCAACTTATTTTGTTTTCATGGTTGGTTGTACCATTGTTCTTTTGCTAAATTATCCTAACATAAAGGATCAAAAAGCACGTGTTAAAGCGCACGCTGGATCAGCCTTAGATGTTGCCTCAGTTATGTTAGCGGCAGGAATTATGGTTGGGGTTCTTAGTGAGAGTGGTATGCTAGAAGCTATGGTAGTACCTCTCTTGAAAATCATCCCAGCTAGTTTGGCAAGTCAACTCCAATTTATAATGGGTATTCTTGCCTTCCCACTAGGAACCATGTTAGGAACGGACTCATACTTCTATGGCTTGATGCCATTAGCGATTCAAGTAGGTGAGAATTATGACATTCCACCTTTAACGATGGGGATTGCTATGCTAATCGGAAAAAATTTATCCTTGCTGATCAGCCCGCTGGTACCAGCAACCTATTTGGCGATTAGTTTGACAGACTTGGAGTTAAAAGATCACATTAAATATAGCTTTCTTCCTTTATGGATAGTTGCTTTATTGATGTTGATGATGTCAGTCATCTTTGGATTAGTATAGAAAAAGAGGCTGGGAATTTTTCCCAGCCTTTTTAGGTTATTCAGTTAGCTAAACAAGACGTAGTGGTCGAGTGGGCTTCAAAGGACTGATATGATTAACTGTTACACCGCTACTTAACTGTTTGTTGTCCCACTCTCTTTTAATTTTATCTTCTAGGTGTTGCTTGTGCAGACATAGCACTTAAGATATTATATTTTTTCTTGAAGTAGTAGCGTACAGCAAAGGCTATTGCACCTAGAATAATGAGTAAAAATGGAGGTAATTGTGGGTTAATGGCTGCAGGTAAAAAGGCAGTTATACCAAATAAAGCTAACCAGCCTATCATGAGGAGCCCTAAGATACCGATGCTTTTCCAAAGGCTTGGGCGCTGAGTTTTTTCTTTCCCAATATGACGGTAGACGTAGTGATAAGTTGCGTAAAGAAAGGCGCCGCCACCAAGACCAACCACAATGAGAGTTAATAAACCATAGGATTGGTGTTTGCTATCACTAAATGTCAGAAAACCAGTGATGAGTCCAAGAAAGCCAAACCAAAAGAGAGAAGCATCCATCCACATAAGCCAAGGATTAGTGTTTTTAGCTTCTTGTGCAGCGATTTTTTCCTCTTCTTCTGTTTTTGTGAATTGAGCAGCCCAGGTAGTTGGAGCGCCAAGGAAAGATCGGGCAGGGATGCCATTTTTTTGATTTTCTTCAATACTTGGTAGAATATCTGCTAAAATCGTTTTGATTTCAGAATCTGATTTACCATCTTGAATCAACTGTTTAGTAGCGATGTGAATAAATTCTTGGTTCTTGTGAGTAAGATTGTTTAAATCCATGATAATCCTTTCAGAAATGGAGTAAGCATTGTAAAATGTCACAGTTTTTTTAGTCAAGTGCCAGTAGTAACTAACATTGTTTTGTCGAAAATCTAGTGAGCTGTTTAGGAAATTTCAAAATAGAAACTTCCGTCATGACATTAACGACTTTTGTCGCAATGACATGTAACAGGTCAAAACCACTTCTTCCTAATAAAATAAATCACAACCATTAGACTAAGAACAGATGCAATAAAAACAATGTACCAGAAGGCATGTGGTAGGTCATTTAAAGGTAGCCAGTTGTTTTGGAAGTTCATTCCATAAGCTGAGAAGATAACGGTTGGGATATCTAGAGCCATGGTCATGAGTGCCAAGGTTTTCATGATAGTGTTCTGGTTGTTACTGATGATAGCGGCAGATGTTTCAGCCATAGCATTCAAGACATTCTCGTAAATGCCAGCCATTTCGATGGCCTGTTGCGTTTCAATCAAAGTATCTTCAAGCAAGTCTTCATCTTCAACGTATTTTTTGAGACTTGAGGTACTGCTGGAAAGTTTTTTAACGATTCGCTCATTCATTTTTAGTGAGGCTTTTAGATAGACAATGGACTTTTCCAATTCCATCATATCGATAAGCTGTTCATTTCGTGTTGCGTCTTCCAGTTGCGCCTCGATGCGGTCACTTTGACGGTCAATCGAACGCAAGGCGGTTAGAAAGAGAATAGCATTGCGATAGAGAAGTTGGAAAATAAAGCGTGTCTTCATAAAGGTATAAAAACTTTTGACACGATTATTCTTGAACTGATCAAAGATAGACAATTCTTCTAAACAAGTCGTAATAACAGCATTTTCGGCGACAATAATTCCCAAGGGAATGGTCATATAGTAGTTCTTATTGTTGCGCACTTCGTAGGTAGGGACGTCGACAATAATCAAAGTATAATCATCTTCAACAGTGATACGAGATGTTTCCTCAATATCAAGGGGTGCTCGTAAGTCGGTAATATCGATATTGAAGCGTTCAGCAACTTGATGAGATTCTTCCTGGGAAGGGTTGACCAAATTAATCCAAGCGCCAGGCTCGAATGTATCAATCTCTTTGAAATCAATTCCAGTTGACAGAAACATTTGTTTCATGTGCATTCCCTCCTTGTATTAGAATCTAGCCATACCTATCTATTATACTCTATTTTAGCCTTAAAAAAAAGCAGGGTTTGACGATTCTTTTTACCGTAAAAAATTCTGATTTTGTTATAATAGAGTAACGTTTAGAAGAACTAAAGCGAACGACGTGTTTTTTAAATCTGTTATCATAAGTATTCTAAAAGTGATACAGAAGAAAAAGTTTATTTTAGGCTTTTTAGATGTAAAAGCAAGTTGCTAGTTTTCTTTATATTTTGAGGCAGGTATCTCGGGAAAGGAATTGAGCCAAATAGGCGTCATAAATTATGCAAGATAAATTAGTTATTCATGGAGCGCGTGCTCATAATTTAAAAAATATAGATGTGGAGATTCCTCGTGATAAGCTAGTTGTGGTAACAGGTTTATCAGGTTCTGGAAAATCCTCCCTGGCTTTTGATACCATCTATGCAGAAGGGCAACGTCGCTATGTAGAGAGTTTGTCTGCCTATGCTAGACAGTTTTTAGGCAATATGGAAAAGCCTGATGTGGATTCGATTGACGGTCTCAGTCCAGCCATTTCGATTGACCAAAAAACGACCAGCAAAAATCCTCGCTCTACCGTTGGTACAGCAACGGAAATTAACGATTATCTCCGTTTACTTTATGCGCGTGTGGGAACTCCCTATTGTATCAATGGGCATGGTGCTATCTCAGCCTCATCTGTTGAACAGATTGTTGACGAAGTGTTAGAATTGCCCGAAAGAACTCGGATGCAAATTCTGGCTCCAATCGTTCGTCGAAAAAAAGGGCAGCATAAGACGATTTTTGAACGTATCCAAAAAGATGGCTATGTTCGTGTTCGTGTGGATGGTGAGATTTTTGATGTGACCGAAGTACCAGAACTTTCTAAGAGCAAGATGCACGATATCGAAGTTGTCATTGACCGCTTGGTCAATAAGGACGGTATTCGTTCTCGTCTCTTTGATTCCGTGGAAGCAGCCCTTCGTTTGGGGGATGGTTACCTCATGATTGATACCATGGATGGTAATGAATTGCTCTATTCAGAACATTACTCTTGCCCGGTTTGTGGTTTCACCGTTCCCGAGTTAGAACCTCGTCTCTTCTCTTTTAATGCGCCATTTGGCTCTTGTCCAACCTGTGATGGTCTCGGTATGAAGCTAGTGGTGGACTTGGACTTGGTTGTACCTGATACCTCTAAAACCCTTAGAGAAGGGGCACTTGCACCCTGGAATCCAATTTCATCACATTACTACCCAACCATGCTGGAACAAGCCATGACAACTTTTGGTATCGATATGGATACACCATGGGAGGCTCTTGCTGAATCGGATAAAGAGGTGATTCTTTATGGATCTGGTGACCGTGAGTTCCACTTCCATTATCAAAATGATTTTGGTGGTGTGCGTGACATTGACCTACCTTTTGAAGGTGTTGTTACCAATGTCAATCGTCGCTACCATGAGACCAACTCAGAGTACACACGTGGCGTTATGCGCGAGTATATGAATGAGTTGACTTGTTCGACTTGCCACGGCTATCGCCTCAATGATGCTGCGCTATCTGTTCGTATTGGTGGACCGGATGGGATGACTATCGGTCAGATTTCAGAACTCTCTATCGAAGACCATCTCAAACAAGTGTCTAGCTTAACCCTTGGACAAAATGACGAAATGATTGCTCGTCCTATTCTCAAAGAAATTACAGATCGTTTGACTTTCTTGAATAATGTTGGGCTTAATTATTTAACTTTGTCTCGGATGGCAGGAACCTTATCCGGCGGGGAAAGTCAGCGTATTCGTCTAGCAACCCAAATCGGGTCTAATTTAAGTGGCGTCCTTTATGTCCTTGATGAACCATCTATTGGACTTCATCAAAGGGACAACGATCGACTGATCTCTAGTTTGAAAAAAATGCGTGACCTCGGCAATACCCTAATTGTAGTAGAGCATGATGAAGATACCATGATGGAAGCGGACTGGTTGATCGATGTGGGACCAGGAGCGGGTGCGCTTGGTGGTGAGATCGTCGCTTCAGGCACTCCAAAACAAGTGGCAAAATCCAAAAAATCCATCACTGGTCAGTACCTATCAGGTCGTAAAGTCATCCCTGTACCAGAGGAACGCCGTCAAGGTAATGGACGCTTCATCGAAGTTAAAGGAGCTAGTGAAAACAATCTTCAAAACATCGATGCTAAATTCCCATTGGGGAAATTTATTGCGGTGACAGGGGTATCTGGCTCTGGTAAATCAACCTTGGTCAACAGCATTCTTAAAAAAGCCATTGCTCAAAAATTAAATCGTAATGCTGATAAGCCAGGAAAGCATCAGTCGGTTGAAGGCATAGAGCATATTGAGCGCTTGATTGACATAGATCAAAGTCCAATTGGACGGACTCCTCGCTCAAATCCAGCTACCTATACAGGTGTCTTCGATGACATCCGAGACCTCTTTGCACAAACCAATGAAGCTAAAATTCGAGGCTATAAAAAAGGTCGTTTTTCCTTCAACGTTAAAGGTGGCCGTTGTGAAGCCTGCTCGGGTGATGGCATTATCAAGATTGAGATGCATTTCTTACCGGATGTTTATGTTCCATGTGAAGTTTGTCATGGAACTCGCTACAATTCTGAAACCTTGGAAGTTCACTATAAAGGCAAGACTATTGCGGATATTTTAGAGATGACTGTCGATGATGCGGTAGAATTTTTTGCAGCTATTCCTAAAATTGCTCGTAAAATTCAAACGATCAAGGATGTTGGGCTAGGCTATGTAACGCTTGGTCAACCCGCAACTACTCTTTCTGGTGGTGAGGCGCAACGGATGAAACTAGCCAGTGAACTGCACAAACGCTCAACAGGTAAGTCATTGTATATTTTGGATGAACCAACAACGGGACTTCATACCGATGACATCGCTCGTTTGATTACTGTTTTAAATCGTTTTGTGGATGAAGGAAATACGGTTCTTGTTATTGAACACAATCTTGATGTTATCAAAACAGTAGACCATATCATTGATTTAGGGCCAGAAGGAGGTGTCGGTGGTGGACAGATCATCGCCACAGGAACACCAGAAGCAGTCGCGCAGGTAGAAGCTTCTTACACAGGGAACTACCTAAAAACAAAATTATAAGCGGCGGAAACAAAAACCAGCTGTTTTGCTCAAACAATGAAAATCTAATAGATAAAAGGATTCAGTTCTGATGTAAACAGAACTGAACTTTTTTTATTTTATACTCCAAGAAAATAAAAATCTGACTAGGGAAGGAGCACAGATAGAATGAGAGTTCATCAAGCTAAGCTTGACAACATCAGATTTTGATTTTCAATGAGTATAATGTCGTTGCTTGATATGAAAATGTGGTCCATATAGTAGTATGATGGAATGCTTTTTCTTGGATTTTAGGAAGTTTAATCCCTTAAAAGGAGTTTTTTGCAGAGCAGCTATTTTGTTTTTGAGTCTTTAAAACGCTTACGTATTATGAAATTATCTAAATTAGCGAAAAAATCAGAAAATTTATAAAATTGTGTTGACTTTAAGAAAATCTCTGGTTATAATGGAAAGCACATCCCAGCAAATGGGGCTTTTAGGAGGTATGCATATGGATGCACAGTTTTCTCATGTTTCACCCAAAGACTTCTTTTTTAAAGTCTTGAATGGTACAGCGCTAGGGATCATTATTGGTCTGATTCCAAACGCCATCTTAGCCCAATTCTGCAATACTTTCCTGGATTTACCCTGGGAGTTAGCTTAGTTACAGTTGTAAAGATTTTCCAACTAGCAACACCACTCATTATTGGTGCCATTATTTCTTATCAATTCCATTTGGACTCACTACGTAGCATGACCGTTGCAGGAGCAGCTTTTGTTGGTTCGGGTGTGATCACGCAAGATAGTCAGACTTATTTTGATAAAGCTGGAGAGGCAGCTACTCTTTTGATTGGAAATGGTCAAGGAAATATCACCAACACCATGTTGACAGCTGCTCTTGCCATCTTGATGGTTAAAGTCATTAAGAAACGCTTTGGATCAGCGGAGCTCGTTTTGACACCACTTGTGATTGGAAGTTTGGCTGGTTTGGTCGGACTTTATACGTTACCAACAGTTAGTTCAGCGACGCTAGCAATTGGTACGATGATTAACTACTTTACAACGCTTCAGCCATATGCAATGAGTATGCTTATTGCTGTAACATTTGCCATTTTGATTATTTCACCAGTATCGACAGTTTCAATTGGAATTGCGGTAGGACTTTTCGGCTTATCTGCTGGAGCTTCGGCGATGGGAGTTGCAAGTACAACGCTTGTTCTGATTGTTCATTCTTGGAAAACTAATAATTCAGGTGTCACACTTGGTATCGCTATGGGCTCAATGAAAATGATGATGCCTAACTTATTCAAGTATCCAGTCATTCTCTTTCCAGTTGTAACCACAGCTATTGTTTCAAGTCTTTCTGTTCCGATCTTTAATATTACAGGGACACCAGCTTCTGCAGGCTTTGGGCTTGTTGGCTTGGTTGGACCATTGGCAGGTCTTAAAGCTGGAAATACGCTTGCAGTTACTGTTTTAGCTTGGCTTGTTATTCCTGCTGTTGCAGCGCTAGCATCATATTTCGTATTTGATAAATTGACAAAACTTTATCAAACAAATGTGGTCTTCAAATATCAAGAAGCTGAATAATACAGATACTAAAAATTTGATTACTTAAAACTTCCATTATCTTATTGAAGACAATGGAAGTTTTTTGATAAAATAAAGTCATTGATAAGTCAATATTAAGGAGGTTTTCATGGAGTCTAGGGTTGTTCGTTTTGAAGATAAGTTAAGGCAGTCAGGTTTAGATGGTTTTCTTGTAACAGGGCAAAATAATATTTATTACCTAACGGGATTTTGGGGGACAGAGAGTACAGTATTTATCACTCGTAACCGTCGCATTTTCATGACGGATGCCCGCTACACCTTGATTGCCAAAGAAGTGGTTGAAGGTTTTGATATTATCGAGACCCGTACGGCTTTGGCTGAAATTACTAACATCATCAAGGCTGATAAACTCACAAGAGTTGGCTTTGATAGCCAGGTTTCTTATGCCTTTTATGGAGAGTTAACTAGTTTAGCGCCAGATACGACTTGGTTGCCTCAGACGGATTTTGTCGAAGGTTTGCGCGTGATTAAGGATGACACAGAGATTGCAACCATTCGGCAAGCCTGCCAGATTTCAGACAAGGCTTTTATCGACGTTTTAGAATTCATAAAACCTGGGCAAACAACGGAGATGCAGGTAGCAAACTTCCTTGATTTTCGTATGCGAGAGTATGGCGCTTCAGGCGTTTCTTTTGAAACGATCGCAGCTTCGGGTTACCGCTCAGCCATGCCTCATGGTGTTGCTGGTCATAAGGTGATTCAGTCGGGAGAATCTCTAACCCTTGATTTTGGATGCTATTACAAGCACTATGTTAGTGACATGACGCGTACTATCCATATTGGGTATGTAACAGACCAAGAGCGTGAGATTTATGATATCGTTTTGAGAGCCAACCAGACCTTGATTGATCAAGCTAAAGCGGGTATGACACATAAAGAATTCGATGCCATTCCTCGTCAGATGATAGAAGATGCGGGTTATGGACCATTCTTCACACATGGTATTGGTCATGGTATTGGTTTGGATATCCATGAAAATCCATTTTTCCGTGGCAGTGATGATAAGTTAGCAGCTGGTATGGTAGTGACGGATGAGCCAGGGATTTATCTTCCTGATCAATATGGACTGCGTATCGAAGATGACTTGGTGATTACAGAGACTGGTTGCGACGTATTGACCCAAGCCCCTAAAGAATTGATTGTCATCAAGTAGGAGAAGAAGATGAAAAGACTATCTTGGCAAGATTATTTTATGGCTAATGCTGAGTTGATTTCAAAGCGTTCAACCTGTGATAGAGCCTTTGTTGGTGCTGTTTTGGTCAAAAATAACCGTATCATTGCGACGGGTTATAATGGCGGCGTTTCAGATACCGATAACTGCGATGAAGCTGGCCACTACATGGAAGATGGGCACTGTATCCGAACGGTTCATGCTGAAATGAACGCTCTGATTCAGTGTGCCAAAGAAGGGATTTCAACGGATGGTACAGAAATTTATGTGACGCATTTTCCATGTTTGAACTGTACTAAGGCCTTGCTCCAAGCAGGTATCAAGAAAATCACATATAAGGCTAATTACCGTCCGCATCCTTTCGCTATTGAGCTCTTGGAGAAAAAAGGTGTTGCCTACATCCAGCACGATGTCCCAGAATTAAGCTTGGGAACAAAAGACGACTAGTTGCCTCTTGTGAAAGTAATGAAAAATCATGTAAGTGGTAAGAGTTTTTAGAATAGTAAATAATCCTAAATTATGAGGAGAACGGAGAAATCTGTTCTCCTTTTTGTTCGTTTAAAATCTCATAAGAAAGGAGCCGAACAATGAAAGGGTTAGAAATCATTATGGATATTGATACTTTAGAAATTTTTGAAGTGATTAATCATGATCAAGAAATGACTCCAGAAGCAGCTGAGAAAAAAGAGGTTTGTATATCTGCTGATGAAGGAAATTATGCTGAATTCTATCAACTAAATTTGTTTGAAACAGTGGATATCTTTAATACTTCTTAATACCTTAGTGCAGTAGTTAAGAGATGATACAAGGGGGATATGCGGGATGATTAGAAATGAATTTTATAATCAGCTAATCAATAGTGAGCCATTGGGTTTTATTGATCCTCTGACTGATTTAGGAGAGTTTGACTCTGTTCAGATGAAGTTTAAAGAGCCTGTTGCTAAATTGGTAAACAAGTATTCTGGTCAGCCTTATAACTTGAAGTGGCAAAATAAAATAGAACAAATGAGAACATTGTATATTCAATACCAAAAAAGTTTGATGTTGGAGAATCAGGATGACGATATTCGTAATAGAGTTAGAAATAAAGAATCTAAAGAACATGTTCATAACATTGTGACAACATATCTGAGGTTAGGATTTAAATTTAAAGAGATTGAAAAACGTTTGCCTTTATCTTATAAGCAACTAATACGAGGTCGTAAGAGAAGTGATTATGTAATGACTCGAGATCCTGAATTTTATATAAAACAAGATTTGCAGGAAGGTTATTGTTTTCCAAATTCAACTCTTCCACGGAGTATGAAAGTTAACTAAAGGAGCCGTTATGATACAAGAAAAAATAGAAATAGTAAGTAGTAGAAAGGGTTCTTCAGAGCTGAGAATCAAAAAACTGTTAGAGAATCCGAAAGCAGATTTCGTTGAAGTTATGGATCCAACAGGTGAATATTATGAAGTGAGTAAGATTGATTTTGAAGCTTATGCTGAAGGACAGAACCATGCGAAAGAAACAAAACTAATACCAGAGGAGTTAGTAGAATGAGGACTATTACAGCACAAATTGAAGTCTGTATAACAGAGTTAGAAAATTACAGTCCGTCTCTTGCTGAACTTTCAAAGAGCCAATATTATCTCTTGAAGCAAACGAATGCTACGCTGTCAGACTATGAAGACTTTTTGAGTGATTTACAAGGAGCTATTAGGATATTTGATAAAGAAAGTGAAGTATCCAAATGAAAAACAATCCAACAAGGAGTGAAAGAAGAGAAGAAAAGCGTTTACGAAGAATGAATTCTATGCTTTCGTAGCACACCAAGGGTTACTATCGTTCTAAAAATGATTTTTCAAAAAATTAATTCAAAACAAGGAAGCAAATGAACCTAACAGACATTCATAACTTAATTCTACGAGATAGTTTAAGAAACTATAAGTTTAGAAATAGTCATCTAAAACCTATCTCTCCAGCTGAAGAGGGGAACCGTGGTGCTATCTTTGCCTACCGTTCCAAGGCCAATATGGTCAAGGCACGTGGTATTGTTCTGACATCAATGGAAGCCATTATGGAGAACCAGGATAACTTTACGCACTGGACACCTAACGCTTATCGGTTTGGTACCTACACTGACAAGAAACTTCAGATTACACGTGGCCATGCTGAAAATAATCTGAGACAAATCAATACGTTTTATATTGATTTTGATATCACATCTTCAACTGAAGAGATGACTTCTGGAGATATTTTAACAGCTGCTATCGATTTAGGATTTATGCCTACGCTAATCCTAAAATCAGACAAGGGCTATCAAGCTTATTTCGTTCTTGAGGAACCTGCCTATGTAACAACTCATTCACAGTTTCGAGTTGTCAAGGTGGCCAAGGCTATCTCTCAAAACTTGAGAAACCATTTCAATCAGACCTTACCAGTTGATATGACTTGTAACCATTTTGGAATTGCACGTATGCCACGAACGGATAATATTGAGTTTTTCCATGAAGAATACACCTATTCCTTCCAGGAGTGGCTCGATTGGTCAATGAAACAATCGGACCTTCCATTCCCAAGTAAGAAACCAAACTTAACGGTTATCGCTGGTTCTGAAGGTGTTAGACAAGTTGATGAACCCTGGTATCAGTTACTGATGAGAGAAGCCGATATTAAGGGAAATAAAGCTTTAATGGGAAGAAACAACGTGCTATTTACTTTAGCACTTGCTAACTTCTCATCAGGTGTCTCTCAGAGCGATTGTGAGAGTGTTTTGTCTGATTTTAATGGACAATTGGCTGAACAGCTCTCTTCAGACGAAGTTTCAAAGATTATTTCTTCAGCTTATTCCGGTAAATATGAGGCTGCCAGTCGTGATTATATAATACTTCTTTGTAAAGCATGGGTTAATGAGAATCTGAAAGTTTCAGAATTATTTGTAAAACAAAAGTGGTATAAATTTAAAAAGAAACGCTCTGATCGTAAGCATAGTCATCTCCATGAGTGGAAAGCTGATGTTATGGCTTACTTAGAAAGTTTTTATCAGTGTGAAGATCCTTTCATTCAAACCACTAAGAAATCTATCAGGGAAGAGTTAAATATCCCTGAGCGTTCATTAGATAAAGTTCTTAAAGCTCTTAAAGCTGATCATAAGATTTTCTTTACGGTTAAGCCTGGACGTGGTGGTGGGATTAGATTAGCTTCTGTTAAAGCTATTGTCCTTTCTCTTATCCAGGTAAAAAAAGAACGTCAGGAAGCTTATTTTACTAGTATTGCTGCTTTCTTTGAAGAAAGCATAGGATTCACTCAAAGAATAATAGAAGGAGCTAAAAATGCGCTTAAACAAGCAAGACAATTGTCTCTATTTGAAGCTGATATTGGTTGAGTGATAAAACCCGCAAACTGCCATTACATTTATATCTCTGATAGTGAGAGCAAAGTTTATAGGCTTATAAAACTAATATGCATTGGTATTTGGATACTAAAAAAGAGAGGATTTTATATGGATTATTTTAGTTAGATTAGTTGAAGCTATTTTCTGTACGGCATTATTTTGTTGGGGTGGATGGCTATAATATGGAACTTGAAAGTAGTTATAAGGTAATTGTAGAACAAACTAGAAGAGGAGAAGAATAAATGGGATATGTTATTTTTAGTTTTGAAGATGGAGACTATCTCTATGACAGTAAGGGAAATTTATTAGTCTTTGAGAGTAGAGGATTAGCTTGTCAGTATATGCAGGTGCATTATCATATTCCTCTACCAGTTCAGAAGACTAAGAAAGTTATTCACTATCCAAATTATTATCAAGCACCGTTTAAAGTTCATAGAGTTTGTTAAGAAAGGATGAGTTATCGTGAAAAGAAAAGATGAAATTCTTTATACTGGGAGACTGCTCCTTTTTGGAGTGATACCATTATGGAAAATAAAGCATACTAAGCGAGAGTGGGAACAGCTTATCACTTTGGAACATAAACGAAATAGATTGATTGAAGTTGTTTTCATTGATGACAAAGAGGAGGAACATTATGGGTAATATCAAAGTTTTACGAGGCTATTATCTAACAGGTTTAGGGCAGGAACCATTAGCTTATTATTTTAAGATTACAGATGACTTTCCCGAGTTTGAGTCAATGAAAGCTGGAGATATTGCTTTGACCTTTTACCAAAATGGAGATGCCATTACAAGCATACCTGGGCTGATTAGAGTTGATGCCGTTATTGAGGGAGAAAAACAAGTTCTGGAATTTATTCAAAGTGAGAAGAAGGACCACTTTCCTATGTTACCGCTTGTTGCTCTGTATAAACAGTTCGATCCTTTACAATTTAATACCATGA